>JAUIHE010000090.1 GCA_030432195.1 Alphaproteobacteria bacterium
CTATGGTTCAACTGGCTGGTCTTGGCAGTTGACCGACGCGGGCTCTCAGGCCTTCGTTAAGTCCTTCGGCACCAAGTACGGCTTCCCGCCGTCACAGGCTGCCCACACTTGCTACGTTCAGACACTGCTGTACGCCAACGCCTGTGAGCTGGCTGGCACCTTTGACCCGGCTGCTGTGATTCCGACCCTTGAAGGTATGGACTTCGACGGCATGGGCAACGGTCCGGTTCACTACCGTGCTGACGACCACCAGTGCTTCAAGGACGTTCTGGTCGTGAAGGGTAAAGACAATCCTTCTTCAAACTTTGACCTGCTGGAGATCGTGGAAGTTACGCCGCGCGCTCAGGTCGAGTACGACTCAAACCTGTACGCGGGCGACTTGGGCCCGATCTAATCGGCTTGCCGATAGGTTGAACCCACGAGCCTTCCTCGTACCTCTGGTCACTCGGCGCAGCAGTCTGCTGCTGCGCCACTCTTTTCAGAGATGCGAGAGCCGTGTTGAGGCAAGGCCCGGCATCCGTCGGGCCTTGTGTCCCTTCTGGGTTTAGGTTCCCTTCTGGATACAGATCCCTAGGGAGACGAGCCTTGCGCATCTGCGCAGAGCCAATGCCACACGAATGGCCTGCCAACTAGGGCAGCACATCGCCATCGAGCGCAAAGGCCTTCATGCCAATCCAACAGCGAAGTATGCAGTCATGGACGCAATCATCTTACAGTTTTTGAACGGTGTTGATAAAGGGGCGGCCTACGCGCTAATCGCGTTGGGCCTCACCCTGATTTTCGGCACACTGGGCGTGGTCAACTTTGCCCACGGAGCCCTGTTTATGTTGGGCGCCTTTTGTGCGGTGACCACCAACCACTTGCTGACCTTGTCCCAAAAGGTCAAAGATCCCAGCATCACTTTCTTTGAAGCCTATATCGATCAACCTTATCTGGTGACCTGGTACGGCGACTTTGGGCAGACAATCATAGACTGGTCTGTACCGTTATCGTTGCTGTTGGCGATCCCGGTCATGTTTTTGATAGGCACGCTGCTGGAGCGCGGCCTTATTCGCCACTTCTATAACCGTCCGCACGCCGATCAGATCTTGGTGACCTTTGGTCTGGCGATCGTGCTGGGCGAGATCGTGCGCACCTTCTATGGCGCCAACCCTATTCCACAGCCAACACCGGACTTCTTCCAGGGTCAGGTTCCTATTGGCGCGCCATTCGGCCTTGATATCGCGTATCCGGCTTGGCGCCTCATGTACTTCATCGTTGGCATCTTGGTCATGTTTGGGGTCTTCGCCCTGCTGCAATTCACCCGTTTCGGCATGGTCGTTCGTGCGGGCATGCAAGATCGTCAAATGGTCCAGTTGCTGGGTATCAACATTCAAGCGCGCTTTACCTTGGTCTTCGGCATGGCAGCGGCCATCGCCGGTATCGCAGGCGCGCTCTACACACCCACACTCCCCCCAAACTACGAAATGGGCATGGAATTCCTGGTCATTTCCTTCGTGGTGGTGGTCGTCGGCGGTATGGGCTCGCTGGGTGGTGCCGTTTTGGCTGGTTTCATGCTGGGCATCCTTGAAGCCATCGTCGCCTTGCCTGTCATCTCTGACCTAATTCCCGGTATTAACCAGGTTATCATCTATACAGTTGCGGTGGTCGTGCTTTTGACCCGTCCGCGCGGTTTGATGGGCCGTAAAGGCGTAATGGAGGACTAAGCCATGCGCAAAAGAGACTACTTCATGCTGCTGATTTTTGCAGCGATCATGATTACCCTACCCATGTGGGGGCCGCTGATCGACGCGGGCTATCCCGATATTATGCAGCGCTTTGCCGTCTTTGGTCTGATCGCCGTGGGCTTCAACCTGCTGTTTGGTCTGACCGGCTACCTTTCCTTCGGTCACGCGGCCTTCCTGGGCGTGGGGTCCTACACCGCGGTCTGGTGCTTCAAGCTGTTCACCATGGATGTCATCCCCGCCATCATCGCTTCAACCATCATGGGCGGACTGGTTGCTCTGATCTTGGGGTTCGTCGCCCTGCGTCGCTCGGGCATCTATTTCTCGATCCTGACACTGGCCTTTGCCCAGATGATGTACTCCCTGGCCTATTCGGTGCTGACGCCCCTGACCAACGGTGAGACGGGCTTGCAGTTGGCGCTGGGCGACGCGCGCGTCATCGATCGCGCCATGGGCGTGAACCCTGAAAGCGGGCTGCCTTCGACGTCAATTTTGGGCTTTGGCGTTTCAAATCAAGGCATGACCGGCTATTGGATTTGCGCGATCGTCGCCATTGTCGGCTTCTATATTGCTCTGCGGATCACGCGCTCGTCGTTTGGCATCATGCTGCGCGGCATCAAGTCAAACCAGACTCGTATGTCCTATACAGGCCTGGCCGCGCGTCCCTACCTTATCACTGTGTTTGTCATTTCTGGCATGTACGCCGGTCTTGCCGGTGGTCTGCTGGCCTCGGTCGATCCCTTGGCGGGCGCTGAGCGCATGTATTGGACGGCTTCAGGTGAGATCGTGCTCATGACCATCTTGGGCGGCGTCGGAACTTTGTTCGGTCCGATCATGGGTGCTGGCATCATCAAGTGGCTGGAAGCCAAGCTTTCGACCTTCAACGAGTCGGTGGTTGAACAGGCTCTGGCCTTCTTGCCGGACAGCATCGAGCACGGCGCTGCGGTCGTTGTTTCAAAGTTTGTCGGCGAAGGCTGGCACCTGTCTTTGGGCATCATCTTCATGCTGATCGTGATCTTCCTGCCTGGTGGGGTCATGGAAGGCCTGCAACGCCTGGCTGGACTGTTCGGTTTTGGCAAGAACAAGCAAGCGGGTGCGAACAGCACCCCTGCTGAATAGGGGGGCGCGATATGTCAGCTATTCTAACCGTTAGCGGCGTCAACAAGTCCTTTGGTGGCCTCAAGGCCCTGAACGACGTCAACCTTCAGGTCGAAGAGGGCACAATTCACGCCATCATCGGCCCGAACGGCGCGGGCAAATCGACCTTTTTGAACGCGCTCATTGGGCGTTTGATCCCCGACTCTGGCACCGCAAGTTTCATGGGTAAATCGCTGATTGGTCAACAACCGCAGGCGATTAACCAAATGGGCGTGAGCCGGGTCTTCCAGACGCCGGAAATCTTTGGCGAGTTGAGCTTGCTAGAGAACGTCATGATCCCAGCCCTGGCGCACGCCGACGGCGCCTTTAAGGCCAACTGGTGGACCAATCTTCGCGACCGCAAAGCCGTGCGCGAGGTGGCCGAGCGCGAGCTGCACGATGTGGGCCTAAAGGACAAAATGGATGTCATTGCCGACAACCTGTCACGCGGGGACAAACGCCGTCTTGAGCTGGCCATGTGTCTGTCTCAAGATCCGAAGCTCTTGCTGTTGGACGAGCCAACGGCAGGCATGTCCCGTGCGGATACCAACGAGATTATCGAGGTCTTGAAGACTATCCACGCCAAAGGCATGACCAAGGTCATCATCGAACACGATATGCACGTGGTCTTCTCCTTGGCTTCGCGCATCTCCTGTATGGCGCAGGGTCATGTGATCGACGAAGGCAATCCTGACGAAATCCGCAATTCAGCCAAAGTGCGTGAAGCCTACCTAGGAGACGAAGCTGATGAGCACTAAGTATCTCGATCTGAAGAACATCAAGTCCTATTACGGCGAGTCTTACATCGTGCAAGATGTTAGCTTTGGCATGGAAAAGGGGCAGATCCTAGCCCTGCTGGGGCGCAATGGCGCGGGCAAATCGTCTACACTGCGCTCTATCGCCCGCGCGATGGAACCTGAGGTGCGCTCGGGCGAGATCTGGTTGGACGGCGAGCGCCTGGACCACGAGCCCGCCCACGTGGCGTCTCGCAAAGGCGTTCAGCTGGTGGTCGAAGACCGCCGCATCATTCAGGGCCTGACCGTCGAAGAGAACCTGCAATTGGCGCAAGTCGCCGAGCCCTTGGGCTGGCCGCTGGAGCAGATTTATGACCACTTCCCGCGTCTAAAAGAACGCCGCAACCAGGAAGGCACGACGCTTTCCGGTGGTGAACAGCAGATGCTGGCACTGGGACGGGCTCTGGCGCGCGATGTCAAAGTTTTGTTGCTGGACGAACCCTATGAAGGACTGGCACCAACTATTCGCCATGAGATCGAAAACATCATGTTCCAGATCAAAGACCAGGGCTTCACGACCATCATCGTTGAGCAGGACGCCAAGGCGGCCCTGCGTCTAGCGGACCGCGCTGTGATCTTGGATACCGGTGTCGTCGCCTTTGACGGGGCGGCCGACGAACTTTCTGGCAATAAAGAATTGTTGGAAAAGTACCTGGCTATCTAACCTACCTGGCGATCCAACGCCAAAGCGATTGCTTTCTACCGAAAGGCCGCTTATTTGCGCGCCACCTTCACAGCAGTGTCATAATCCTTAGATAGGGCTCAGCCCCCAATCGTGAGGATTTATGACACTGTTTTTGTTTGCGGCGAAACTGATCTGGCTGGCGCTGCGCCCCTCCAATCTTTTGTGGCTCGCCATGGCGGGAACGCTGCTGTGGATGCGCCGCCAACGGTCAAAGCGCGCGAACCCTTCAACTCCAACGCGCTCGGCGGCGGGCGAGGGGCGCACGGGATCCTTGCCACAGCGGTTGCTTGTCAGCCTAGCCTTGGTGGCTCTGCTTCTTTCTTCGCCGCTGGGCCACATGCCGTTGTGGGCTTTAGAACAACGCTTTCCCACTTGCGATTTCGACAATTTGGAAGCTGATGCGGTCGCGATCCTTGGGGGCGCGATCAAGACCAATCTAAGCAATCAAACCGGGCAGCTTGCGGTGGGACAGTCAGGAGAGCGTCTGCTGACCCTGGCAAGCCTGGCGCAGTCGCCCGACGCCCCCCTGTTGATTGCGAGCGGCGGGACCTTCGCGCTGCAGGGCAGGCGCAACGAAGCACAATGGTTGGCGCAATGGCTCGCTGCCATTGGTGTGCCCGAAGGGCGGGTGGCGTTTGAGGGCGGCTCGCTCAATACCTATCAAAATGCCCTGGGAATCAAGGGCTTGTTGCCGGAAAAGGCCCGTCGCTTGGCCCTTGTGACTTCGGCGTATCACATGCCGCGTGCGGTGGGGGTGTTCCGCGCCGCTGGCTTTGAGGTCACGGCCTGTCCGGTGGATTTCCGCGTCAATCTCTATCAAGCTTGGGGGTATCCCAACGCCGCAGAGGCGCTGCTCCATTTCGACCAGGCCTTTCATGAGGCCGTGGGACTACTGGCCTATGGTTTGACCGGGCGCAGCCAGGAGTTTTGGCCCGCGCCCTAACGCCCACGCCCCGAGCCCAGGCCCCGAGCCCAGGCGCCAAGTCTGTTCTGAGCAGCCGTAGCGGGGCGGCGGTCAGGCTTGTGCGCCGCTGGAGCCGGTGGCGGTTGCGCCTGGTCCCCAAGCGGGGCATTTGTCCTCTGGACCTTGGGTCAAACTGGTGCCATAAGCAGGGGCAATGGGAGTCCCCGCAGGCGTCCTTGCGCTGAGTTCTGTCCTTGGCGTGTTTTGCTGTCGCAGTTGGGTCGCTATGCGCCGTTGGGGCCATGACCTTTGGGGCCATGACCTTTGGGGCCATGACCTTTGGGGCTATGACCCGAGGGGAAAGTCCCGAACCATTCTACCCTGCCAACGCGGCACCCCTGTCGTTGGCTTAAATAGACGAGTCCTTATGGCTGATATTGGCACTTTGATTTCAACCTGGTTTAGCGGTCGTTTGGTCGGTCGCGATGAATTCGGCAACGCCTACTACCAAGCGCGCAGCAAAACCAAGCCCGAGGGTTCTGGGTCGCTGGTCAAAGCGCGCCGTTGGGTCATTTTTAAGGGCCGCCCTGAGGCCTCTAAAGTTCCCGCTGAATGGCATTCTTGGTTGCATCATACCGTGCAGACACCGCCAACCGAGGCCGAACCGCACCGCTGGCCTTGGCAACGTCGCCACATTCCAAATTTGACCGGTACTGAGCTGGCCTACCGCCCGCCGGGCCACCCCTCCATGGGCCAACAGCGCGCTGCTAGTGGTTCTGACTACGAAGCCTGGTCGCCGGATCAAGGCTAAAGCCCGCCGCTCCATTCCCTTTCGCCGATCTCGGCCCCAATCACGAAAGCTGTCCTTATGCGCCATTCGCCATTTGAAACTGCAGTTGGCTTTTTGGTCTTGATCGCCGCGATTGCTTTTGGCGCCTACGCGCTCAGCAATCAGGGTTTTTGGCAGGCCCAGCAAGATACCTATGTGCTGGAAGCGCGCTTTGATACCATTGGTGGTGTGACGACCGGCACCGATGTCAAGATCTCGGGCGTAAAGGTCGGGCGCGTGTCCGGCTTTGAGCTGGATCCTTTGACCTTTGAAGCCGCGCTAAAGATCGAAATCCCGTCCAAGATCTCTTTGCCAACCGATAGCGCGATCAGAATCGCCTCTGACGGCTTGTTGGGGGGCAGCCATATCCTGATTGAACCCGGCTATAACGTCGATATGTTCAAGGAAGGCGATGCCTTTGAGCTGACCTATGGCGCGACAAACCTGATGGATTTGATTTCCGGTGCCGTCTTTGGCGGGCTGGGCGGCAAGGGTGAAGCACAGGCGAGCGATGATGGCTTTGGTGCAGATGACCTGGGTGCCGATGACCTGGGTGCCGATGACCTGGGTGCCGATGATCTGGGCAATGCGCTCGACAGCGGCCTGGGTGACAATTCGGGTGGCGAAGGGGACACAGCGCTTTGAGCCAAGATGACCGCTTGCAGGCCGTTATACCAACCTGGCAAGATTCATCGGGAAAGGCGCTGTCCTGCCACGAAAAGATCAAAGTGCTGAATGAAAATTTGGCCGAACTCATGGACATAGCCCAAGACGCCTTGGAAGATGCCTTGTTGATGGGCGCCGATGAAACGCAAGTTCGCCAATGCCTGCATGCTCTGGTGGACGCGCTGGAAAACCCTTACAAGAGCTGACCCTGTTCGCCGACGACGACTGCAAATCATGATGACTGACGCCACGCTTGCCGAACTAGCCATCAGGCGACGCTCCCCCGCCTGGGTAAGGACCGTGGCGCGCGCCGCATTGGTGGCAGCGCTGGCTTTGCTAGTCGTGTTGTCGGTTGCCATACCAACGCTGCGGGCGCAGACCTATGATCCCTTCTTGGGGCAGTGGATCGATGTCTACGGCAATGTGGTCCCCGCACCAAACCAGGCCGCGCCGCAAGCCCCTGCGCCGGCGCCGACCTTTCAGCCGCGCCAGCCAGCACCCAGTTTGCCGCGCTTGCAAGCCGCGCCGTCGTCGCCGCCACCGCTGCCCGCCCAGAAAGGTCAGTTGGCGCTGCCCAGCGACAGGTCAGCGGGCACGCCCAGCAGCTTTGATGCTTCTGAATCCCTCAGCGCCACACCGGCCAACTTCGACGACCAGGTCGAGCCAGCAGGCGCTGCCCCGCAAGACGATAGCGGCCTAGCGGCTAATCCGGCCTCTGGTCAGCCCGCTGAAGCAACCGCGGCTATCCTGGATATTGAGGAGCCCGAACCGACCGGTCTGCTGTTCACCGAACCCTTGGGCTTGCTGGCTTTGGGCGAAGGCGCGTTGGTCCTGGACCCGGCCTTAATGGAGGACGAGCCCAACTTGGATGCGCTCTTGACCGGCACTGACCGCGAGCAACGTCTGCAGCAGTTGGGGCTTGGCGATAAGATCGCGCTGCTCTCCACCAGTGAGGAAGCTGAGCGCAAACGTAACCAGGTTCTGTTTCAGCGCGCCTTGCAGGAGCGTGACCCGCCCTTGCCGCGCCGCTTTGCGCGCTTGCGGGCTATGGAAAAAATCACCGCGCGTATGACCACGATCGACGTGCCGGTTGGCCAGACCGCCACCTTTGGCACGGTCCAGATTACGCCGCGCGCCTGCTATGAGAACCCGCCGACCGAGCCGCCCGAGAGCGCGACCTTCCTGGAGATCATCGACCAACCTGTCGCGCGCGATTCCTATCAGGTCTTCAATGGCTGGATGTTTGCCTCTTCGCCGGCCCTGTCGGCTATGGATCACCCCATCTACGACGTTTGGGTCTTGGCTTGCCTGGATATTGAATAGGCCGCCAACCGGCTCGTTAGCGCAAAGCCTTGCCCAAAGAAAACGCCCCGACCGGTGGACCGGATGCGGGGCGTCTTTTTTTGAACGAAGGGACCGCAGCTAGGCCGCAGCCAGACCGGCGTCGGTGGCCTGCAAGATGGTCTGTACATCTTCGGCTGTGATGACCAGCGGCGGGCTAAAGATCATATTGGGGCCCGAGATGCGCACCATCACACCCGCTTCATACATGGTCTCAAACACCCGGCCGATGCGGGATTTGTCGATCGGCTTTTTGCTGGCGCGGTCGTCAACCAGCTCCAGAGCGCACATCAGGCCCTTGCCGCGCACATCGCCGACGACTTCATGCTTTTGATACAAGGCTTTGAGGCCGTCCAGCAACTCTTGGCCGCGTGCTGCGGCGTTTTCATTGACCTTGAGGCGGACCATTTCGGGCAGGCAGGCTAGGGCCGCGGCGGCGCCAACTGGGTGGGCCGAATAGGTATAGCCATGGCCGATGGCCCCGAAGCTGGAGCGGTCGCTCTCGAAGACCTCTGCCACCTTGTCGTGGATCATGACCGCGCCGAAGGGGTAGTAGCCGTTGGTGATGGCCTTGGCGGTACACATCATGTCGGGCTGCACGCCCCACAACCGCGAGCCGCTCCAAGCGCCGGTGCGGCCAAAGGCGGTAATGACCTCATCGGCAATCAGCAAGATGCCGTGACGATCACAGATCTCGCGAACCTTGGGCATGAGGGTCTCGTGGGGCGGAATGACACCGCCCGCGCCCAAAACTGGCTCCATGATGAAGGCCGCGATCGTATCTGCGCCTTGGAAGCCAATCTCATCTTCCAGGCTGGCTGCGACCAACTCTGCCAGCTTGGCGGGGTCGGTCTCGTTGAAGGGATTGCGGTAGGGGTAGGGGGAGGCAATCTGGAAACAGCCCGGCAGCAGAGGCTCGTAGTTGCGGCGGAAATTGGCGTTGCCGTTGATCGACGCGCCGCCGAAGTGCGTGCCGTGGTAGCCTTTCTTCAACGAAATGAACTTGGTGCGATCGCGATCACCACGGATCTTGTGGTACTGGCGCGCCAAGCGCAGCGCCGACTCCACGCTGTCCGAACCGCCAGAAGTAAAAAAGGCTCGGCCGAGGCCGTCGGGCGCGAACCACTCCTTGAGCGCGTGCGATAACTCGATGGCAGGCGCGGTCGCCGTGCCGCGAAACGCCGAATAATAGGGCAGGGTCGCGAGCTGATCGGCGATCGCCTTCTTTACCGGCTCACAAGAATAGCCCAAGTTGACGTTCCACAGGCCGCCCACCGAATCCAAGGTCTTGTGGCCGTCCACGTCGGTTAAAGTTACGCCCTCGGCCTCACAAATAATCTTGGGCGGGTTGGCCTGCATTTCGGCAGGGTGCGCCATGGGGTGCCACTGAAACTTGGCGTTATTTTCTTTCAAGAAATTGCTGTCAAACGGCATGGGGTTGAACCTTATGCTAGCGCCGGTAAGCCAAAGTGGCTGAGGGCTTGTGAGTAGGAGGAAGCAGGGTTGTGGACGTCGAACCAGACGCAGGTCATGCCTGCGTCTTGGCCGCCACGAATGTTTTTCATCTGATCATCGACGAAGATGCAGTCTTCGGGCGCCAGATCTAGTCCTTCAGTAATGAAGGCGTAGGCGCGCGGGTCGGGCTTGAGGATCTGGGTGTAGGTGGCGTCAACGATCAGATCCATGTCGGCGAGAAAGGGCAGGCGGGGGCGAAAATCTTCGCCATAGAACAGATCCAATTCGTTCGACAAGATAGCTAGCTTGTGCCCGGCTTGCTTGACGCGCTGCATGGTGGCGAGCGCCTCGGGGCGAATGAAGGTCATGGGATCAACGCTGCCCCGCGCGGCTTGCACCAATTGCTTCATCGACCGCCAGTCTTGGCCCAGCAGGGCGCCGACCTCTTTGGCGCGGGTCAGCCAGTAGTCGCGCTCGCTGATTTCTTGGGCTTGCATGGCGCGCCACAGTGCATCGCTTTCAGGCGCAAAAGGGCCTTGCCAGGTCAAGGTGCCCGGTTCCAAACCCAGCGCGGCCTCATTGAGGGCGTGGGTCTCAAACATCGTTTTGGAAATCACACCGCCAAAGTCCAGAACCAGAGCTTTGGTCGAAATGTCAGGTGAGCGCGGGTCGGCGATCATGCAGTGGGCAACCTTGTGTCAATGGGCAGGGGAGACGGTGGAACTTCGGCTGGCAGGCTTCGGGCGAGCTGAGCCTCTGCCAGGCCTTTGAAGTCGGTTGGGGTCAAACCACCGAGTTGTTGGGTCAGGCGAAGGCTTGCGCTGAAAAGCGCCTGGGCGGTGCGAACCTTTGCATCTGGGGTAGCCCTGGAAACGGGTGTGACGACAGCCAGGGTTGCATAGGGACGACAGTCCTTATCAAAGACAGGTACGGCCTGGGAAAAGACCTCGATCTCAACGCCGCGATTGCTTTCCGAAATGCCCGTTTGTCGGGCTTGACCAATCAGGGCGGCCACACGCCCAGGGTCGGTTTCGGTGTATGGGGTCCAGGCTTGCAGCGGCTTGGTGAGCCATTCTTGCACCTGCTCGGGCGCGCTGTAGGCCATGTAGATTAGCCCCGACGCGGAGCCATGCAGCGGGGCCACGAAGCCGGTTTCAATATGCACTCGGGTGCTCTTTGGACTCTCAACGCTGGCGATGGTTGCAAGGCCGCGCGGGCTCAGGAGGCTGGCGTGACTGGTTTCGCCAGTTCGCTCCGTCAGATCTTGCAAAATCGGTGTGACAAGCGCCTGAAAGGGGAAATGCTGTTCGCGAAGGCGCGCCAAACGCAGAATCTCGGCTCCGAGTGCATATTTTTTGTGGCTTGGATTCTGCTGCAATAGACCCGCACGAACCAAAGCCGAGGCGTGCCTTAGGGTGCTGGCCTTGTCGAATCCGGCACGCTTGGCCAAATCGGTTAATCCAATCCAGTCGTGCTTATCATCAAAAAACGCGAGCAAAGACAGCGCTTTATCGGTGGTGGTTTTGGTTTCGCTTTGGGGCATAACTTAACGAGTTAAATTAGATCTGCGTTGAACGCATAAGTTAGTTGACAAATGCGCAGAGGTAATGCAAGAAATAAATGAAACAGCGGTTCATTTTGTGAACCAATAACAGATTTAGCTAAGGCCGGAACGAGACATGGATCAATCTGCAATCGACGCCCTGCGCTCTGCGCCGATCGCGCCGCAATCTATGTGGATTGGTGGTCAGCAAGTCGCGGCGCACGACGGTGGCACCTTTGATGCCATCTCTCCTATTGACGGGCAGGTACTGACTCAAGTCCCGGCGGGTTCGGCTGAGGATATGCAAGCGGCCGTCCGTTCGGCGCGCGCGAGCTTTGAGTCTGGCCGCTGGTCAAACATGGCGCCTGCAGCGCGCAAGCGCATTATGCACCGCATCGCTGATCTCATCGAACAGCACGCGCTGGAGCTGGCGGTGTTGGGCGTGCGCGACAATGGCACCGAAATCAGTATGGCCATTAAGGCCGAGCCGGGTTCGGCGGCGGCCACTTTCCGCTTTTATGCCGAATGCGTCGATAAGGTCATGGGCGACATCGCGCCAACAGATCCGTCGGTGCTGGGCTTGGTTCATCGCGAGGCGGTGGGCGTTGTGGGCGCTATTGTGCCCTGGAATTTCCCGCTCATGATTGGTGCTTGGAAGATTGCTCCGGCCTTGGCGATGGGCAACTCGGTGGTGCTGAAACCTGCCGAGGTCGCCAGCCTTTCCCTGTTGCGCTTGACCGAACTTTGCCACGAAGCAGGCCTGCCTGAGGGCGTCTTGAACGTTGTCACCGGCAAGGGTTCGATCGTCGGGTCGGCGCTGGCGCACGATATGGACGTGGATGTCTTGACCTTCACCGGCTCGGGCCCGACCGGACGGCGCTTATTGGAAGCTTCAGCGGCGTCGAACATGAAGCCCTGCTATTTGGAGCTGGGCGGCAAGTCGCCCAACATCATTTTCGCCGACGCGCCCGACCTGGACAAGGCCGTGGCGGTGTCCGCAGCGGCCATTTTCCGCAACTCGGGTCAGGTCTGCGTGGCGGGCTCGCGTTTGTTGGTGCAGGCGTCGATCTATGACGAAGTGGTCGAAAAGCTGAGCCAGCAGGCCAGTACGATGAAAGTCGGTGATCCTTTGGATATGACGACGCAGGCGGGCGCGGTTAGCAGCGATGTGCAGTTGGCGCAAAACCTGGCGCACGTCGAAGCCGCTTTGAGCGATGGCGCGCGCTTGGCGACAGGCGGTCAGCGCCTCTTGCAGGAGACCGGCGGCTACTACATGCAGCCCACGGTATTTTCTGATGTCACCGGCGATATGAAATTGGCTCAAGAAGAGGTTTTCGGTCCGGTATTGGGTGTCATCCGCTTTGAAGACGAAGTCGAAGCGGTTCGCCTGGCCAACGCGACGATCTATGGCCTGGCGGCGGGGGTTTGGACCAGTGACTTGGGCCGCGCGCACCGCATGGTCAAAGCCGTCAAGGCCGGCGTGGTCCACGTAAACACCTATGGTGGGCCGGACATCACCGTGCCGCTGTCGGGACACAAGCAATCAGGCAACGGATCGGATAAGTCGATCTATGCCTTGGAA
>JAUIHE010000091.1 GCA_030432195.1 Alphaproteobacteria bacterium
AAGATCGCAGGCGCCTGAGGGCCCTGGATCTGAAAGCGGTAGTGCTCGCGCATGACGCGCTCGCCTTCAGGGCGCGATGGCGAGCGGGGATCATGGCGAATACGCACGTTCCACTTGCCCCAAGCCGCGCAGAAAAGCAGCCAATTCGAGGTCGGCGCGCGCCCAACCAACACGTACTTGTCTTCGCGTTCGCGGAAGATGATGTGGTCGCCAATGACATGGCCATTGGGGGTCACCGGCACGAAGTGCTTGGCACGATTGAGATCGAAGTTTTTGAAGGAGTTGATGCCATGGTGGGACAAAAACTCGGTCGCCTGAGGGCCTTCAACGATCACTTCGTCCATGTGGTGAGACTGATCGAACAAGACCGCCGTGTCGCGCCAGGCGACCTGCTCGCTGCGCCAGTTGGTGAACTCAGGCGCAACCACCGGATAGACATACATCCCAATCTTGGAGTTCCGCAGCATTTCTACGGGGTTCTTGTGTTGGGACATGACGTCGGAAAGACTTGGCATTGATTCCTCCTAATGATTCAAGTCGCGGCCACCAGCGCTAGACCGGGAACCCGGCTGGCCAAATTGGGCCGTTCGCTGATGACGTATTTCAGATTGCGGCGCGCCAGCCTTGCGTGTTCGCGCGCCAGAGCCTCGGCTCGGCTGCCTTCACGGTCTTGGATGGCGTTGAAAAGAGAACGATGTTGGTCCTGGCCCAGGCGAAGGGAGACACGGAAGTCAGGGATCAGCTCCTGCCCTTGCAAAAAGGCACTGGGGGAGGCCAGAGGCAGACGGCAAGCCCGCTCGACTTCGCGCTCCACAACGGCGCTGCCTGCCAGACGGCCCAACAGCGCATGAAAGCGGGCGTTGTATGGAACGTAGGTATCAAAATCGATATTGCTGGGATCGCAAACCGCGCCGTCTAACACGTCGAGGATCTGGCGACATTCTTCGGCCAGCTCTGCCACCATACCGCGCTCGGCAGCCAGACGGGCAGCGGTGCCTTCAATGGCGCCCCGAACTTCGATCGCGTCAATGATGTTGTCCATGGTGAAACTGACGACGCGGCATCCGCCGGTGTCGATGCGCTCCAGCAGGCCTTCATCCACCAGCTGCCCCATGGCCTGGCGCAGCGGCGTGCGTGAAATGCCCAAGCGTTGCGCAAGGCTCACTTCTGGCAAGCGCGTGCTGGCTTCAAATTCACCCGACCAAACGAGCGAACGCAGCCCCATCAGGGCCTTATCGTATTGGGAAATTTTCTGCTGGCTATGCACACCAACCCCATAAACCGAAAAGCGTTGCTGGCTATGGCATGCCTTGTGCTGTATACAATTTCAAGCAAAATAATCGCAAAATGGCGTATTATTGCCCACATGATGAAAAATTGTATACATTACCGCCGTGAACTTCCTTGCAAATCGGTCCTCAAAGCGCTTGCAACGCGATGGCAGGGACGGTATCGCTCTGAGCTAGCGTGTCCTGGGGTGTCCTTGGGTACCCTGGGGTGCCAAGCCCTGGGTCTAGACAACTGGCTCCAGCTGACGAGTCGCTTAGACCCGACAGCCAGCCAACGCCTGCCACCAATCCCTTACAGCGAGTTCTGTATGACCGTCCTGCTCCTTCCTGGCCTTATGTGTGATCGATTTGTCTGGGAGCCTTTGCTGCGCGAACTTCCGGGCGCCGCAATCGCTGACTTTTCCAGCCAAGACAGTTTGACCGACATGGCGCAAGATTGCCTAGACGCTCACCCAGGCCCGCTACGTGTGGCCGGGCACTCGATGGGCGCGCGCGTCGCAATGGAGATGGCCCGCCTAGCGCCTGAGCGCATTGAACGATTGGCGCTGTTGGATACGGGCATTCACCCCTTGGCGGACGGCGAGGCCGAGCAGCGACAAGAAGCCGTCACCTTTGGCTACAATGCGGGCATGGAAGCTCTGGCCGACCGTTGGCTTGCCAGCATGGTTTGGGAGCCTAACAAGCAGGACGCCGCCCTAATGCAAGGGCTCAAGGATATGGTGCTGCGGCGCGACGCGGCCCTCCACGAGCGGCAGATCCGTGCGCTGGTCAATCGCAGAGACGCGGCCGCCTATTTACCGAACATCACCTGCCCTACCCTGTTGCTCGTCGGCGAGCATGATCTGTGGAGCCCGGTTCGTCAGCACGAAGACATGGCGCGCTTGTTGCCAAATGCGCGTCTGGAGGTGATCGCAGAAGCAGGGCACTTCGCGCCGGTCGAGCGTCCAGAAGTCGTGAACGGCTTCCTGCGCCCCTTCTTGCAAGATTAGGCGGCCCGGTTCGGGCTCGGCTAAAACGCCGACCGCGCTTCGCCCACCACGTCATCCAAAAAGGCAACGGCGGCTTGGATGCGTGCACTGTCGCGCAGACTTTCATGCCAAACCGTCCAATAGCTGCGCGCGATGTTGACCTCTGGCAATAGGCGCACCAGCTCGGGGACCGGCTCGGCCATAAAACGATGCAAGAAGCCGATGCCCGCGCCAGAGCGCACCGCCTCGAACTGACCCAAAGCGCCAGACACCTCGATAGACACGGGCCAGGAAATCGGAAGCTCCCGCGAGAAATCAAGTTCGGGGGCGTAAATCAGGTCTTCAACGTAGCCGATGTGCGGGTGATCAATCAGGGCCTGCACATCTTTGGGTGCATCAGCCCTGGCCAAATAGTCGCGCGCCGCATACAGGCCCAAGCTGTAGTCCGTTAGCTTCTTCATGAGCAGACGCCCGCGCGCAGGCCGACTGACGGTCACCGCGATATCGGCTTCGCGTTGTGCCAGCGAAAAGGCGCGCGGTACCGGCACAAGCTGGACCACAAGCCCTGGATGGCGCTGTTTGAGGCGTCCCAATTTGCCCGCCAAAAAGGCCACACCAAAACCATCAGGCGCGCCGATGCGCAACACACCCTCGACTTCCCCTTGCCGGCGCCCACGCGAGCGTTGCATGCGCAGCGCTTCGGCCTCTACCCGTTCAGCGTGGCTCAAGAAGTCCAGCCCTGTCGGTGTCAGGACACAGCCGCTGGTCGAGCGCTCAAACAGCTTGGCGCCAAGGTCGTCCTCCAGCGCTGAGATGCGGCGGTTCAAGGTGGCCTGGCCCACCTTCATGCGGCGCGCGGCTGCCAAGAATTGTCCCTCGCGCGCGACCGCTAAAAAGTACTTCAGGTTCTCCCAATTCACGCCATCCCCCCCCGTCTTTGACCCAGATCATTCCCCAAAAATGGAGATCGGATATCCCTTATTATCTATATTATTCGATATCCGCACGCTTTATGTTGCGGACAAACAGGATGGGCCAGCCCGTCCCTTCGCGAGGAAAAGCAAGGAAATCTCATGGAAGAAGTTCTGCACTATATCAACGGCCAGCGCGTGCGCGGTGCATCACAGCGCATGTCAGACATCTATAACCCGGCTTTGGGTCAGGTCATCCGTCAGGTTCCCTTGGGCGACAAGGCCGACCTGGAAGCCGCCGTCGCGTCTGCCAAGGCGGCCTTCCCGGCTTGGTCGAACATGCCGGTTGCCCGCCGCGCGCGGCACATGTTCAAGCTGTTGGACCTGCTGCAAGAAAACGTCGATGCTTTCGCGCGGATCGTCTCTGAAGAGCACGGCAAGGTATTGGACGATGCCGCCGGTGAAATCGCCCGCGGTTCAGAGGTAGTCGAATTCTGTTGCTCTATGCCCCAGATGATCGAAGGCCGCTATGACAGCCAAATCGCAACCGGCATGGACCAATTCTCGCTCCGCAAGCCTTTGGGCGTCGTTGCAGGCATCACCCCCTTCAACTTCCCGATCATGATCCCCTTGTGGATGTTCCCCATGGCGGCGACTTGCGGCAACACCTTCATTTTGAAACCCTCGGAGCGCGATCCTTCTGCCTCGCTGCTGCTGGCGGACTTGATCAAAGAAGCGGGCATCCCCGACGGCGTTTTCAACGTGCTGCACGGCGATAAAGAAGCCGTTGACGGACTGTTGACCCACCCCGACGTTAAGGCCATCAGCTTTGTCGGTTCGACCCCCATCGCGCAGTACGTCAGCTCAACCGGTTGGGCCAATGGCAAGCGCGTTCAAGCCCTGGGCGGAGCCAAGAACCACATGATTATCATGCCCGATGCCAACATGGAGCAAGCCGCTGACGCGCTGCTAGCCTCTGCCTATGGCGCCGCTGGCGAGCGTTGCATGGCGATCTCGGTTGCCGTTCCCGTTGGCGAAGAGACCGCAGATAAGCTGATCGAAGCCATGGTGCCCCGCATCGAAGGGCTGAAGATCGGCCCAGGTACAGGTGAAGGCGTGGAAATGGGCCCACTGGTCAACCAACCCGCCTTTGATCGCGTCTCCGGCTATATCGCTAAGGGTGTCGAAGAGGGCGCAAAGCTTGTTCTGGACGGTCGCGGCTTCCAGGCGCCTCAGGGCTACGAGGGCGGCTACTTCCTGGGTGGTAGTCTGTTCGACAACGTGACCCCCGACATGAGCATCTATAAGGACGAGATATTCGGCCCGGTTCTGTCGGTTGTGCGTGCTGACGACTATGAGCAGGCCCGCGATCTGGCGACAAACCACCTCTATGGCAACGGTGTTGCTCTGTTCACCCAGAACGGCGCGCTGGCACGCGATTTTGCAGAGAATGTTGAAGTGGGCATGCTGGGCATCAACGTGCCGATCCCCGTTCCGACTGCTTGGCACTCTTTCGGAGGCTGGAAAGCGTCGATTTTCGGCGATTTGCCGATGTTCGGCAAAGACGGCTTGCTGTTCTGGACCCGCCAGAAAAACGTTATGGCGCGCTATCCCAATGCGCAGACCGCCATGGGTCAGTTCAACTTCAAGCGCTCGTCTGACATCTAAGACGGGCGGCGCGCTCAAGACGGGCGCCGCTCTGAAACTAAACTCCGGAAGATGATCGACTGTGACCCGCATCAAGGCTCCTCGCCGCGCGATGTGTGTTCCTAGTCATCTTCCGGAAGATCAGCTAGAGTCCCGACCAACGACAAATTTTGTCATCCGCAAGGAATGGTCCAGGGAACGGTCATGAACGAAGTCATCATTTATACGGCTCCCGCTTTGGTAACGGTGACATACCGTGCCGAATTGGAGGCAGTCTATTTAAAGTGGTTTAGCGAGTACGACGAAGGCACGCGTGTAAAAGACGCGGTGCTTGCCGCTCTGGACTACGTTCGCGCCAACAAGGTTCTTTACTGGGTGGCCGACGTATCCACCTCTCCCCTAGCGCTGTCCGATAAAGACTATGAATGGGTCAGCGGCGATGAGTTTCGATCCGAAATCCAAAACTCGCCATTAAAGAAATTTGTGTTGATCCCGCCGCTGCCGGAGTCCGGCCAAGATGATGGCTGGGTAGCCGACTGGGAGTCGAATACATTGGCAAAATTTGGCAATGGCGTCAGCGCGAGAGTCTGCGACAGCATCGCCGAAGTAAAAGCCTTCTTGCTGGCCTAAGCTTCTGGCCCAAATCACACGAGGTCTTATCGGCCCCACTAATCAGATAGGCTGGTGGCTAGGGCGTTGCCTAGCTCAGCGCACCGCGGTATTCGGAGGGCGTCTGGCCATACATGGCTTTAAAGGCCCGCGAAAAGGCCGCGGCGGAGTGATAGCCAAAACTCAGGCCAACCCCCTCGATGCTCTGCTCGGCGCGCCTCAGTGCTCGGGCCGCCTTCATCAGGCGCAGACGGGTCGCATACTCACCGGGCCCTTGGCCCAACGTGGTCTTGAAACTGTAAGCCAAGGCCGAGCGTGACATGCCCGCAATGCGCGCCAACTCCTCAAGGCTCGGCGTGTCCGGGCTGGCACGGTGGATATGGTCCAAACACCGCCGAAGCCGCGGCTCGCGTAGCCCCGCCAGGAAGCTCGCATCCCTGGTTTGTGCGCCAAGCGCGCCACGTAAAATCGCAGCGAAAACGGCCTCGGCCAGACGGTGGACGATAGCCGCATAACCAGGCTGCGCTTGTCGGGATTCGCGTATCATCGTCTGCAATAAAGTCATGAGCGGCTCAGCGCCTAGGGCCTGGTCAGCGGTGACGTGAATGAGGTTCGGCAGGTCAGCAAACAGCGGGTGATGCTCGCCGTGGCTATAGGCAAAATGCCCGCAAATCAGCGTACTGCGCTGTCCTTGCCCTTCAAAAACATCTTGGCCCGACATTAGCCCCGCCACCACCGCTTGGCCGGGCAGCAAAGCGCTGTCTGGGTGATCGGCGATGGCGTGGTCTGCGCCATGACGAAACAGCACCAGGTCGCCAGGCGACAGCCAAAGCGTTTGGTCCTGGTAGTGAACCACGGCTTGACCGGTGACGACCATATGGAACTGCGCAAAGCCCGTGTCACCGACCGCCATGCCCCAAGGAGCACTGAATTCGCGCTGAAAATAGACGGCCGCGTTTATGTCGACCAGATCAAGGGTATCACTGAGGGCATCTTCCATGGCTAGCATTCTGGAGTTTGATTGATGCAATGTCTAGTCGTCTGGACTTTAGATCAAATCTTTTGGACGCCCTGGACTTTGCTTGAGCCGCGCAAGCTGCCAACGTTTGGTGCGTAGCCGCTGGCGAGTTTCCGGCGGGCTCCGCAAACAAAGTCCAACTGAAAGGCAAACAATTATGCACCGCAAGCTTATCGCCGCCCTTACTTTCGCTTCAGCCCTGACCGCCCTGGCGCCTCTGGCCCAGGCAGGCGAAGCCATCGCCAACACCGTCCTGAAAGCCGAGGATCGTAGCTTCTTTGTTGCGGCCGATCCAATTCAGTTTGCCGTGGCAGCTGGCGACCTTCAGGCGGGTCCGCAAGGCACCTTTGGCAAATTTCCTGCCAACTTTCAGACGCCTTGGCACGTCCACAGTCACGCCTATCAGGCGATTGTGATTGCCGGTGAAATGACCAATCCGTTTGACGGCGAAGAAAACCCGCCCGTTATGACCGCGGGGTCTTTCTGGTCGGTGGCCGCTGGCGCCAGACACGCTACGGCTTGCGTGTCGGATACGCCCTGCGAGTTCTTCATGTACGCCAGCGAGGGCTTTGACTTCGAAGTTGTCGAGTAATCGAACGCTAAGCGTAAACAGTCATGGGCCGCCGCCAATTTTGGGGCGGCCTTTTGCGCTTCTTGCTAAGGCCGGCGTTGTGATCGGGCGACTTGCCGCGCGCTTACCTCAGTCCAAGATCCCGGCATCGCGCAGGGCGGCTTCCCCCCGTATGGCGAAGTCTTGGCCCAAATAGGCGTCGCCTTCAGGGCCTGCTAGCCAGACCAGCTCTCGCCCAACCCAAGCGGCGGGTTTGTGAACGCTGGGGTCCAGCTTTGAGACCAAATTGATGCCGCTGGCCTTAATGACCACTTGCATGTGCGTTGCCACCGTTCCCGGCGACAAACCCATCACCCGTATCCCTTGATCGCGATATTCAGCGTCGAGATTGCGGGTCAAGGACAGCACGGCGGCTTTCGAAGCACAATAGTGGGTCCAGCCTTCCAGCGTACCGGTCGCAGCGCCCGATGAGATGTTGATGATGGTTCCCTGCCCCCGCGCCAACATGCCGATCAGCACCGCGTGCGTGGTGTTGGAGACGCCCATGACGTTGACCTCGATCACCCGAGCCCAATCCGCAGGCGCGATGTCGGCAAAGCGGCCGATGGGCTCGATCAGCCCTGCATTGTTCACCAGGATATCAATGGCGCCCAGATCTTGTTCGGCTTGGCGAACCGCCTCCTGAACGCTTTGGTAGTCGCTCACATCACACGACAGGGCTAGGGCCTGCCCGCCGCCTTCGCGCAGGTTTTGCGCTAGGGCGTCGATCTGATCGTGCGAGCGCGCCGCCAGCGCCACTTTGGCCCCAGCCCGGGCAAAGGCTTCGCCCGCCGCAGCGCCAATGCCCCGCGACGCACCAGTGATGAAGACGGTTTTACCGGTCAAATCGGGAAGCGCCATGCGCAAGCCTCTCCTCTTAGGAATTGTATGTGATTTCGGTTGCTCCCCAGAGCCGTCGTAAACCGCGCCGCTCCAAGTGCCGCCCGACATTCGCCCGAGGCGTCGCGCTAGGAATCGCCTTTGGTCCCGCTCTCCGGGTCCGCTTCCTGGCTCGCATCATTCAGAGCGGCGGCTTCCGCCAGGCTGGCCTCGCGTGCCATTGCCCTTTCAAAGGCGGGTCGCGCTGTGGCGCGCTCAACATAGGCCTTGATCGCTGGACTATCAATGGCGCCGAACAGGACTCCAAACCGCAGGGCGGCGCCCACCACCACGTCTGCCGCGCTGAAGGTATCGCCCAGCAACCACGGCCCGGATTCAAGCCCTTTTTCCGCCACCTCGATCATGAGATCATAGGAGCCCCAAGCGACCGATGCCCGCGGCGGTTGCCAGCCAAAGAACTTCTGCGCAAGGGCGGGTTCGACAATGCCCGGCACAAAGAACATCCAGCGCAGAAACTCGGCACGCTTAGGATCACCCACAGCAGGCGCAAGGCCTGAACCTGGAAAGCGCTCCAGCAAATACAGCGCTATGGCCCCCATTTCGCTGACCGGCGTGTCCCCGTCCATCAACATCGGCACCTTGCCCATGGGATTGAGCGCCAGATATTCCGGGCTTCGGTGATACCCGCTGGCCATATCAAAGCTGTGAACTTCAAAGGGTTGCCCCAGCTCTTCCAGCAGCCACAAGGCGGTGAAGGCGCGCGTCCTAGGGGCATGGTAGAGGGTCAGGGTCATGTCTGTGGCTTTCTTCCAGGTGACAGCGAGTGTCGAGGCTAACGACCGGTCCTGGGAAAGGCAAGCGCCGCTCACCTCGCACGCACGTCTCGCGTCAAGACCAGCCCTTGCCAGGCCCCTAGCCCTGCTGCAGGACTTCCAAAATGGACTCAGCCGAAGATGTGGTGAGGTTCTTGGTCTCTTCTTCCAGGCCGATGTGGGTCACGACGCCGTCGCGCACGATCAGCGCGAAGCGACCCGCGCGCCAGCCCATGCCCTGCGAATGGCGATCCACCTCAAGCCCCATGGCCCGCACAAAAGCGGCATCCCAGTCCGAAACGAAGGTCAACGCCTCCCCGTTCATGCTCTTCGACCAGGCATTCATGACGTGCGGATCATTGACCGATAGGCAAATGATTTCGTCGGCACCCGTTGCTTTCAGCTTGTCGGCAAAGGCAATGAAGCCCGGCAAGTGGCGCTCGCTGCAGGTTGGCGTGAAAGCGCCGGGCACGCCGATCAAGATGATCGTGCGGCCTGCCAAGTGGCTCGGCAGATCAAAGGCCGTGGGGCCTTCATCAAAGTGCATCAGGGGTAGGTCGGGCAGGCGGTCTCCAACGGCAATCATAAGGGCTCCGGTCGGGATGGTGATGACGTCGCGCGCCAGCGCACCCCTAGAGGGCCTGACTGATCGCGCGCTCTATAGCTTCATAGCTCAAGAGCTCCGGAAGCACTATCCCAGAAGGCGCGCTTGGTCCATAGATGACATTAAACGGGATGCCAAAGCGCTGAAAACTGGCCAAATAATTGGCAATTTCATCGCTGTGGTTCGTCCAATCGGCTTGTTGCATGACGACAGCGTTGTCGGCGAACAGGGCTTTGCCTTGTTCCGTTTCCAACACCCGCAGCTTGTTGATCTTACACGTCACGCACCACTGCGCTGTGACATCAACGAAGACGGTCTTTCCCTGGCTCACCTCAGTTTGTATCTGCGCGAGATCAAAGACATCATACCCCTTGCTGCTCGCCTGCACATTGGTGCTTGCAAGCGGGCTAAAGATCAGCGGCAGGGCAAGCAAACCCACCAGCGGCGCGCCTGACAACAGGCCCGAAATCGACCGCGGCACACCGGCTAAAACCGGCAAGCGACGGAGGCCAAAAAGAGCGGCGGCCAGGACAATCATGCCCGTGGCGGTCAGGCTAGCGCCCCAACCCAACTGACGCTGCAAGACCGTAAGCAGCCACAGAGCGGTGCCCAGCAAGGCCAAACCCATGATGCCTTTGAGCCACAACATCCAGCGGCCCGGTTTGGGCAGCAGCCGCGCGATGCTTGGGACCGCAGCAATTAACAGATAGGGGCTCGCCATCCCCAACCCCAGCACGGCAAAGATCAACAAGATCTCCCCCGCACCGCGGGTGAGCGCGAAGCCCAGTGCCGTGCCCAAAAAGGGCGCTGAGCAGGGTGTCGCCAGCAGGGTGGCAAAGGCCCCGGTGAAGAAATGCCCGGCAAGGTTCTGCGTGGGGCCGCCCGACGAGCCTGTGCCCACCCCCGCTAGCCCTGCAAGAGCGCTCGGCAAGCGCAGCTCAAACAATCCGACCAGGTTCAGCGCGAAGAAGATCAACAGCGCGATCATGAACAGCAAGAATAGGGGCTGTTGGAATTGCATGCCCCAGCCAACTGCGGCCCCGGCCAGCTTGAGCGCGATCGCGCCAGCACCAAGCACCAGGAAAGAAAAGACAATGCCGACGGCGGTTGCCAAGAAGCCCAATCGTGCCTGCCTTAGGGGCATCGACTGCGCCTTGACCACCGACAGCACCTTCAAAGACAGGACGGGTAGAACGCAAGGCATGAAATTGAGGATTAGCCCGCCAATCAGGGCCGTGCCCAGCATGCTTATCAACAGCGCGAAGCCGCCGGCCGCCAGGCCACCAGCCTCCAGCCCACTGGTTGCTGCGGGTGGGGTCGGCTTTAGGCGTGCTAGGGGCTGGCTTGGCAATATTTGGCTTGCTAGGGTTTGGCTGGCATCTGCGCTTGCCAGCAAGGCGAGCGTGTCGCTCGGCGCCTCAAAAGCGCGCGCGCCATCGGCGAGGGTTACCGCCAAATCTGTGAGCGCAATGGCGTCCAGCGAAGCAAATTGGGGCGAGCCTTGCAATCGCAATTGGGCCGTGCGCCCATCATTGGACAAAACCACCTGGGGCCGCTCAAAACGCCAACCTTGCGGCGTCTCAACAAAAGCGTCCAGCTCCTTGCTCAGCGGTTCACGGCTTGCCACTTCCAGTGCCAAAACAGGCGCCTTCTCGCCCTCCGGTCCTGGGTCAAAAGCGACGGCGGTCAATGCCATGCTGTGGCGCTGGCCTTCATCGGGCACCTGCAACAGCGCCTCTTGGATCATGGGCGCATCAAAACTGGGGGCGGCCGGGCCGGCTGGCAGGTCGAGTCCCAGCTTTGCGCGACCAGGCACACAGATTTCCTCACAGATCAGGAAGCTCACATTGGTGTGAAGGCGCTGTGGCTGGCCAGGCTCATCGACCTGGGCATGGACCGGGAATAACACGTGCTCCTTGTAGCCGAAAGTATCAATCCCATAGGTCTGGAAGCGGTGAGGCACTGGCCATTGCATTTGCAAATCAGTCAGGCTGGAATCGGGCTCTGGGGTCAGTTGTGGCGGCAGCCCGGCGTCTCCCGGTGAGCGCCAATAGATCTTCCAACCCGGCTGAAGCTCGACCTCCAGGCCCAATAGCAAGCGATCGACCTCGCCCACGGCTTCCGTCGCCGAAATCCAGCGCCAACGCGACTGCTCAGCTTCCACCCAGCCTCCAAACGCCGCGGCCTGATCGCCGGTGACAGAGGAAAATCCGCTACTCCCTTCGCTACCTTGGCCCGGCGACGGCAAGATCTGGGCTCTAGCACTGTGCCAGGGAGCAACCGACAAGCTGGCCAGTACGAGCAACAACACCGAAGCAAGGTGGCGCACACGAGCACACTGACGAGCAAACTTTTGGTGGCGGCGTTTGAACAAAAAAGTCATGTAACAGCTCAGAGATCAAAGGGCGTTTGGCGGCTGGCTGCGCTTGCTGGCGACCCGGTTCGCCTGCGCGAAGCGGGCAACATTGTTAAGCAGCAGCGAGGGCCATGGTGTACAAGACCTAAGCGGTGAGGCGCTTGCATGCAAATCTCTTTGCATCACCCCTTGTCACGGCTCTGTGGGGGCTATAGCTTTTAGGCATGCCAGACAAACTTTTCGATCAAGCCAAACGAGCGCCCCGACAAGCAACCCCCTCGCCCAATTCTTTGGCGGGCAAGCTGCTTGTGGCAACGCCCCAACTGGACGACACCCGCTTTGAGCGGGCGGCGATCTTGATCTGCGCGCATACCGAAGACGGCGCCTTGGGCATCGTCGTCAATGCGCCGATGGGGGGCTTGAACCTCACTGGCATGCTCGAACAGCTCGACATCGACGATGAAGGGCTGGACGAAGATTTCGAAATATTCAACGGCGGCCCGGTGGCAGAGAGCCGGGGCTTCGTTGTCCACTCGGACGAGCAGAGCGGCGATGATGACATCGTTGTCCCTGGCGGGTTTGCGCTGTCATCGTCACTGGAGACGCTCAAGCGCATCGCTCAAGGCACAGGGCCGCGCCACCACTTGGTCGCGCTTGGCTATGCGGGCTGGAGCGCGGGCCAATTGGAAGATGAACTCGCTCAGGCTTCTTGGAACCTGGTTGAGGCGGATTTTTCGCTGGTGTTCCACATGGACCGTCGTAGCGTTTGGGAAGCCGCCATGGCCAAGCTGGGTGTTAAAGACCCTGGCACGCTGTCCCATTTTGTCGGGCGCGCCTAGAGTATCCGTCTTGATCAAGCGGTTTTTGGCAGCCAGACGCGGTCTGCTTTGACCAAGGCGTTTGCGGTTTCGATGAGCTTGCGCATGATTGCGACGATGGCGACTTTTGCGGGTTTTCCTGCGG
>JAUIHE010000092.1 GCA_030432195.1 Alphaproteobacteria bacterium
GGACGTGCCGGTTCAAGTCCGGCCGGGGCTACCAATTCCATATTCCATTCTTGCAAGCGATTGTTCATAAACGAAACACTTGCAGTCACGGCGCGCCTTGCTTTGGAAAGGGCGGCGCCGGGGGCCTTGCTGCCCCTTCAAATCGCCCCGCGGGCCCGGTGATTTCGGATGCAGCGGCTCGGCGGCTGCCTGGTGCGAAATAAACGACATCGCCGCCAGGCAGCGATCGAGCGCCCTAGCTCTTGAGCCACTCATAAATGGAGCGTGCAAAGGGCACATTGTTGACCACGCCTTTCACAAAGCCGTCGGTCATGTTGGCGACGATTCGCTTGGGGCTCAAAACTTCTTCCAACTTTTGTGCTGCCACTTGTGCGCGATCCAGGCCGCTAGCGTCGCCGCCGATGGCATCGCTGACCCCATCCAGGGCCTGTGCGGCCAGTTCAAAACCAGAGCGGGTGCTGTCCAGCTGCGCGCTCACGGCGCCCATGGGGCCAGAGAAGGGAGCGACGGGCGAGACCGGAACCGGCAAGCTGTCCCCTATGTCCTGCAGGATTTGCGCAGCTTCAGAGCCCGTCACATCGCCGCGCTCGCTCGCGTCAAGCATCTGCGAGGCCGCGCCTAGGCCCGCAAACAGGCGGGAAGCGGGCGAGGGATCGTCAAAGCGCAACTGGCCGTCGTCAACAAGTTGACTGAGGCGCTTGGCGTTATCCAACACCCAGGAGCGCGCACTCGCGCGGTCCGCCTCGCTAGTCTCAGAATTTGCTAGCATTTCTGCCATATGAGCGGCGCGGTCCATGAGGGCGTCTTGGGCATCGTGCAGCAGGGCATCGCGAAGTGGGCCATCCGCCATTTCATGGGCTTTATCCAGCATGTCGGTGACCGGCTTGTCAGCGAAGGCCAGGCGATCGCCGGTCAGGCGCAGAACCTGCGCCAGTTCCAGCAGTTGCGGATCATCGCTAAAGTTAAGCATGGCCTCGGAATCGCGGATCAAGCCCCGAACGGCCGCGATATCGCCCGCCGCTATGGCCTCAACAGCGCGATCCTTTAGGCCGCTGAGATCAGGCGTCCGCAAGCCTGGGACCGTGCCGTCCTCTGGTATCGCCGGGATCAAAGCGATACGCCCGATCAGACTGTAGTTGGGAGAGATGGAGTCGTCGAAGGCATGGTTTGCCCGATCGTGATAATAGTTCCAAGCATCACCGCAGCAGCCGACCGCATTGGCGCGATCAATCCAGAGCCCGCGCTCGACTTCGTTTTTCAGATCATCTTCAAACCAGACCTGAATTTGCCCGTTAATCCTATGCAAGCGCGCAACGCCCGCTTTGAGCATGGCCTCGGTTGCCGCTTCGTCCGCCTGGCCGTGGTTAACCGCGGTGCGCCAGTTGATCAGGCCGCGTGATGTGCGTTCGAAGACGCCTTTGGTCTCATTCCAGTCCAGCCAGAGCCAACCGCTCCAGCTTTCAATGTAGCGCATGGAAAAGCCGTTACCGCCCTGTTCGAAGGCCTCACGCAGCGTGCCGGGGGCCGCGCTGTAACCCCAGCGGGCCTCATGCGCGCGGGATAATTCTTTGACTTCGGCCAGCAGGGCCTCAACGGTTGTATTGATTTCCGCCGTCGCTGTTCCAGCGCTACAGATGAACAAGAGCGCGGCACCAAAAATGCGCTTCATGGGAGCCTCCTAGGTTCGAAAACACATCGCAGCTTAGCATAGTCGCTGCACTTGCTCGAACGGTGGGGCGCCCAGAAGGCTTATTGGATTGGCGGGGTATCACAAATCCTTGAGACGGCAGTGCGCGGCCGCAAGTGGCTTGCGAGTGTTGGCGCCCGCCTTGCTTGACGACCTAGGGGCGCATGGATTGGCCTTGGTGGAACAGATGCACCTTTTCGGGTGCCGCTGTCAGGCCGATTTCTTGACCGCGTAACTCTGGGTGAATGCCGGTGAATTTTGCGATCACCGGCTCGCGCCCGCCCTGGCTTTCGAAATACAGCAAGGTAACTTCGCCCAGTGCTTCGATGATATCGACCTTGCCTTTGAACAGCGGCGTTTCCGACTGGCTCGCGACAAGATCTTCGGGCCGGACCCCAATATTGACGGCCTTGCCCTTGTCGCCCGGTTGGGTGGGGATAGCGCAAACAGCGCTGCCGCCGCCATCCAGGTCAACGCGGGTCTGTTCGCCGGTTTCAACGATCTTGCCGGGCAAAAGGTTCATGGCAGGAGAGCCAATAAACTGTGCCACGAATTCATTTTCCGGGCGTTCATAAAGGTCAAGCGGAGTGCCGACTTGAGCAATGCCCTTGTTGGCCAGAACGACAATGCGGCTGGCTAGCGTCATGGCCTCGACCTGATCGTGGGTCACGTAGATCATGGTGCTGTCGGGCATCGATTCCTTCAGCTTGGCGATCTCAATACGTGTCGCAACCCGCAGCGCGGCATCCAGGTTGGACAGAGGTTCGTCAAACAAATAGACCTTGGGGTCGCGGACGATCGAGCGGCCGATGGCGACACGTTGGCGCTGGCCTCCCGACAGAGCCTTGGGCAGGCGATCAAGATAGGGCTCTAGTTGCAGGATCTTGGCGGCGCGTTCGACGGCGGCGTTGATTTCATCGCGTGGCTTGCGGGCGATACGCAGCGCAAAGGCCATATTTTCGCGCACGGTCATATGCGGATAGAGGGCATAGGACTGGAAGACCATGGCAATACCGCGTTGAGCTGGGGGTACATCGTTGACCACCTGCCCGTCGATTTCCAAGCGCCCGCCGGAAATTTTTTCCAGGCCCGCAATCATGCGCAGCAAAGTCGACTTGCCGCAACCCGACGGCCCGACAAAGACGACCAATTCGCCCTGTTTGATGTCCAGGTTGATGTCCTGGAGCACATACATTGCGTTCCCGTAGGACTTGGCAACGTTGGTTAGTTTGAGGTCAGCCACTTTTATTCCTCCAGGTGATGCCCAAGTTTTGGACTTTGATCTTGCAAGATCAGGTATTGCCACGCCTCAAGCTGGCTGTTGTCATTAGGGTCACCGACAGACAAGTCTGCGCTATCGGCGATTACTTTCCATTGGCCGGGCGGCGGCGAGAACGACGCTTGGGCCTCGGACAAATTGAAGGCACAGAACAAGCGCTGGCCTGCCGTTTGGCGGATGAAGGTCAGCACCGGGCCTTGGGCCTCCATGTCGCTTTGCTGTCCCCGTGCCAGCGCCGGGTTGGTCTGGCGCAAGGCAATGCAAGCGCGGTAGTGATGCAGCAGAGCCTCAGGGTCGGCCTCTTGGTGATCGACGGCAAGTGCCTTGTGTTCTGCGCCGACTGGCAACCAGGTTGCCCCTTTGGTTGCACTAAAGCCCGCGTTCGGGCCCTCGGCCTGCCAAGCCATGGGGGTTCGGCAGCCATCTCGGCCTTTGAACTCGGGCCAAAACTCGATGCCGTAGGGGTCTTGCAACTGGGCATAGGGCACGTCGGCCTCCGGCAAGCCCAGCTCCTCGCCTTGATAGAGGCAAGCCGAACCGCGCAGACATATCATCAAAGCAGGCAAACAGCGGGCAGATTCGCGGCTGAGCCCCCAGCGCGAAACAAAGCGTGGAACATCGTGATTGGAAAAAGCCCAGCAAGGCCAGGCATCCCCAGCCGCCGCCTCTAACCGCTGAAAGACCTGGCGCACGTAGTCGGCGGTCAAGGGCTGGCTTTCCAGGAATTCAAAGGCATAGCACATGTGCATACGCTTCTCGCCCCTGGTGTAGTCGCCCATGATCTCTAGGCCGCGCTGAGCGTCGCCGACCTCGCCGAGGCACGCGCGCGCGTCGTACTGATCTGTAAGGCCGCGCAGACGCTCAAGGAAAGCGAGGTTTTCCGGCTGGCTCTTCGAATAAAGATGGTCTTGGTGGTTATAGGGGTTGACCGACGGCGCAATCGAAGCGTTGCGCGCGCTGGGCGACAAAGCTGGATTGTCGCGCAACGCCTTATCGTGGAAATAGAAGTTGATGGTGTCCAAGCGGAAGCCATCCACGCCCTTCTCGAGCCAGAAGCGCGCCACGTCTAGCAGGGCGTCTTGCACATCCGGGCAATGGAAGTTCAGGTCGGGCTGGGAGGCCAAAAAGTTGTGCAGATAGTATTGCTGGCGGCGGCTGTCCCATTGCCATGCTGAGCCACCAAAAATGGACAACCAATTGTTGGGCGGTGTGCCATCGGGTTTTGCGTCGGCCCAGACGTACCAATCAGACTTGGCGTTGTCACGCTGCGCTCGGCTTTCGGCAAACCAAGGGTGCTTGTCTGATGTGTGGGACAGCACCAGGTCGATCATGACCTTCAGGCCCAGCGCATGGGCGCGCGCCATCAAGGCATCGAAGTCGTCCATGTCGCCAAACAAGGGGTCAATGGCGCGATAGTCGCTGACATCGTAGCCAAAGTCTTTCATGGGGGACTTAAAGAAAGGCGATATCCAAATGGCATCAACGCCCAGCGACGCGATGTAGTCCAGGCGCTGGGTGATGCCGGCCAAATCCCCAACACCATCGCCGTTGCTGTCTTGAAAGCTGCGCGGGTAGATCTGATAGATCACGCCGCCACGCCACCAAGGGGCTGTCTCTTTCGATAGCTGCGCAGCGCCGGCCCTATCGTTGCTCAGTTGGGCGTCCTGCTTGTCGTTTTGCAGGTCTGGAGAATGCTGGTTCATACCCACTGCCTATTTTACCGAGCCAGCCAGAAGGCCGCGCACCAGGTACTTTTGCATGGCAAAGAAGACCGCCAAAGGTACCGCAATCGACACAAAGGCCGCGGTCGCCAAGATCTCCCAATTGCCACCGCGGGTGCCCAGCAGCTCGATAATGCGGGCGGTCATGACCGTGGTTTGGCCGGTGGCGTCGATCAAGAACACCTTGGCGACAAGCAGGTCGTTCCACGTCCAAAGGAACTGGAAAATGGCAAAGGACGCCAGCGCAGGGAAGCTGAGCGGCAAAATCAGTTTGGTGAAGATTTGAAAATCAGTGGCCCCATCGACGCGCGCATTTTCAATGATATCGCGCGGCAGGCCCGCCATGTAGTTGCGCAACAGGTATATGGCCAGCGGTAGTCCAAAGCCGGTGTGGGCCATCCAGACACCCAGGTAGCCCTTGCCGATGCCGATATCCTGGTGGAATTTCAAAAGCGGGATCAGCGCCAATTGCAAAGGCACCACCAACAGCCCAACCACAGCCGCCACCAACAATGCCCGACCGGGGAAGTCCATCCAGGCCAGGGCGTAGGCGGCAAAGGCAGCTACCAAAATAGGGATGATGGTCGCCGGAATGGTCACGGTGAAGGTGTTCAAGAAGGCCTTTCCCATGCCATCAACGTTTCGTTTCTCGAACAGGATTTTGTTGTAGTTTTCCAAGGTGAACTTGGGGGGCTGGGTTGCGGTGACGAAAACGCGGCTGCCGCGCGATCCCGTGAAAGGCTCCGTGTGTTCCATGCGATAGCGGCCGTCTGCTTGGACGGTTATGGTGCCGCCCTTGCGCAGCTCGGCGGTCTCGCCGGGTTTGAAGGCATCGATGTTTCGGGATGTGATGCCCCACACAGAAATCTCAGCCTTGACTCCGTCATCGAACAGCCGTCCTTCGATGACAAACAGGCCGTCTTGCTCAATTTGGGTCTCAGGCGCGGCAGAGCGCAGGGTCAGGTTTTGCTCAGAAGGGAAGAGTGCTTGCCACCAGCCGTTCGTTGAGATTTGGTCGGCGGTACGAAACGAGGAAACAAATAGGCCGACGGTTGGGACCATCCACAAAATGACCAGCGCAGCGACTGTGATATGAACGATCCAGGTGAGCGAAGACTTACTGCCTGCAATATTATTCATGGCGGCTACTCCTAGCGCATCTCGTTGCGCGCATTGCGCACGTTCCAGACCAAAATAGGTGCCACCAACAGCATGATCACCATGGCGGCCGCCGATCCGACCCCCCAGTCATTGGCGCGGAACAGCTTGTCATACATGTAGTTGGCCAAGACCTGTGTCTCCCACTGACCGTTGGTCATGGCAAACACGATGTCGAAGACCTTCAGAACCGTGATGGTGATGGTGGTCCAGACAACCAAGATGGTGGCCCGGATCTGCGGAACTTTGATTTTGAAGAAGATCGTCAAGGGGCTGGCACCATCGACGATCGCTGCCTCCACGGTCTCTTCAGGGATACCCCGCAGCGCCGCCGACAGAATTACCATGGCAAAGCCCGTCTGAATCCAGACCAGGACCGCCATCAAAAAGAAGTTATTCCAAAACGGTATGGTCAGCCAGGTCTGAGGGTCGCTGCCGCCAAAAAAGATATAGAGCGCATTGAGCATGCCGATCTGATCTTGTTCGGCCGGGCGGGTGTCGTAGACCAGTTTCCAGATGACAGAGGCCCCGACAAAGGAAATGGCCATGGGCATGAAAATCAGCGATTTGGCGATATTACCCCAACGAATGCGATCCGTGAGCTGTGCGACCAACAGGCCGAAGGCGGTCGCCAAAGCAGGCACCACAATCAGCCAAAGCATGTTGTTGCGCATGGCTTCCCAGAACTTGGGCTCTTTGAGCATTTGTTGATAGTTGGCCGCGCCGACCCAGACATTGCCGCCGCCGGGAACCCGCTCGGTCAGCGAAAAGTGCAGAGTCTTGAACACGGGATAGGCCAAATAGAGGCCAAGCGCGAGCAGGGCGGGCAATAAAAACAGCCAAGGTCGAACCATGTTGGCGTAGTTGATATTGCGCCCGGCGTTGCGGCCGCGCGGTGGGAAAATCACCTTGTCCAAGATTAGATTGGAAAAATAGAAGTAGCCAACGCAGCCGGATACGCCAAGTACAATGGTTACGACGCCCAATACAGCTGGACTGTTTAATAAGTCTAAATTCATGCTTATTCCTCCCGCTGCCATGTGAAAATGCAAGTCGTTAGCGGTTTTCTGGCGCTCTAGAGCGCGTTTCGTTGTCTCATCGTCAAGCAGCGCGCTCTATCTATTTGATATTTCCGCAAATGCACCTACACAATTTAGAGCAATTGCTCGGACTTTTCTCTAGATTGACCGCTATGCTCGGCGATCTGTGGCCAGATTTGGCCGGTCATTCTTGGTTCGTCGGTCATATCCTGAAGCAAACAGCCGGTTGGTGGGCGGCAATTTGATTAAGGGTATGAAGGTCGAGGCGCCGAAAGAAGAAAAGCAGGGACAATCCATAAAGCGCCAGATTGCCCCTGCTTGATAGCCTATCTTATTTCAAGGCGTCCCAAGAAGCCTGAATTTCGTCGGCCACATCTTGAGCGGACTTGCCGCCTGCGTAGTCAACCATTCCGGTCCAGAAGGAACCAGCGCCTACGCCACCAGGCATCAGGTCAGATCCGTCGAAGCGGAAGGTGGTCGCACCCAACAGAATGTCGTTCATCTTCTTCAACGTTGGGTCAGAGAAGACGCTGGTATTGACGCCCTTGTGCGGGGTCAAGAAGCCCTTGCGAGCCATCCAGATCTCGTGAGCTTCAGGCGACTGCAAGTAAGCGATCAGGTCGTGAGCGCCTGGGCTGTCGTTGGTGATGGCCCAAACGGTGCCTGCACCCAGAACCGGAGATCCTAGGTCTTTGCTGGCGTATGCCGGGAAATAGAAGAAGTCAGCATCTTCACCCACTGAGGTGCCTTCGGGGAAGAAGGCGGGGATGAACGACGCCTGACGGTGCATGTAACACTGCGGAGGAGAGGAGAACAGGCCCTTGGGGCTGTCACGGAAGTCGGTTGATGCAACCGCACCAGATCCGCCCGCTACATAGTCGTTGTTGCGTGCAAAAGCGCCGAATTCTTCGATTGCCGCGATGACTTTGGGATCGTTGAACTTAAGATCGTTGGCGACCCAAGCGTCATAGTCTGCTGGCGACTGTGTGCGCAGCATCAAATCTTCAACCCAGTCGGTTGCTGGCCAGCCGGTTGCACCACCAGAACCCAAGCCAATACACCAAGGTGTGCCGCCGTCGGCGACGATCTGATCGCTCAGGGCCTTCAGCTCTTCCATGGTGGTTGGGACTTCGTAGCCGGCGTCTTCGAAGTTTTCAGGGCTGTACCAAACCAACGACTTCACATCGACTTTATAGAAGAAGCCATACAGCGCCTTGTTGCCGTCGGAGCCGGGGTAGGTGCCTAGGTCAACCCATGACTGACCGGCAGCATAGTTTTCGCGAACCCAATCGCCAGTGCCAGCAGCCAAGGGGGTCAGGAAGCCGCCCTTTGCCATGTCAGCGGCCAGGCCAGGCTGGGGGAACACGGAGACGCTGGCAGCAGCGCCCGCTTCGGCGTCGATGCGTACTTGTTGCTCAAAGTTGTCCGAGCCAACGTAAGAATAAGTGTTGCCGGTGGCTTTGGCAAAGCCATCCAAAACGGCCTCAACGTTTTCCTGGTCAGGGCCCAGCCAAGGGCCGAAGACGGTCACATTTTCGGCCTGGGCAGCGCCTGCCATATAGGCAAAGGCCGTAACACCGGCCAGCAGCATGCGTTTCATCGCGGTATCCTCCCAATAGGATCTTAAAGTGATGCTATATCTCAAAGTAGCGCTCAAAGCGCTTTGGATGCCCTCTCTTTCTGCTTTCTAGCTCGACTTGTCAATGAGTTTTCCTCGCGCTGAAGTAGATTTTCCGCAATTTTTTTGTTGGTTTTCGGGCAATATGTTAAGTAAAGCTAGGTTGAATTGTGCGGCTTGCCCCGCTTCCAAAGACATTTGAAAGCGCTTTGAATTGTTATGAATCTTAAGGAACTCTCTGAAATTCTGGGACTTTCTCAGACTACAGTGAGCCGGGCGATCAACGGCTACCCTGAAGTTAGCGAGGCCACGCGCCGCCGTGTTGAGGCTGCGGCGTTGGAACACAACTATCGCCCCAACAGCCGCGCTAAGGGGCTGGCGACCGGTCGTGCCATGGTGATTGGCCACGTTATCCCCACCTCATCGCAGCACGAATTGGTCAACCCTATCTTCGGAGACTTCGTTGCTGGCGCCGCTCAAGTCTATTCCGAGCATGGCTATGACATGATGTTCACGCATGTCGATGATCGGGAGGAAGAATCGGCGTACCGGTCGCTTTACAAGCGCGGGGCGGTAGACGGCGTAATCCTGCAAGGTCCGAAAACCCATGACCGGCGGATCGACTTGCTCAGCCAACTCAATGTGCCGTTTGTTGTGCATGGGCGCTCCAGTCGGGTCCACCAGCCCTACTCTTGGGTTGACATGAACAACAAGCGCGCGTTTCAGCGGGCCACCGAGTTCTTGCTCGACCTTGGCCACCGGCGCATTGCGCTAATCAATGGCCTTGAGGCGCTGGATTTTGCCGCGCGCCGTCGCACTGGCTATCTCACGGCTCTGCAACAGGCCGGGATCGCGCCGGACCCGGAGCTGATGAGCAGCTCAGAAATGACGGAGATTTTTGGTCACGCAAAGACCCGCGCCATGTTGGAGCTGGAAAATCCGCCGACCGCCATTCTGGCCGCCTCGATGATTTCAGCGTTGGGCGTGCGGCGGGCCCTGGAAGAAAAAGGCCTTCGCATGGGGCGGGATATCTCGGTCGTGACCCACGACGATGAACTGTCCTATCTGAAAAATGGCGCAGACATTCCCATTTTTACCGCCACGCGCTCGTCGGTTCGAATGGCTGGCGAGGAGGTGGCCAAAATGCTGATTGAACGCATTGCCAGGCCCGATGCGCAACCCTCCAGCCTCTTGTTCGAAGCCGAGTTGATCTTGGGCCAGTCAACGGGGCCCTGCCGCCAAGCGTAAAACCAAAGCGGTTTGCGCCTTTACAGCAGGCGCCCAAACCCACTAAGGTCGCGGCCGTCCTGGAGCCGCTTTTGCTTAGCTCACAGACGCTCCGTTTGCCATTAGCTGCGAAAGACCGACCCATGCTCGACCCGCAATTCCAGGAGGATGACTGGCGAAGCAGTCTGACCGATGTAGATCAGGTGCGGCGCTCCATCGATGATATCGACGCTAGCTTGCTCACCTTGCTGGGGCGGCGCATGTATTGTTCGCACGCCATGGGTCAGGCCAAGCGGCGCGCAAACCCAACGGGTCAAGATATCGTTTATCGCCCCGGACGCGAGGCCAGTGTGCTGGCGCGCCTGGTGGCTGAAAACAAGGGGCTCCCGACCGATTTGGTCTATCGGATATGGCGGCAGATTTTCTCCGCGTCTTGCCAGGTTCAACAGACCTTCCATATCGGCTACGTCGGGCAACAAACGCAGGCGCCGGCGCTGCTTCACTTCGGAGCCATGGGCAGCTTTGAGCAGTTCGAGAGCGCGCAGGACGCCCTGGCGGCGGTCGCCCAAGATGCACCCGCAGACCGCCAGTTGGACATGGCCATCTTGCCCTTCGGGCCGGATCAAGACTGGTGGCAAGACCTGCCAGAGCGCGGGCTTTTCATCTCCGCGAGCGTGCCGACTTTGCTTGCCGAAGGGCAGGAGCCGAGCGCCGTTGTTGTCACAAGGCACGCATGTGATCCGGTCGTTGCGGGCAGCCAGCCCGGGCTTGAGATCCGCAGCCTGATCGCAAGTGATGGGCAGCCGCTGGAACAGCGCGCAGGCTATGTGGCGCGCGGCAAGCAAGCGGCGGGCGAGCGGGTGATCGGCCAGTTGGCGTTGGTAGCCGTTGGCCTGGCAAGCTAGCGGAAATGGCAAGCTAGCGGAAATGGCAAGCTGGCGGGTTGGTAAGCTGGCAGGCCAATAGGGCCAGCAATCAAAGCAAAACACAGAACGCGCAGAAAATAGGATAGCCGCATGAGCGCTCCCATCTTTGACACCATCAGCTTTATCGGCGTCGGCCTGATCGGCGGCTCCATGGCGCGGGATATCAAGGCCGCAGGTCTGGCGCGCCACTTGGTGGGCTATGCGCGCCGCCAGGAGACGCGCGACGAAATCGAGGCGCTGGGGCTGGTGGACCAGGTGGCTAGCGAGTTGGCCGATGCTGTGCGCGAAGCGGACCTTGTGGTGCTGTGCGTGCCGGTGGGGGCCATGGGTCAGGTGGCCGCCGATATGGCGCCCCATCTAAAACCCGGTGCGATTATCACCGACGTGGGTTCGGTCAAACGCCAGGTCTTGGTGGACCTGCGACAATCCTTGAGCGCCGCCAATCCCATCGTCGGCGGCCACCCTTTGGCGGGCACCGAGCATTCGGGGCCCAGCGCGGCTCTGACCGGCCTGTTTCGCCAGCGCTGGTGCGTGTTAACGCCCGAAGCCGACACCTCGATTCTAGCGCTCGAAAAGGTGCGCGCGCTGTGGGAGGCCATGGGCTCAAACGTCGAGGTCATGGACGCCGACCACCACGACAAGGTGCTGGCCATCACCAGCCATCTGCCGCACCTGATCGCCTACTGCATCGTGCATACCGCGACCGGGCTGGAAGCGCAGACTCAAGAAGAAGTCATCAAGTTTTCGGCCTCGGGTTTTCGCGATTTTACCCGCATTGCCGCATCGGATCCCGTGATGTGGCGCGATATCTTCTTGAACAACAAAGACGCGGTGCTGGAGATGTTGCAGCGCTTCAGCGAGGACTTGACGGCCCTGCAACGTTCGATCCGCTATGGCGAGGGCGAGAGCCTGCAACAGGTCTTCACTGAGACGCGCGCGGTTCGGCGCTCGATTCAAGACGCGGGTCAGGCGGGTACTTTCGATGCCCGCGAACCCGAAGCCATGCCACTGAGCTTGCTGGCTCCCTACGCCAGCGATTGACGCCCTATAAAGCCGCGTTGCTCCAAACATCGCAAATTGCAAGATCAGCTTGCTGTTGATGATTGATGCGGCGTGCCAGAGGTCGCCGCGGCAGGGTGGTCAGCATCTCAACAATACTTCCATGCAGAGCGCACAGTATTTGCACTTGATTTTGGTGCAGTAGATTGATAAGAACAAATCAGAAACAAGCGGATTCCACCGCTTGCGTAGTGCACAAGGAACGTCCCCATGGATGAAAGATCGAAACAAAAGTTTCATATCTATCCGCCAAAGCCACAGCATAAACCCGCTCTGCGTCGCGTCAGCGACCACGAATATGAGGTCATGAACTACGACGCTTACCGCGAACGTGATGTTCGAAATTTGTTCGAACTAGGTGTTCCATCATTCAAGCCGACAAATCCACGACGTGAAGCCAGACAAGGTCGACCAGAACGGCGCAAAAAAGCTGAAGCTTGGTTGCGAACGCCCGGACCTGGAGCGACGCTCTATATGGACTCGGCGGAAGCCATTAGAAGGGCCAATATTTCACGCTGGCGAATTGGGCGCTATGACGCCATACAAAAGCTTTTGGATAACCGGCATCTCATCCCAGACGGGACCTATTCCTTTCAGGATCTCGCGAAGGGTCCGCTTGCCGGAAAATTGGCGTATGTTGGCAATTCAGATCCGGATTCAATGCACGACAATGATACGGCTGAGAAAGGGACGACCAATTTTGCAAGTCCCTTTGGAAGGGACAACCGCATCGCAGAAACGCTGGGCAGCATGAGAACTTTTTTTGCTGACAGTTCATCAGTCACCAAAAGAAATGGCTATATACTCCGATTCCTGAGAGATCCGCGTTTTCCTTGACGTGGCAGGCTCCAGCGATTCAGATGTGAACATGCGGATTGAACCCCATTTTCTGTCATTGTCGGAG
>JAUIHE010000001.1 GCA_030432195.1 Alphaproteobacteria bacterium
CAATGCAGTTGATACAGGTCGAAATAGTCCGTCTGACACCGCTTTAGGCTGTCTTCCAGGGCTTGGGTCATGTGAGCACGATCAAAGCGATTGTCGCCGCCCCTGATCCAGGTGGCTTCGTCCATGGGCCCCACGACCTTGCTCGCCAGAACCACACGATCGCGCGCGCCGCGGCTGGCAAGCCAGGTTCCGATAAAGCGTTCGGTCGAGCCTTGCGTGGCAGCAGCACGGGGGACGGAATAGAGCTCCGCCGTGTCGATGAGATTTACGCCAAAATCCAGAGCCAAATCGAGCTGGGCGTGAGCCTCGTCCTCCGTGTTTTGCTCACCCCAGGTCATAGAGCCCAAGGACATGACCGAGACACGAATATCACTGCGGCCCAACCGGCGCTGTTCCATAACAAATTCCCCCAAATTCTAGCGATGTTCTCGCTTCGCGAACATTGACATTGTTCCTAAAGCTCTTACATGGCAAAAACAAATGTCTTCCATTCAAACAGGGATTAAACATGGTAAACCAAACTCGCTACGCGACCAGCACGGCATCCTCGCAGGCCGCCTATGACGAGGGTCTGCGCAAATACATGCTGCGCGTTTACAACTACATGACCTTAGGCGTCGCCCTAACCGGCGCCGTCGCCTGGCTGCTGTCAAGCAATGTAGCACTGTTGAGCACAGCTTTGAGCCTGAAATGGGCCCTGTTCTTGGGCGTCATCGGGCTGGGCATGTTCGCAGGACGCTTGTTCTTTGCCCGCAACCCCATGGTTGGCTACATCGCTTTCTTCGCCTACGCGGCGATGTGGGGCGTGTTGATCGCGCCGTGGTTTTTCATCTTAGAAGCCTCGCAGGTCATCAACGCCTTCTTCATGACCTCGGCCATGTTCGCGTCAACCAGCTTGTTCGGCTACACCACCAAGCGTGACTTGGGCCCTGTTGGCCGCTTCTTGACCATGGCGGCCTTCGGCCTCTTCGCCATTGTGCTGATGAGCTGGATCCTGCCGCTGTTCGGCATCAACTTCTTTGTGTTGGGATCGACCTTCCACACCGTCCTGGCCATCGGCGTGATCTTGGTCTTCGCGGGCCTGACCGCCTACGAGACTCAGGTCATCAAGCAGATGTACGCGCAAGCGAATGCGCAAGGCATGGCAAACCAGTACGCTGTTGCTGGCGCCTTTATGCTCTACGGCAACTTCGTGACCATCTTCGTTTGGATCATGAGCTTGATGGGCGGCGGAAGCGACTAAGCCTAAGCCCAGCATCAGACGAGCGGCTAGGTCCAGACAAGACCCGGGCAGGGCCCAAACAGGGCCCATTGGGCGCCTTGTCCCCCTAGCCAGCACAAACAAAAAAGGCCGAGCGCGTTGCTCGGCCTTTTTCTATTGGCCGGCCTGCCAACGTGGCAAGCCGCTTAGATCAATAATTCATATCCGGCTCTGCGCCCTTCTTTTGATCGACGAAGGCGCGCAAGGCCTCGTCAATCGCTGGGTCGATGCTGGGTGCCTGATAGGTGGCCATCATCTTCTTAAAGATATCGTTGGCACGGGCAAAGGCCTCGCGCGAGCCTTCAGCTTCCCACTGCTCGAACGAGTTTGAGTCCGCGTAGGTGGACTTATAGAAGGCCGTCTCAAAGTTGGCCTGGGTGTGGGCGGTGCCCAAGAAGTGTGCGCCCGGCTCGATCTCGCGAATGCCGCTCATCGCCTGAGCGTTCTCGTCGGTCGCAGCCCCGCCTTGCAGGATTTGCAGCATATGCAGGTTGTCGGCATCCAGGATCATCTTTTCAGGCGATGACACCAGGCCGCCTTCCAGCCAGCCAGCCGCGTGCAGCATGAAGTTCACGCCGCCGAAGACCGCAGGATATAAGGTGTTCATGGTCTCATAGGCCGCCTGAGCATCGGGCGTCTTGGAGGCACACAAACCACCGCCAGATCGGAAGGGCACACCCAAGCGACGCGCCAGCTGCCCCATGCCCAGCAGGACCATGGCCGGTTCTGGCGTGCCGAAGGTCGGCGCACCGGTCTGCATAGACATCGAGGCTGCGAAGGTACCGAAGACCATCGGGCATCCAGGGCGCAACAATTGGGTGAAGGCCAATCCGGCCAGGGCCTCAGCGAGCGCCTGGGTCATGGTGCCCAAAGGGGTCACCGGTGACATAGCGCCCGCGATGATGAAGGGCGAAACGATACAAGCCTGGTTGTTGCGGGCATAAACTTTGAGCGCACCCAGCATGGTATCGTCAAAGACCATCGGCGAGTTGGCGTTGATCAAGCTGATTGAACATGCGTTTTGATCGACAAACTCTTCGCCGAACGCGATCTTGAGCATGTCCACGGTGTCTTGCGCGCGCTCTGGCGCGGTGACCGAGCCCATGATCGGCTTATCGGAGTAGCGCAGGTGGCTATAGACCATATCCAAGTGGCGCTTGTTCACGGGCACATCGACCGGCTCACAGACCGTACCGCCGGAATGGTGCAGCGCTGGCAGCATATAGGCTAGCTTGACCAGGTTTTGGAAGTCTTCAATGGTCGCGTAGCGGCGGCCCGACTCGAAGTCACGATAGAACGGCGGGCCATAGACCGGTGCAAAGACCGTGCGTTTGCCGCCGATTATCACATTGCGCTCGCGATTGCGCGCGAACTGCTCAAATTCGCTTGGCAGCGTCTGGCAAAACTGTCGGCACATGCCCTTTTCAAAGCGCACACGGCTGCCTTGTACATCTGCGCCAGCGTCCTTCCAGATCGCCAAGGCTTCTTCGTCGCGAAACTCGATACCGATTTCCTGCAACAGAATCTCAGCGTTGGCTTCGACAATCTCCAAGCTTTCAGGGCTCAGAATTTCCATCAGCGGCAGATTGCGCTGTAGGACGGGTAGGCTGGTGTGAACCGCCGCGGTGCGCGCCGCACGCCGTGAGGCGGCGCCGCCTTGCTTTGAACGGCCGCGGCGGCCCGAGGCTGCTTCTTGTTCGTTGTTCATAAACGACTCCTTTGAATTGGCGCCAAGCATGGCCCAAGTCTGCAATCGACATTGCTAAAAAAACGACCATCAAATCGCTTGCTGCGAAAACTCGCTTGCTGATCGCGCGCCGAAGATGTATCAAAATATAAAGCTATCTTTATGAGGTGTGGGTATGTCTGCCCCAAATTCTGCCCTTCAAACCATTCGCCAATTGATCGACCAGCAGGGTTATGTGCTGTTGGACGGCGCCACCGGCACCAATTTGTTCGACCGCGGCCTAACCAGCGGCGACGCGCCAGAGCTGTGGAACGCCGATAAGCCAGACGTCATTCAAGGGCTCTATGCCGACTGGACCGCGGCCGGGTCCAACGTCATTTTGACCAACTCCTTTGGCGGCAACAGCCACCGCCTGAAGCTGCACAACGCCCAAGACCGGGTGCACGAGTTGAACCATCGCGCTGCCGCTCTAGCGCGCGAGGTCGCCGACAAGGCAGAACAAACCGTTTTGGTTGCAGGCTCTATGGGGCCAACCGGCGAGCTGATGGAGCCCTTGGGCGCTCTGACCCGCGAAGCTGCGATTGAGGCCTTTGAAGAACAGGCCCAGGCGCTGAAGGACGGCGGCGCGGACCTGCTTTGGGTTGAGACCATTTCCGCCTCCGATGAAATGGCCGCGGCACTGCAAGCCTGCAAGAATGTTGGGCTGCCCCACGTTTGCACGCTGTCCTTTGACACCAACGGGCGAACCATGATGGGCATTGCCCCCGGCGACATGCCCGGCCTGGTCGCAGAACTTGGCGGAGCCGATGGCTTTGGGGCCAACTGTGGCACCGGCCCCTCTGAACTGGTCGCTGTCATTACCGCGATGCGCCAAGCCGCCGACCCTGACACCCTGCTGGTCGCCAAAGCCAACTGCGGTATTCCTGAATTCAAAGACGGAAAGATCCGGTATTCTGGCGATATCCCGCTTATGTCAGCCTACGCCAAGCTTGCGCTGGCGGCCGGTGCCCAGTTAATTGGCGGTTGCTGTGGGACGACGCCCGCGCATATCCGCGCTATGAAAGACGCCCTTGAGGACTACCAGCCGCGCCCTGCCCCGGACTACGACGAGATCGAAGCCATCCTAGGCGCCATTACACGCCCAAAAGAGGGCGGCACTGACGGTGAAGGCGCAGGCGGACGCCGCCGCGGCCGCCGCCGCTAGCGCGAAGCCCGAGCAATCGTCCTCGATTGCACCAGAGACCCGCAAAGTGCATTTGCGGCAATGTCAAAGAGAGTGAGCGCGCCCTGAAAAGATAAGGCAGCGAAACGCGCGCTAGTCTTGGCACGGGCCAAGACGCAGCTTGAACGCACACAAAAACACCCCCGCTGGACGATCCAACGGGGGTGTTTGTCTTAGGCGAGGCGCTGTCTGGCCCTAACAGCCTGGGCGCGGACGGCGGACGATTGTCAGCTCAACCCGACGGTTGGCAGCACGACCAGCCGCGCTGTAGTTGTCGGCGATTGGACGAGTCTCGCCAAAGCCACGGGTGCGCATGCGGTGCCACTCAACGCCATTGTGAAAGAGAATCTGGGCCACAGAGCGCGCGCGGTTTTCAGACAGGGTCTGGTTATAGGCATAACCGCCAACGCTATCGGTGTGTCCTTCAATGCGAATGCGCGTTTGGTTCCAGCGTGCCAAGCGACCGGCGATGCGGTTCAACATGGGGCGAAAACCGGGCTTCACGTAATAAGAGCCGGAATCAAAAGTCACATTTGACGGCAAATTGACGATGACCCGCTGGCCGTGGTGCTTCACAGTCGCGCCGGTGCCTTGCAGCATGACGCCCAGCTTGCGCTTCATTTGGAAGACGGTTGGTCCACAGGTATCAATGGGCGGCTGAACGACCTTGGGTTGCCCGACTTGGGTCAACGGCGGCTGAGGAAACACAGGCGTCGGAGCGGGGGGAACAACCACGGTCGGCACAACATTGTTCGGAGCAATAATGTTGTTCGGGGCGATAATGTTATTCGGGGTGATGATCGGATAGGGACCGAAGTAGGCGCCAAATGTCGCCTTGGCTTTGTGGTGCGCTGAGGCCGTTCCAGCCAGGGCCGCCAGGCTCATGGCAGCAAAGACGGGGACCATCAAACTCTTGGCGATGGCTGAGCGGGGGGAAAGAGGTGCAAACATGGGACTTCATCCTTGAGGCATTCGACCAAAACTGGTCTTGTTAGGGAGCGTGGTTTTTGTTCATGACCATGCCCTGTTTCTAACAACTTGGCTCTGAACGCCTTCTGAACCCCAACTGAATATTGCCTGAACGGCGCAAGGGCGAGATACTGCACGGCGTCGCTGTGGTACTGGCACCTGGGCTTCTGGCCTAGCCCGCGTCTTCAACGAAAGAAACCAAACAAGGAACCCCGCATGTCCGCTCGTTCAGAACGCCGACAAGTTGCCCTGCAAATGGACCCGCTTGCGCCCATCAACATTGATGCCGACAGCAGCTTCGTGCTGGGCCTAGAAGCGCAAAAGCGCGGCTATGACCTTTGGCACTTTCTGGTGACCGATCTGACCTATTGGCATGGCCAGGTCTGCGCCAGCGCGCGTCCTATCGAACTGCGCCGCGAGCTGGGCAACCACTACAGCGCCGGTGACATGGTGCCCCGTAAGTGCTTGAAGGATTTTGACGTGGTGCTGATGCGCCAAGACCCCCCGTTTGACATGCAATACATCGCCGCAACGCACCTGCTGGAGCTGGATCATCCACGCCCACTGGTGGTCAACCACCCCTTCCACGTGCGCAACTCGCCCGAAAAGCTGCTGGTGACCTATTTCCCCGACCTCATGCCGCCGACGATGATTACGCGCAATCTGGACGACATCCGCGCCTTTCGCGCTGAATACGATGACATCATCATCAAGCCCTTGTTCGGCAATGGGGGCGCGGGGGTCTTCCACCTCAAGCCCGGCGATGAAAACCTGAGCGCCCTGTTCGAAAACCACGTCGCAACCTCACGCGAGCAGCTGATGGTGCAACAATACGTGCCCGCGGTGCGCGAGGGCGACAAGCGGATCATCCTGGTTGACGGCCAGCCCATCGGCGCCATCAACCGTATTCCTGCGGCCGGTGAGGCAAGAGCCAACATGCACGTGGGCGGCCGCGCCGAGCCCATCGAACTAACCGAACGCGACCGCGAAATCTGCGCCCGCTTGCAACAAACCCTGGTCGATCGCGATCTGATCTTTGTCGGCATTGATGTGATCGGTGACGTGCTGACCGAAATCAACGTCACCTCGCCGACAGGTCTGCAAGAGTTGCAGCGTTTCAGCGGCGTAGACGGAGCGTCCATGATTTGGGATGCAATCGAAAAGCGCCTCTAGAGCACAGCCCGAGCAATAGCCCTCGATTGTGCCAAAGATTCGGGGGGTGTATTTGCGGCAATATCAAACAGATAGAGCGCACCCTGTGAAAATAGGATAACAAAACGCGCTCTAGCCCCTTAACGCAAAGCCACAAGAACAGGAAGCAGCGCTCGCCATGGTCGCCCACATCCATACCGTCGCCTTTCGAGGCATCGAGGTTGCGCCGGTCGATGTGCAAGTGCAGTTGTCGGGCGGATTGCCTGCCTTCACGCTGGTCGGCCTACCCGACAAAGCCGTTGCCGAATCTAAAGAGCGCGTGCGGGCAGCGCTGAGCGCCATAGGGCTTGCCTTGCCGCCCAAGCGGATCACGGTCAACCTTGCGCCCGCCGACATCTTGAAAGAAGGCAGCCACTTTGACCTGCCGATCGCCCTGGGTTTGTTGGTGGCGATGGAGCTCATCGCCCAAGACGACATTCAAGGCTACGTCGCGCTGGGCGAATTGGGCCTGGATGGGTCCTTGGCTGTGGTCTCAGGCATTTTGGCCGCGGCGCGCTTTGGGGCCGAACGCGACCTTGGCTTGATTTGCCCCCAGGCCCAAGGCGGGGAAGCGGCCTGGGCCAGTCCGCCCAGCGTTCTAGCGCCCGCGCACCTGTTGGATTTGATCGGCCACTTCAAAGGCGAAACGGCCTTGCCCGCCCCTCAACCCCTTGTCGCTCAGGCCGACCCGAGCCAGCGCGATTTTGCCCAGATCAAGGGGCAGACCAGCGCCAAGCGCGTTATGGAGATCGCCGCCGCGGGCGGCCACAACGTGCTGATGATTGGCCCACCGGGCGCTGGCAAGTCCATGCTGGCAGCCGCCTTGCCCAGCATCCTGCCACCGTTGGAGCCCAGCGAAGCGTTGGAGGTATCCACCATCCATTCTATTGCTGGCCAGTTGGATGACGGGCGGCTTTTGCACCAACGCCCCTACCGCGATCCGCATCACTCGGCCTCCTTGCCAGCGCTGACCGGCGGCGGTCTGCGGGCCAAGCCGGGCGAGATCTCGCTCGCCCATCGCGGTGTCTTGTTTTTGGACGAACTGCCGGAATTTGACCGCCGCACGCTGGAGGCGCTGCGTCAGCCCTTAGAGACCGGCAGTGTCTCCCTCGCCAGAGCCAATGCGCACGTCACCTATCCGGCGCGATTTCAGTTGATCGCGGCCATGAACCCCTGCCGTTGCGGCTACCTGAACGACCCAGAGCAGGCTTGCAACAAGGCCCCGCATTGCGGCGCAGACTATCAAAACCGCCTCTCAGGTCCGCTTTTGGACCGTATCGACCTCATTATTGAGATGACCAATCTCTCGCCGTTGGAGCTAGCGCGCGAACCAGAAGGCGAAAACTCGGCAACGCTGCGCCAAAGGATCGAGACCGCCCGCGCCCACCAGGCTGCCCGCCTTACCGACTTGCAGGCCCCGGAGGATCTTCGGACCAATGCCGAGCTGTCGGGGGCTTGGCTGGAGCGTGCTGCCCCCTTGGACGATGCAGGTATGGCGCTGATGGAACAAGCCGTCGAACAGCTTCGGCTATCGGCGCGCGGCTTTTATCGGGTCATCAAGGTTGCGCGGACCATCGCAGATCTAGAGGGCAGCGCGGCCATTCAAACGGCCCACCTGTCTGAGGCCCTGCAATACCGCCGTCGCGCGCCCGCCCGCGCTCCAGTCGTGCGCTAGAGCAAGCCGCGAATGAGTTGCAATACGAACGAGCATGGACTTGCGTTAGAAATCAGTCAGCTAGAGCGGAAGGGCTGTTGCAACGCCAGCGCCCGACGCTCTAGTCGGTCGGTTTGAAGGTTCGGCCTCGCCGCCCATGCTGGGGCGCTGTTTGCCATTTCCAGACCCGTTGCTACGTTTCGCCTCTTTAAGATTCAGGACGCTCAATCATTGCTATTCCGCAGTTTGCCCTCGCCCTTTTGCTGGGCGCGATCATTTCCATCTATTTTCCTATGATCGCACAAAGCGCAAAAATCTTGGGCTCTGCCCCCTTGGCAAACGTGCCGTTTTTCGCTGTGGCGCTGGTCTCCTCGCTCGCAATCGCCGCGATGACCGGCAGCCGGGCCGCGCAGTTTCAGAAAGTCGTCAGCCTGCCCTTGTGGCTCCTCACGGCGGGCATCATGAGCGCTGGGATGATTATCGGCTCCAGCTACCTAATCCCGCGCCTTGGCATCGGCGTCTATTTCGTGCTGTTGGTGTCGGGTCAGATTTTGGCGGGCATGGTTTTTGGCTATTTCGGGCTCTTTGGCGTTCCCGCTAGCCCCTTGACGCTGGGCAAGGCGCTGGGCGCGGTCATGGTGATCGCCGGTGTCTATCTGGTGACCTTCCGCTAGGGCCCGCCCACGGGCGCTGCGAAGTCGGTCATGGCAATCAGCAGCCAAGCAAGGCCCAAAAACAGGGCCGAGGCCAGGTTCATGATGATGCTAAATCGCGGTCCAGCCAAGGCTCTGGCGGACCAGGACGCCAATCCCGCATAAAACAGCATGGCGGGATATTCTAGAACCAGCGACAGCACCGCAAGCGTGAGCATGCGCAGCGCCAACCCCTCGCCCGGTCCGGCAAACGTCGGCAACATAAGCCCAAATGACAAAAGCGAGGTCGGATTAGAGACCTGCAAGGCAAAGCTGGACAAGAACAAGCGCCATGCCGCCCGGTTGGGCCGTTCTTTGATCTGCCCTTTATGGGCCTGCCAGGCAGCTTTCACAGCGCCCAGGATCATGCTGGCGATATAGGCCAGACCCAGCCATTTGATGACCAACAGCACGCCCGGAAATGCGTAGACCAGCACAGCAACCCCCGTTGCGGCCAGCACGGCATAGAAGAAGTTGGCAGCAAAGATGCCCGCGATGCTGGCATGCGCCGCTGAAAGCCCCGAGCCCAGCGCATCGCTCACCACCTTAAATATCGCGGGCCCCGGCGTGAAATTTAGTGCCAGCATGACCGCCACAAAGCTGACGAGCAACCAGGGGTCATGGGGAACAAGCGTTGCAGTATCAATCATTTAGGCCTGTCCTAACCAGCGCAACAAAACGGGGGCAAAGGGATTGCCTAGGCGCGAGCAAGGCCTCCGATCCCCGCGCGCGCGCTTCGCGCCGAACTTGCGAAAACGCGGGGGCGCTTTTCAGGCCGGGCTTGCTTGGCCAGGCTATTCCCCCTAGCTTGGCGGCCTGTCGGCGCCCAAACCGGCCGCTGCCTTCTTCTGCCTTTCCTGCATTTCTCAACGCTTCCCAGCCTCGCCCTGGCCTTTTCTGGCCCCACCGCCGGTTCAATCATGTCGCCCTTTGTTGCCATATCACCCGTTACCTTTGTTGTCATGCTGATGGTGGCATTGTTCGCCGTCGGCCAGGGGCTCAGCTACCCGTTGTTGGCGTCCATATTGGCACAGCAAGGCCACGGTGAAGCGCTGATCGGGCTCAATGCGGCCATGATGCCCATTGGAATTTTGGTGCTGGGGCTTACCATCTCCCCCATTACGGCAAGACTGGGTGCGCGCAACTGGGCCATCATTACGGCCCTGATGCTGGCCGCCTGCATGCTGGCCATCGGCCTGATCCAGAACATCTGGCCGTGGTTTGTTTTTCGTTTCTTTCTAGGCGTTGGCGTCGCCTCGCAATTTGTCATTGCAGAGACTTGGATTCTCAGCATGACCCCGGCGCCTGGCCGCGGCCGCGTGGTTGGCTTCTATAATTTTCTAACGTCGGTGGGCTTTGGCTGCGGTCCGCTGCTGTTGTCTGTCCTTGGGACAGGCGGGCTGGCGCCCTTCTTGGCGGCCGCTAGCTTTTCGATCCTGGTCGCCCTACTGGTGGCCTTGATGTACAAGCGTTTGCCGCGCTGGGACGCGCATACTGGCAGTTCAAGCCCCTGGTCTGTGCTGCCGCTGATGATGTTCTTGGGCCTTGCAACCGTGGTGCTGGGAGGCTTCGATCAGGTGATTTTGGCCTTCTTCGCTTTGTTCATGCAAGATCGCGGCCTAGACCAAGATCAAGCCTTGCGCCTTTTGACCGTCGTGCTGGCCTCGGGCGCTGCCTTCTTGCTGTTTTATGGCTGGCTGATCGACGCCCTGCCACGGCGGGCCCTTTGGATCGCTACTTTGGGCTGCGCCGCCGGGCTGCCTTGGCTCCTGCTAGCCGTCCCCGTTCAATCGATCTGGATGTGGCCGCTCGCGGCTGCATGGGGCTGTTCTATCATGCCCATCTTTACCCTTTGCATGGTCGAGTTGGGAGAACGCTTTGCCGGACAAAGCCTGCTCGCGGCCAACGGTGTCTTTTCATTAGGCTGGGGGCTTGGCGGCATTGTTCTGCCCCCCATCGCCGGTGCCCAGATGGAACTTTTCGGCTCGCAGGCCCTGATTTGGGTCATGAGTGGCGTCATGGCCGCCATGCTTTGCATCGCCCTTTTGCGGCCGATTCAAAAAACTTTACACTAGTTGTAATAGCGGAACCAAGCGGACCGGAAATCTGTCAGTCTCAGGGGTGACAGGGCGGCCTTGCAGCGTATATAACAGCCAACAATAACTCAGATGGAGAGAGACAAAACATGCAAGAAAACCCAGATACGCAGGAAAACCTAGACGAGGACCTGCCAGAGTTGTCCACGGGGCAACGTCGTATCATCACGACCGAGAGTATTATTCTGGGCTTCTTGCTGGGGGCCGTATTGATTTGGTGGGCCTTTCCTTGGAAAGACGGCCATATATCCCACGGTCCGTTGCACCTAAGCGCCACCGTAGAGACCCTGTTGGTCGCCCTCTATTTGACCATGGTGGTTGCCTACTGCGGCTTTAAAATGCCGACCTTCTTCACCCGCTCTAACTTTTGGTCAACCTTTGCTTTGGTGGTGTTTGCAGGCCACATCTCCCTGTTCTTTGATAGCTTTGCTGTCATCTTGCTGCTATCGACAGGAATTGTTTTCTTCCCAACCCAAAAAGCAAATAATTTCAACGCTTTCGCGGTAAAAGCGATCGCGGCGTTTGCCGCTTTGACCGTCGGTGGCGGTTTCTATTTGGGTGAACTATGGGGGCTTCCCTACTACATCACGGCGGGACTGGACACGCCTAACGCGGGCTGGCCCTTGCTGGTGGTCTTGACGCCCTACAGCATTTTTCTGGGCCTAATCGCTGGCGCTTTCTTCCCTGTTCAAATCCAAAAAGCGCCATTTGACCGCCAGCAAGCCTTGGCGGGGCTGGAGTTCGTCGTCGCGCTGTTGGCCATCATCATCACTCACAACCCCTTCTTTTGTATCGGCCTGTTGTTCATCTACTCCGCGGTATCGCCTTTATGGTACGGCATGCGCGGCCACAAGGACACGCTGGATTTGGTTCACCGTACCGCTCACGAGCTGACCGACGGCGGCTTGAACGCGCTGGGTCTCATCATGCTGGCCGTGCTTATCCAACAGATCCCTGGTATGGGGGAGATGATTACCGCCAAACTGCACGGCCTGGGTCTGTTCGTTGGCGCGGCAATCTCCTCACCTTTCGCCGGCGCCATGGCCGCCATGCCCGCCAGCCTAGACGAGTTTTATTTGAACTTGTCGCTGATTATGCTGGGTGCACCCATGTTTGTATTCTCGTCGCTGGTGGCAATCGTGGTCTTCACCAACCAGATTCGCCGCGAGGAACTGCCAAGCTGGATGCTTTTGCCCGCCAAGGCAATCGGCTTTCGTGGCCCCTATGTGCCCGAGGCAATTGCCTATACCTTGCTGGTTATCCCAATGAACCTTGGCTTGGCAATCTTGGTCATCTTGGCAAATCAGATGGGCTGGTTTGCTGATCTTGGGGCCATGCTGGGCATGGACGAGGTCTTGCAGGCGGCGATTGCAGAAGCAGCCAACATGGCCGGTGACGCCGCCGCTCACTAAGCCCAAAGCAGCTGGACCACGCGGGGACAGAGCAGAGCGGGAATCGGGGCTTCAGGTTGCAGGCCCTTCAAAGCCCCCTTGATCGGGAGCCTAGGCCCGCAAGACAGCACCTGTAACGCGATAGGAACCAAAAAGAAAGGCGACCAAGCAGGGCATGCAGCCCTTTGCGGTCGCTTTTTTGCTATTGTCGCAGGTGATCCTGTGGTGCAACCCTGCAACATCGCCAGCCCCCGCGCCGCATTGGCCAGTTGAAAGATCCAAGATGAACGCCGCTACACCATCAGCCAACAGCGCCTGGTCTACCGTCATCACGATTGGCGCGCTGTTGTGGGGCGCCTCAATCGCCTTGGTCGGCTCGACCCTACTGGGGATCGTGCTAGCGCTGCAAATGGAGAGCCGGGGCTACGATACGACGGTCACTTCTGTAGTTATGGCGGGCAATTTCGCGGGCTTCCTGGTCGGCGCGCTCTATGCCACGACGCTCATCAACACCGTTGGGCACATTCGCGCCTTTGCCATTTTTGCGACCCTTCAGTCGGCGTTGTTCATCGCCCACCCCATCCTGGACCATTGGGCCATATGGGCGGTTTTGCGCCTGCTGTCTGGAGCCTGCCTTGCGGGCATCTTTACCGCGGTCGAAAGCTGGATGAACGACCGCACACCGACCGAGAGCCGCGGCACCGTTCTGGGCATCTATGTCATTACCAACTACCTGGCTCAGATCGGCGGGCAACTGCTGGTCAACGTTTGGGACTTCAGCCGTATTGAGCCCTTTATCATCGCCTCCATTTTGGGCTCACTGTCCCTCATTCCCGTCGCCATGACGCGACTCTACCCGCCCGAATTGAGCGACGTGCAACGCATGGGCCTAGTCGAGCTGTACCAAGCCTCACCAACCGCCATCGCGGGCACGCTTGGAAGCGGCGTTCTGGTGGGCTCAACGCTGTCTTTGGGCGCGGTCTTTGCGCAGCGGATCGGGCTTAGCGTTTACGAGACTTCTTTGTTCACAGGGTCGATCTTGGTCGGCGGGATGTTGTTTTCCTACCCCGCAGGGCGCTTGGCCGATATGCTCGACCGGCGCTATATCATGATGGGGCTGTTGGCGGTCGCGATTGCGGTATCGTTTGCCATCGTCACCAGTGCGACGGCTTTGCCGAACTTTTGGCTCTTGCTGGCACTCGTGGCTCTATTTGGTGGCGCGCAAGCCTCGATCTATCCCATTTCGGTTGCGCAGGCCTTCGACCATATCGCGCCGCAAAAGTACATCTCCGCCGCATCGGGCCTGTTGATCGTCTTTTCCGTCGGCGCAACCTTGGGGCCGGTCCTTGCTTCTTTCGTGATGCGTTGGCAGGCGGCCGGGCTGTTTTTGACCACCGGCATCTTGTCCGCCTTCATGCTGCTGTTCATCTTCTATCGCACCATGGAGCGCGAAGCAGCGCCAGAAGAAATGCAAGAGAGCGTCACCTTCCTGCCGACCACTCCGGGAGCCTTCGAGTTGCTGGACCTCAGCGAAGACGTGCAGGATTTCGACGATCATTTCGACGAAAAGCTGGAGAGCATCGACGACGACTAACCCAGCCAGGCAGTGGGGCGTCGGGCCGCCATTATCCAAACCGTCGCCGCCACCGCGGCTCGGGGTTTGCAGGTTTGTTATCCGCAAATCCACCGTCGCCGCCACCGCGGCTCGGGGTTTGCAGGTTTGTTATCCGCAAATCCACCGTCGCAATCAAGGCCGATTGCTCGGGGTTTGCAGGTTTGTTATCCGCAAATCCACCGTCGCCGCCCCAGCGGCTCGGGGTTTGCAGGTTTGTTATCCGCAAATCCACCGTCGCAATCCAGGCCGATTGCTCTGGGTTTGCAGGTTTGTTATCCGCAAATCCACCGTCGCAATCCAGGCCGATTGCTCTGGGTTTGCGCTAGAGCCCCAAAACGTGCCGCATCGTATAGAGCCCCGCAGGCTGGCCAGGCAGCCACAAAGCACCTTTGACCGCCCCAGCGGCAAAAATTGAGCGGCTGGTCGCACGGTGCGTCAGCTCGATCCGCTCTTGTTCGCCCACCAACATGACGGTGTGCTCACCTGCCACGTCACCGCCGCGCAGTGTCGCGAACCCGATCTCCCCGTCAGGACGCGCACCAACGTGACCGTCGCGCGCATAGCACGCCACCTCGGCCAAGTTTTGCTGCCGCCCTTTGGCCGCCGCCTCCCCCAGCATAAGCGCCGTGCCAGAAGGCGCATCGACCTTCTTGTTGTGGTGCATTTCCACGACCTCAATATCAAAACTGGGGTCCAGTGCTTTGGCGGCCTGCTCAACCAGCAGGGCCAACAGATTGACGCCTAAGCTGGTGTTGGCCGCCCAAACGATGGCCACGTGCTTGCTCGCCTCATGCACGGCCTGCTGAGTGGCTTCGGTGAGGCCGGTGGTGCCCAAGAACAGCGGCGTGCCCGTCTCGACAGCCAGAGCCAGGGTCTCGTCCGTCGCGGTAAAGTGCGAAAAATCGATCACCACGTCCGAGGCTTCAAAGACGCTCCGCCGATCATCGGTCGCGTTAATCCCCACCGCCGGTAGATTGGCAAGGCTAGCAAGGTCTTGGCCGATGACCTCTGAACCGGCGCGCTCAGCCCCCCCGGCCAAAACGGCGCCGGTCTGACCAACAATAGTTTGGATCAGCATCCGGCCCATGCGCCCGCCGGTGCCCATCAGCCCAAGCTTGGCGGGATTGGCGGCGGTGGCTGTGTTTGTTGTCGTCATGGTTTTCTCCTAGGCCCAGCAAGATTGCTGAAGCGGTCCACAAAAAGAATTAGGGGGCGGTGTCCTTCAAGCCTGCGCGACCGGCAGGGCCTTAAACGACTCCATGGCGCCAACCAGCGCACGCCGCATGGCCGTCTCTAGCGCCGAATGCCCCCCCATGGCAATGATCCGCAAGCGCGATGCCGGCCAGCTCGAAGCCAAGTCGTAGGCCGTCTTGGGCGGGCAAATAACATCGTGGCGACCATGGATGATGATCCCAGGAATGTGGGCTATGCGCGGCATGTCGCGCATAATCTGGTCGGGCTCCAAAAAGAAGTCGTGCGACATGTAGTGAGCTTCCAAGCGCGCCAAGGACAAGGAGCCGCCACTAGCAGGTGCGGTCTTGTCGCTGAGTTGCGCCGCCTCGGCGCTGTTGGCGGGCAGCAAGCGGGGTTGGGGCTTTTCCTGCGAAGGATGCCCCGCGACCAGAGTTGCGCCTTGCGATCCCGTTGCATAGCGCAGATCCGTGCGATTGGCTCGCGCGCTCCCGCCCCTTGGACCGCGTGGTTCGACGCTGGAACAACCCATTTCATAGCGTGTCCAGACCGCCGCTGCAGGCCCGTGCACCGCTGCATCCGGGTCCATCAATCGTTGGTAGTAGGCCGCCAAAACCTGGCCTTGGTCTTGCAACGGCAACGCTTGAACGAACTCATGGGCGCGCTCGGGATAGAACTGTGCAATGCCCGACAGATACCAGTCGATTTCTTTCGCACTGCCCAAAAAGACGCCGCGCAGACACAGACCCAGGCAGCGCTCAGGCCAACGCTGCGCTACCAACAACGCCAAAGTGCTGCCCCAAGAGCCGCCAAACAGCAGCCAGCGTTCTATGCCCAAATGCTGGCGCAGGGCTTCAACGTCGTCCAACAGGGCTTGTGTCGTATTGTCTTCCGCACTGGCGTAGGGCTGCGAGCGGCCGCAGCCGCGCTGGTCCAACATGATGACGCGATAGTGCCGCGGGTCGAAGAAGCGCCGGAAAATGGGATTGCAGCCGCCGCCGGGTCCGCCATGCAAATAGAGCACGGGCACGCCGTCGGGATTGCCCGCCACGCTCCAGTGAAGGCTATGGCGCGCGCTGACTTGCAACATACCGTGATCGCTGGCTGCAAAAGCGGCGTAGAGCTCACGATCTAGGGGCTCTAGCGGGGTGGAATCTAACACGCTCTTTTCCGTAACTGGTGTCCACGACGGGACGATCTTCGCAGAATTTCAGGGCTGCCATCATGGCGTTTTGATAAAGGCGAAACAAGGCGATTGAGGATTTTCTGCCCATGCGATACCTGTTTATTCGTGGACAAACGAGCAATTCAATCGTTTATGGCCCGAGGGGCGCAGGCAAGCGGCAGGCCATCGGCCTAAACAGCGAAAGCCAGCGACTAACGCAGCAACACCAGGGAGCAAGACCGCCAGCATGATCTCATGGCTCAATCGTCGCATATCGCGAGCCTTGATCGCGGTCTTCCAGTATGCGTTGCCAACGGTTTTGTGGCTGCTCTACAAAACCCAGCGCTGGGAAATTCAGATGAGTGCCGAGGCCGAAGCCTATTCGGCCGGTTCCTCGCCTTATGTCGCTTGTTTTTGGCACAGTCGAATTTTGATGATGGCGCCCCTCTACTACGACGGGTTTCGCATTAACCATAAACACGCCCTGAGTATGCTGGTTTCCCCGTCTCGCGACGGGGACATTGTGGAACGTTTGGCTTGGCGCTTTCGCATCAAGACCATTCGCGGCTCAGGCGCCGACGCCCCCATCGCGGCCACGCGAAAGATGCTGAGGGCTCTAGCGCGCGGTGATGCCATTGGGATTACCCCCGACGGGCCCCGCGGTCCGCGCTATGAGTTCAACTCCATCGGCCACAAGCTGGCCCAAGAACACAAGGTGCCGCTGTTCCTATCCAGTTTCTCGTGCACCAAGGGGTTTTTGATCAAACGGTCGTGGGATCACATGCTCGTTCCTCTGCCCTTTGGCCGGGCGGTCGTGCTGATCGAGGGCCCTTTTTGGGTTGAAAATCAAAGCCAAGAAGACATGGCCGAGCGGCTAAACGCCCTAACCCAACGCGCCGATGAGCGCTGCGGGCGCCCGCCTCTGGAATATCCCAGCAATGAAGAGCGTATGAAGGCACTGCGTAGTTTGGCCAAGGCGCGCACCAAACATCGCGAGCGACGCCTACAGGCCTATGCGGCCAAGAATGCCGGCAACGGCGCTGTTGGCAGCAGCGCCGAAAGCGCCACGGGCAGCAAACCAGATAGCGGCGCGCAGGCCAGCGATAAGCGCGACCGCTAGGCGGCCCAGATACGAGCGCCCACCCCCAGCGCGGGCGCCGATACAAACTTGGGCAAATCGAACAAGCGGCGTTTGGTTGCTTGCGCCCCATGCGGCCATCAGGCATAGCCATAGCCCCCTGTTTTGTCGTAGGGTGAGGGCGGTAAACGAGCAGACTCGAAGCTTCCAGCTTTTGTGCTTGGCCGACCGTCTTGCCCTCGTTTTTATACCTGTTCTTTTGCCTCGCAGTTGCGCTCAGATTCATGCCTTTACGCTATGCCTACGCTTTCATAAGTGCCGTTTCCGGCCCAGCACTGCGCGCGCTACTTGCCCAACGCAGCCAGCGCGACAAGGAAGACCCGCAACGCCTAGATGAGCGCATGGGCCTTGCCAGCCAAGCGCGCCCCGAGGGCCCGCTGTTGTGGTTTCACGCCGCTAGCGTGGGCGAGAGCCAAACAATTCTGCCGCTGGTCGAATTGCTGCTTGAGCGCAACCCGTCATTGCACATCCTTTTGACGACTGGCACACGAACCTCAGCCAACCTGCTGGCTCAGGACATGCCGGACCGCGCCTACCACCAGTACGCACCGCTGGACAACCCGCGGTGGATCAAGCGCTTCCTGGACCACTGGCACCCGGATTGCGCCTTGTGGGTGGAATCTGAGCTGTGGCCCAACATGATCGGGTTGGCGGCCAAGCGTGCTGTTCCCCTAGGTTTGATAAACGCGCGGCTTTCGGCCCGCTCTGCCCGGCGCTGGCGACGTGTCGGACGCGGGTTTTTCTCCAGCCTGCTCGGCCGTTTCCGTCTGATTTTGGCCCAAGATGAAGCCAGCGCGCGCCGCCTTGAGCGCGATCTTGGTGTTCATGTTGAAGGCTGCGCGAACCTAAAACAGCTCTTTGACCGGCCGCGGGCCTTGCCCAGTGATCTGGCGAGAAAGCTGGATGCCCTGAAATCTGTGCCGCAGCGCTGGCTTGCGGCCAGCACCCATCCAGGCGAGGAGGCGCTGGTCTACACCGCTGCATTGGCCCTTAGGCGCAGATGGCCGGGCCTCGTCACCGTGTTGGCCCCCCGCCACCCCGACCGAGTGCCAGAATTGGTGCGCCAAGGCGAAGCGCAGGGGCTGCAGGTGGTCTGCTTGTCAGACTGGGAGCCGGGTGAAGCTTTGGACGTTTTGGTGATCGACAGGCTTGGGTTGCTGAAGCAGCTCTACAGCTACCTGCCGATTTCTTTTGTGGGCGGCAGCATGAATTTGGGACTGGGCGGTCACAATGTTTTCGAGGCTCTTCGCGCGCCGACTTGCCTGCTGTTCGGCCCGGACATGAGCAATTTGCGCGCCGATGCCGACGCATTGCTGGCTCAGGGCGCTGCGCTCGAAGTGCAAGATGGCGCTAGCCTTACCGCTGCCCTGGACACGCTTTTGGCGAACCCCGACCAGCAGCGCGCCATGCACGACGCCGCCGCGCGCTATAATTTGCAAGATCAACAGCGCGCTGAAGCGGTGATTGAAGCGATTGAAGCTTTGCTCGCCGGCGGCTATCACGCTGGTGACTTTGAGCGCGTTTGCCAAGCACCGGCAGCACAGACCTTGGGCACAGACCCCGGGCGGCAAGCAGCGACAACCGGAGCTGCGGAGCATGGTTGAACTAAGGGCCCCCCGCTTTTGGTCTGAAGGCGGCTGGCAATCCCGCGCGCTTCAGCCTCTGGCCTTGGCCTATGGGGGTCTGGCGCGCGGCTATCGCCTGCTAAAGCCTAAGGTGCAAGCCCCACTTCCGCTGGTCTGCGTGGGCAACTACACGGCCGGCGGTGCAGGCAAAACGCCGGTCGTTCGCTCGCTAGTCGAGGGTCTTGAAACGCGCGGACACCGGCCTGTGGTTGTCTCAAAGGGCTACGGCGGCCGCCTGAAAGGGCCGCTGTGGGTTGATCCGCTAAAACACACCGCCGCAGAGGTGGGGGACGAACCTTTGCTGTTGGCCAGCGACTGCCCGGTGATGGTCGCGCGCTCCCGCGCCCAGGGTATGGCCTTCTTGCGCCAAGAACTGGCAAAGGCGCTGCCCGCGCACCATGACCTCATCGTGATGGACGATGGGCTACAAAATCCCTCGCTGCGTCCTGATTTGGCCTTCGCCGTCGTGGACGCTGGCACCGGTATTGGCAACGCCCGCACCCTGCCCGCTGGCCCTTTGCGCGAACCGCTGGCGCTGGGGTTTGAGCGCAGCCAGGCGGTAATTGTCCTGCGAACGGGCCAGGAGGCCGACCATCCGAGCCTGGCCGCAGTGATGCATCAAGCCCAGGCTCAAGACCTCAAATTGCTGCACGGCCACACCTATCTGCAAGAAGCTCCCGCCCGGCCCTGGGTGCTGGCCTTTTGCGGCATCGCCCGGCCGGCCAAGTTCTTCCGCTCTCTGACCGAGGCAGGCTATCGGCTGACAGATACGCAGCCCTTTGGCGATCACCAGCCCTTTCCCGAGGCCGCGCTGGGCAATCTGTACAGGCGCGCGCGGGCGGATGAGGCTCAGCTCGTTACCACGGAAAAGGACTGGTTGCGTCTGCCCGAAGTCTGGCGCGAGCGGGTTCACTTCGTTCGCTTGCACATGGAATGGGAACGCGATCAAGCATTAGACCTGATCGAAGTCGCCATAGCGCGTTGGACCCAGAAACGTGCCGCAAACGCCTAGGGCGCTTGCCCGGGCTTTGCTCTGGGGCGCCCACGAACAACCGGCCGTGTTCGTGCCAAAATACGGAAAGATGACTTTGCGGTGAAACCACGCGCCTACAGCAGGTTGATTTGCAACAACTGGGCAACACCGGCTGTTGAGTAAGGGCTCTGGCGCGTGCCAAGACCCGGCGCTTTAACGGCCGCAGGCCCCGCCTATCAGGCCGCGACGTTTGCGGCGCTGGCGCTCAGGCTCGCCGCTGAGCCCTGCCCGGTCCCAGACCCACCGCTTGCATGCTGGCTCAAGGCCTGGCTCAGCACAGCATGCACGGCCTCTTTGGTGGCGGCATGTCGAATACGCTCGCTGACTTTGGCATCGCGCAGAAGGCGCGCAAGTTTCGCCAGGCACTTCTTTTGATCCTGGCAGGCGTCTTCGGGCACCAGCAGCGCGCAAATGATATCCACCGGCTGGTCGTCCAGAGCGTCGAAATCGACCGGCTTATCCAGGCGCAAGAAAATTGCCTTTTCTACGCTAAGACCTGCCAAGCGGGCGTGGGGCAATGCGATACCGCCGCCGATGCCGGTCGAGCCCAAGCGCTCGCGATCCACCAGCGCCGCAATGATATCATTGCGGTTTAGCTTGCCGTTGGTCTCACAGGCTTGGCGCGCGATGCAGCAGAAGGCTTGCTTCATGCTTTCGGCGTCACAAGACAGATTGATGGCGTCGAGCGAGAGTAGTTTGCTGAGGTCCATAGGTTTACCGTGACTATCGCTGTTTTTCTTGTGCGAGGCGGACGGCAGGCTAAGGCCTGTTCGGTGGCACAAGTCTGTAAACGTCTACACGGAGCTCCATGTTGTTGCGACTACGACCGCCGCTGCAATCACTGCTTTGGCGGGGGTGTTGGCCTTATTCTGCTGCGGCCAATGTGGGCCTACAGAGAGGTGGTCAACGGCCCTTTGACGCTCTGTCAAATGGGCGGCCCGTTTTGGGGCCTGCGCGCTGGGGGCTGCCCAGCGCGCGATCGGTGGACATGAATGTGCAAAAGACTTTGCAAATGCAAGCCTTAATTTGCCCTCAATTCATGCGATTTCTTCAATCCAGCCATGATTTCCATCTTCACGGCGATACAAGATGGCGAGTTTGTTGGTTGACTTGTCTACAAAATGGATGAACCCGCTGAGCTCTTCTTCCAGTTGAATGCTGGCTTCGCCGACGCTGATGACCGGCAGGTCCTTCAAACTTTCCGAAATAACCAACGGGGCTGCACTGCTGACGGCATCGTCGTGATCCATGTGATCGTCGTCGTCTTGCTCCGCGATCATATCCGTTTCTTCGATGGGAAGTGGGTGATCTTCACGCAGGCGGCGCTTGTTCCTGCGCAGCTGTTTGCTAAGCGCTTTTAGAGCAACATCAAGGCTTTGATAGGCGTTGCGCGCCACTCCAGAGGCGGCAAAGTTCAGGTCGTGGCCTATTCGTATGTGAATCTCGGTCATGAAGTTCCCCTGGCGTTTAGACAGGGTTAGGTCGGCGTGCTCGGCCCGCCCGAAATACTTGGTTAAAATGGTCTCAAGCCCGGTCGAGAAGCGCTCCTTAAAGGCGTCACTCAGTTCAACGTGTAAGCCTTTAGCCGAGATGTTCATAATGCACTCCTTTCGTTAAAATGCGGCAACTGGTAGTTTATGAAAGTATCCTTTTCCAGCTCCCTCTTAGACTGTGGGTGCATTCCTGGAGGCCGACAAGGGCAAAACGACCGAATGTGAGACGACAAGCCAGAAAAAATGCTGCGACTCGGTCAAGATGACGCCGCGTATTGGCGCTTACGTTGTACCGACGAACCAAATCCTAGCGCTTCGCGATATTTGGTGACGGTTCGGCGGGCTAGACCAATTTTCTCCGCTGCCAAAAGTTTGACGATCTTGTCATCTGAAAGAGGGCGCTTATGGTCTTCCTCTTCGATTAATCGCTTAATATGCGCCTGCACCGCCTTGGCCGCTTGCCCGTCACCCGCAACCTCGCCGCCCCCGACAGACGAAGAAAAAAAGAACTTTAGTTCATAGGTGCCCCGCGGTGTCGAAATATACTTATTCGCACACACGCGCGATATGGTACTTTCGTGAAGGTCTAGGCGTTCTGCCAATTGTCTCTGGACCAGGGGCTTCAAGGCATACAGCCCTTGTTCGAAAAACGCTGCTTGGGCTTCGACCAGGGCGCAAGCTACCCGCAGCATGGTGTTTGCGCGCTGCTCCAAAGCTGACACCAACCAGTTAGCGGACTGCCATTGTTCGCTTATATAGCGTGCATCGTCTTGCTGACGGTCGGTTTTATCGCTCTTGGCTGTTGCTTTGATGTCAGACCGCCAGCTCGCGCTGTGCTGCGCAAGGCTCTGGTTGACCAGCAAGCGCGGCAGGTTGTTGGTGTTGAGCTCGACCAGCCAGGCGCCACCCTCAGCGGGACGCAGAAAGATATCGGCTTCCAACATCCCGTCATCGCCGCTATCAAACCGGGCGCCGGGCTTGGGGTCCAGGCGCCGGATCAAGGCCAGCGCTTCGCTGTAGGCGCTTTGGCTACACCCCAGGCGTTCGGCGCCTTGGCGCGGCGACAGCCCGGCCAACCCTTCAAGGTCCGCCAACAGCTTCGCCAACAATGCGGAATACTGGCCGCGGTCTTGGAGCTGCAATACCAGGCATTCAGCCAGTGAGCGCGCAAACAGGCCAGCGGGCTCGATTTGTTGGCAGGTCACCACAATCCGTTCAAGGTGATCGCCATCAATCCCAAGCTGTTCGGCAAGCGCCTCGGCTTCCATATCCAGGTAGCCCGCCGGACTCAGATAAAAGCAGAGACTTTCTGCGATTTTGAGATCCAGCGCATCGTCAAACAGCAAGGGCAGCGCCTGGCTGACATGCTGGTGTAGACTGGGCAAGGGTTCTGCAAAGTCGGTGGGGCGGAAATCAGCCCCAAAATCGCCAGCAGTCGCGGCGTTGGGCCCTGCGCTCAGTTCAAACGCTTGCGTTGAAGCCACCTCTGCCTCGCGCAGCGAACGGGGGGTCGCGCCCTCCTCTAAACGCTGATCTTCGCGCCAGTCCAAAGGATAGATCGGGGCATCTTCACCGCCAGGGGCCTGGCCAATTCCGTTCGCGCCATTCTCGTCCGCACCAAGCGCGCTTGGCCCCGCCTCGCTCAGGTCAGCGGAACGATCGCTGGCCTCGGCCGCTGAGGTCTGGTGCTGGCCGATCCGTGTCATAAGCCCGTCGGCGCTCAACAGCATGCTGTCGCCTGCGCCAACGCTGTCCCCGGCGTTGTTCGCATCACCTTCTGCGCGCTCCAGCATGGGGTTGCTGGCCAGAGCTTCCTCGACATAATTGGTCAAGTCCAAGCGACTGAGTTGCAGCATCTTGATCGCCTGCTGCAACTGCGGCGTCATCACGAGGGTCTGCTGCTGCTTGAGATGAAGTTGAACGCCGGGACCGAGGGCCATGCTCAGCCTTTCTGCCGCGCGCGCAGGCCATTTGGCGGCGAAAACGCCGGGCGGATAGGCTCAAGACCGTTGAGTTGGCAGGAAACTTGCATGTCCTTGAGATAGCGCGGTGCGAAAGCCTTGAAAAGGCCCGCGCTGCCGCACCCTTACAGACGGGCGTTTGCCATCACAGCTCGAAGTCAGACCCCAAATAGACCTGCCGCACCCGTTCATCCTGCACGATTTCGGACGGCTCACCCTGCATCAGAACGCGGCCGTCGTAAATAATGTAGGCACGATCGACCACATTCAGCGTATCGCGGACATTGTGATCAGTAATCAGCACGCCAATGCCACGCTGCTTGAGCTGCCCAACCAGGCTGCGAATGTCGCCGACGGCGATTGGATCGACACCGGCGAAGGGCTCGTCCAACAAGATGTATTGGGGATTGCTGGCCAAAGAGCGCGCAATTTCCGTGCGTCGCCGCTCGCCGCCCGACAGGGCCAAAGCGTTGACAGACCGCAAATGCGTGATGGAAAATTCGGCCAGCAGCTCTTCCAGTCGGGCCTTGCGCTTCCTGCGATCGGACTGCACCACCTCCAGCGCTGCCATGATGTTTTGCTCCACCGTCAGGCCGCGGAAGATCGACGCTTCTTGCGGCAGGTACCCGAGCCCGAACTTGGCGCGTCGGTACATGGGCAGGGTGCTGACGTTGCGCCGGTTGATCCCGACGTACCCTTTGTCCGCCTGTATTAAGCCGCAAACGATATAAAAGCTGGTGGTCTTGCCCGCACCGTTGGGACCCAGCAGGCCTACGACCTCGCCGGGCCGGATGCCGATGTTGACATCGTGCAGCACCTTGCGTTTGCCGAAAGATTTCTGCAAATTCAGCGCCACCAGGCCGGGGAAATTGCGATCCAGCGTCGGCAAGGGCGGCAGATTTGAGCGGCGCGCAGGCCGGGCGGGCTTGGCGCTAGCCCGGCGCGGGGCATCAATAATCAGCCTTTGCTTTGGCGCCGCGGTTGGGTCGCTGCCAGGCGCTGCGCCGTCCTGCGGTTTTGTCGTTGGAGCGGCGGCGCCCTGGGCTTTGGTGGGCGCCCCGGTGTTGGGTGCCCCGGTGTTGGGTGCCCCGTTGATCCGAGCCTCGGCGCTGGGCTTGTCAGGGACAGCGGGTGTTGCCGCAGACGCTCCGGCGTCGCCAGCATTTGCGGTGGTTGGCGCCGGCGCGGCCGCTTGAGCCGGTATCGTGTGCGCCTCGGGCTTGGGTCCAGATTTGGGCAAAAGCTTCTTGGTTGGCGGCAGAGGCGGCGGCGGCGTTGCCCCCTCGTCCGTTGCCTGCAGAGCCCCTTTGGTTGAGCCAGACTTTGCGGCGCTTGGACTGTTCGAAGCTGCCCCAGTTTCGCGCTTTTCCTCAGGGCCGCTGGCGGCAGCGCTTGCTGCGGAAGCATCGCCGCCCGCCTCTGGCGCGGCCGGAGCCGGAGCCGCATCAGGGCTCCCTACAGGGCTGGCAGCCTTGGTCTTGGAGCCCCCTTGCCGGTCCGTGGACCCGGCACCTGGCGCTCGGTCGGACCGTGCATCGGCGCCGCCAGCGTCTAGCCTTTGAGGGTTGTTGTCGGCTTTAGCCTTGCGGTCATCATCACGCACGCTGCCGCGCTCATCGTCGTGGTCTTTGGGTTTGGCGAACCACGACAGCCAACCGCCCCCTGCCTTGCGGGGTTTACTGGCCTTCTGGGGCTTACTGGCCTTCTGGGGCTTACTGGCCTTCTTTTTCGCAGTTTTTGCGCCGGACGGCTTGACCTCATCCTGCGCGCGGAGCGGCGTTGAAGCCATGCCCTCCGCCTTTTGATCGTCCGCTAGGTCTCGGCTTTTCGGATTTTCGCTGCGCAGTTGCGGCTCATTGGTCAACTGAGGCTGTTGGGCCGGTGCGGGCCGGTCCGGGGCTGCCCGCTCTGGGGCTGCCCGCTCTGGGGCTGCCTCGTGCTGAGGGGCGCGCTGCGCTGCAACTCGGCGCGCAAATCGACCACCGCCGGAAGCGGTCGGGCGCGCCGGTGAAGGTGTTTCGAGGGCCTGTTCACGCTGGGCCTGTTCACGCTGGGCCTGTTCACGCTGGGCCTGTTCGCGTTGAGTCTGTTCACGCTGCACTTGGGCTTGTTGCGCGAGCGCGCGCTGTTCGGCTTCCAATTGCTGGCGCTGCTGCTGAGCCTGCTCGCGGCGAACGCGCTCTTGATGAGCCCGCGCACGTTGGGCACGCTCCCATTCCAGCCGCTGACGGTCTTCTTGCGCACGCTGAGCCTGCTCCCATTGCAGACGCTCTTGCTCGGCGCGGGCCCGTGCCGCTTGCTCTTGCTTGGCCCGATTTTGGGCAGCTTGGCGTTGGGCCTGTTCGCGTTGGGCCTGTTCGCGCTGGGCCTGCAATTGGGCCTGTTCACGTTGATTTAACAGCCGTGGTGCGCGCGGACCTGCTCCGGGCGCACCACCAACGCCCGGACCCCGATTGGCCTGTGGACTATTTTGGGGATTTTGGCGCGGCCTTGGTCGTGCCTGGCCCTGCTGCGGCGGACGCCCGGGTTGCGGCCCAGCTTGTCGCGCATGCGCTTCTTGTTGCCCAGCCCCGGCGCCAAACAGCCCCTTGGCACGATCCCAAAGCCCGGGCCCGGCGGGCCGATTGGGCGCTGAGCGCTGCACACGCCCAGGCTGGCCCGGCACCGATCGCGCGCCCTGTTCCCAATTTTGAACCGGATAGCGCACCTGGTTTCGGGTCGGCGCACCTGGTTGGTTACCTTGCTGGTTTCTTGGCTGGTTTCTTGGCTGGTTTCTTGGCTGGCTGCCGGCTTGGTTTCCTAGCTGACCTCCCGGCTGGCTTCCAACTGGCCGCCCCGCCGGGCCCGGCGCTGGCCTCGGTTCATCAGCCGCGCGCCGCTCCGCAACGCTGATGGGCTCTTCAAAACTCATCCGTAACGGGTTGCTGGTATTCCGGTCCAAAGCGCGTTCTGGTTCCCGGTTATAGCGCTTGTCGGCCATGGCTCGCCCTAGTTCCCGCCATCAAGCGTAGCCGGGTTGATGACAATAAAAACGCGCTGATTGTTGCCGGGGTTGCTGGTGCCAGGCGGCACCGCCAAGATGCGGCCAATTCCGGGCTTGAAGAAAAACTCACCGTATTGGCCTGTCAGCAAGTTGCCGTCTTGAACCAGGCGCACGTTGCCTTCAAGTTTGGCTGCCTCTTCTACGGGATCATAGACGGCCGAATCTGCCTGCGCGGCAGCGTCCCCTTGAACGATGACAACGTTACCGCGCGCAACGATCTGCTTGATCTCGGTCGGGCGTATACCCGGGCCGCCACCGCCCGCAAATTGCAGCTCCAACTCATCGGCGTTGAGCCGGTTTTCCTTGTCCCAAGCGCGCACATTGCCTTTGGCCAAAGCGCGGCTGTTTTGGGGGTCATAGATCAAGGCCTCCGAGGCTTGCACCGTCGTGCCGTCACCCGCCGCGAAGATCGGCTCATTACCGGTCGCGGTCATCAAGTCCTTATCGACCTCATAGACGATCTTGCCCGCGGAAAGCTGATCTTTATCCAAACGCACATAGACGTTGCCGATGGCCTCAATGCGATGGATGGCACCCGATGCAGAGCCAAAACCGACCCCGCTTTTTGCTTTGGCGTCTTTGCCATCGCGGTAGTAGGCGCGCAGTTCTTGAGCGTGGATCGTCACCTCGCCCTGTTGCACCGCCGCATCGCCTTTAGCGATATAGACCTTGCGTTGCTGGTCCCACTCGATGCCTTCAGTCGCGGTCACAGCAATAGGCTCGTCTTCACTCTGGGCCCAGCTTGCCGAGCTTGCCGCTGCTATCGAGACCAACAAGGAACCGGCGACAAACGCACGCGATAAAAAAGGCCCAAGCCGCTTGGTGGTGGCGGGTTCAACGCTCCTCTGGGTCATTTGCTGCGGTTCTACAAACTCAATCATATTTAGACCTTTGCACGCGCCGGCGATGCGGCGGGCGATGCCTGCCCTGCCCCTTATTGACGGTTCTGCGGCAATTCATCGAAAATCAGTAGCTCACTTTTACCTTTGATGACAACGCGCTGCCCCCGGTCTTCGACCAAAAAGCCTTCGCCCTGAACGCGAAAATCCTTGGATTCAACGGTCACCGGCGCATCGCCGCGCACGGTTTCTGTCTCTAAATCCACGACGGCTGAGGTAGTGGTCACGCGGTATTCGCCCTTCAGATCCGTAAACTCAACGTTGCCGCTCAGCACGGCTTCCTTCTTTTCCATGTCGTAGGCGCCCTTGAGCGCCCGCACGATCAGGCCCGTACCGTCATCATTGGTGATCTCACCCGAGGCGTCGATGATCTCCAGCTTTTTCCAATCTTGCGACAGAGGCAGCGCCCGCTTTGCCCGCAGATCGAATTGAAAATCGTCGATTTTTTCCGTCAATCGCGGATTTTCCACCGGTTGGTTCGGCAGAACCTGCCCTGCGATTAGCGTGACCCACAGATTGCGCGAGCGCAGCAAATCCCACAAAGGGATCAGCAAAAGCGCAACAAAGACCAGAACCATAGCCGCAATGATCCCGCCCCGAAGGAAGCGCACCCACAGGCTATACAGATCCAATGCGGACAATTGTGTGATGGTCATAGCACCTTATCTAGGCCGCAATTCTGGCGATCCCATAGCGGTATTAGGATGCAGGCTGCCGAATTCGCATTTTTCAACAGGCAAGCGCGCCCAATTTCCCGCGTACCGCCCCACTCCTTTGCAACCTTGGCGTGCAAAAGGGCCAGCGACAGGGGGGCAAGCTAGGCTAGGCTAGGCGTGGGCAAAGATGTCCGTATCTTCCCAATCCAGCATGTCCAGTTCAACACGGGTCGGCAGGAAGTCAAAACAGGCTTGAGCCAGCGCGCTGCGCCCTTCGCGTTCAAGCATACGGTCCAGCACTTCTTTGATACGATGCAAGTACAGCACATCCGAGGCCGCGTAGGTCTGCTGGGCTTCGCTGAGCGTGGCCGCGCCCCAGTCAGAGCTTTGCTGCTGCTTTGAAATGTCCACGCCAATCAGTTCCTGACACAAGACCTTCAGCCCGTGACGGTCCGTGTAGGTGCGCACCAAGCGCGAGGCGATTTTCGTACAATATATCGGGCTCACCGCGACGCCCAAATAGGCTTTCAAAATGGCAACATCGAAGCGCGCATAGTGGAACAGCTTTAGGCGGACGGGATCAGCTAACAGATTGACCAGGTTGGGCGCCTGATACTTGCGGTCGGAAAACTGCACCAAGTGGGCATCACCGTTGCCGTCCGACAACTGCGCCAAACACAGGCGATCGCGACGATTGCGCAGGCCCATTGCTTCGGTATCGACCGCCACGACGGGCCCCAGCGCCAGGTCATCGGGCAGATCGTTTTGATGCAGATAGATGGTCATGGCCAGGCTTTCATTCAGATAGATGGGCAGATAAATGGGTAGATAAATGGGCAGATAAATGGGTAGGATGCGCTTGCCTAGCTCGCTTGCCAGCACAAGGCAAGGGGCTGAAGCAACGCGGGAGGCCTAGCAGCGTGCCAACCCTAGCAGCGGGAGGCTCGCTACTGAACAGCCAGGCGCCGCCACAAGGCCTAAAGTTCCGTGTGCATGTGATAGCCAGGATGGAAGATCAACCGCACTTGGGTAATGACCTGCCCCTTGGACCAAGTGGCGCGGTCAATCACGAACAGCCCTTCGCCGGGCGGGCAAGCCAGGATTTCCGCCTCCATCTGGCTTGCGGTCTTGGCAGAAAAAGCAATGCTGCCGCCCTCAAACGGTACGTGGACCAATAGCCATTCATTCGGGCTCTGAGCCTCAAAATCAGCCGTCATCGCCTCGGGGACCGCCTGGGGATTGATCCAGCGGTCTTCATAGGCGTAGGGGCGCCGATCGGCCATATGTAGGGCTGTGATATGCAATTGCTGCTGGTCGGCGGGCCCTTGCAGTCGCACGCGCACGTCAAGAGGTGGGGACTCCAACCCGCTAGACAAAAGCAAATAGCTGTAAGCCTGGCCCTTGCCTTCAATCTCCTGACGGATCATCGAGATATCCAAAGTGGCCTTGCGCACAGGGTGCAGCGCAACGCGCGTGCCCGCCTTGCGCCGTCGATCCAAGAACCCGGCCTCAGCCAAATTACGCAGAGCGCGATTGACGGTCGCCCTTGCACACCCCAGTTCTTGCGACAGTTCTGCCTCGTTCGGGATCAACTCCCCCGGCCGCCATTGGCGCGAGCGAATACGCCGTAGCGCCTCTTCTTGCACCGCTTGCCAGCTATTCATGTCGGATCGGGCAGCCGTATCGCTCAAATCGCGTCTCTCAGTTCGATTGCAGCCTTGCGGTATGCGGCGGTGATCGCCTCGCGCTGTCGATGGCGGCCCTGCGTGACCAGGTGGCGGCCCGCCGACCAAAGATCGCGAACAAGGCGATCATCGCCAGCAAAGACGAAGCTGTCGATCAGGGTATCCCCTTTGAGGCCCGCCAGGTCAACCGCCGCACCGTCCAGCGCCAACATATCCGCCAGCTTGCCGACCGCCAGCACTCCGGCATTGCGACCTGCGGCGTTTGCGCCGCCTTCGCAGGCCGCCTGCAACAGCTGGCGCCCGGTCGAGCGCGCCCGCGTCGCCAGGGCTGCCCGTGTCCGGTCACGCAGCCGCTGTGAATAATCCAAGGTCCGCAGCTCTTCGGATAAGCTGATGCGGATGTTGGAATCCGATCCAACCGCCAACCGCCCCCCCTCGGACAGCCAGCGAACGCCGTCAAAGATGCCGTCGCCCAAGCTCGATTCTGTCAAGGGGCACAGGCCCGCGATCGCCCCCGAGCGGGCTAGGCCGCTGGTTTCGTGCGGCTGCATTTGCGTACAGTGAATGAAGCAAGTCCGCTCATCCAACGTCATGTTGTCCAAGACCCACTCAACCGGGCGCTGCCCCATGGCTGCTTGGACTTCCTCGACTTCCGCGCGCTGCTCCGCCAAGTGCATATGCAAGGGGTTATCGCCCGCAAGCACCTTGGCACGCGCAAGATCGCTAGGACGCACAGCGCGCAGGCTGTGGGGGGCAACGCCGGTCCGACAGTCGGTTGGTAGCTTGGCAACCAATGCCGCCGCGTTTTGATGCAACCGGGCAAAGCGCTCAAAATCGTTGCCGAAGCGGCGCTGTCCCCCCTGCAAAGGGCGCCCATCGCAGCCGCCGAACTCATAGTGGACCGGTAGCAAGGTTAGCCCCAGCCCGCTCGTCTGGGTCGCCGCGGCGATGCGCGCTGCCATTTCGGCGAGCTGGTCATAGGGCTGGCCGTCGGCTTGGTGGTGGAGATAGTGAAACTCGACATTGGCCGCATAGCCCGCTTCGGCCATCTCCATTTGGACGTAGGCGGCGATAGCCTCAACCTGTTCTGGGCGGAGGCGATCCAAAAAGCGATACATCAGTTGGCGCCAGGTCCAGAACGAATCGCTGCCGCCTTGCGATCCGCGCGCTTCGCTGAGCCCCGCCATTGCCCGCTGAAAGGCATGGCTGTGCGCATTGGCCGGTGCGGGCAGCAAGATATCCACGCGCTGACAGTCGCCAGCTCCGTCAGCACCGGCGTCACAATTAACCCCGGTCTCAAGCGCAGCAATGGTGCCGTCTGAAGCCAGCGTCAGGCGTACATGATCAGCCCAACCCGTTTCCAGTAGAGCCGTCTTCGCCCAGACCTGTTGTTCGGTCCCTCGCTGGTCTAGCTGCATGGCATTCCTCACTTGACAGACATTATGTGCAGACATAATAACAATATAGCCACACAAAACAACGATCTTTTTATGTTACTAACCAACGCAACGCTCGCGAGCATGGACAGCCAGCGAGCCGACACCGCCTATGGCTTGATCGCCCAAGGCGCTGTTGCGCTCGACGGCGCAGATATCGCCTGGGTTGGTCCTAAGGACCAAGTGCCCGAGGCCTGGCGCAACGGCCCCGTCAAAGATCTGGAAGGCCGTTTGGTGACGCCCGCACTGATCGACTGCCACACCCACCTGGTCCACGGCGGCAACCGCGCCCGTGAATTTGAGCTGCGTCTACAAGGCGCGAGCTATGAGGAAATCGCGCGCGCGGGTGGCGGTATTGTTTCCACCGTTGCGGCTACGCGCCTTGCCGACGAGGACGCGCTCCTGGCGGCGGCCCTGACCCGCCTCGACGCCTTGATTGCGGAAGGCGCGGGCCTAGTTGAGGTCAAATCGGGGTACGGGCTGGACCTGGAGAGCGAACTCAAGATGCTGCGCGTCGCGCGCGCCCTAGAGCGAGCCCGCCCCGTGCGGCTACGCACCAGCTTTCTGGGCGCTCACGCCGTGCCGCCAGAATATAGGGGTCGGCCCGACGCCTACCTGGACGACGTTTGCTTGCCCGCACTTGAGGCCGCCCACGACCAAGGCTTGGTTGATGCAGTGGACGGTTTTTGCGAGGGCATTGCCTTTACGCCACAACAAATCGCGCGCGTCTTTGACAAGGCCCGCGAACTGGGTCTGCCGGTCAAGCTACACGCCGAACAGCTCTCAAACCTTGGCGGTGCAGTGCTCGCTGCAGGGTACGGCGCCCTATCTGCCGATCACCTGGAATACGCCGATGAGGTCGCCGCCGAGGCCATGGCCAAAGCGGGCAGCGTCGCCGTCGTGCTGCCGGGTGCGTTCTACACCCTGCGTGAGACCCAATTGCCGCCGATCCAGACTTTTCGCGAGCGCGGTGTGGCTATGGCCCTGGCGAGCGATTGCAATCCTGGCTCTTCGCCGCTCACATCGCTTCTTCTGACAATGAATATGGCTTGCACCTTGTTTCGTATGACACCGGAAGAAGCTCTTGCGGGCGTCACGCGCAATGCCGCCCGCGCGTTGGGTGTCACCGATTGCGGGATGATCCGCAGCGGCCTGCGCGCTGATCTGGCAATCTGGGATGTCGAACATCCTGCCGAGCTCGCCTATCGCATTGCATTCAACCCACTTCACCAACGCCTGTTCGGAGGCGCCTCATGATCCTCACGCTCAATCCCGGCTCGGTCCGACTAGAAGAACTGGAGCGCATTTGGCGCGATGGCCTCGCCGCACAGCTTGATGAACCAGCCCGCGAGAAAATTGGCCGCGCGGCCGACATGGTTGCCGAGGCGGCTGCCGGCGATGAAGCCGTCTATGGCATTAATACAGGCTTTGGCAAACTGGCGAGCCTGCGCATCCAACCATCGGACACCGCCCAGCTTCAGCGCAACCTTATCCTCTCCCACTGCTGTGGCGTCGGCGAGCCTCTGGACCGGCCGACAACGCGCCTCATGATGGCACTCAAGCTCATTTCGGTTGGGCGCGGGGCCTCGGGGCTCCAACTTGAAACCGTAGCCTTGTTAGAAAGCCTGCTGGAGCAGGACGTCATTCCGGTCGTACCCAGCCAGGGATCGGTCGGCGCGTCGGGCGATCTAGCGCCCCTGGCCCACATGGCCGCCAGCATGATCGGCGAAGGTGAGGCCTGGTTTGATGGCCAGCGCCTGCCTTCACATGAAGCCCTGCGCCGCGCCGGACTTGAGCCAATCATCCTCAGCCCAAAAGAGGGCCTTGGCCTCATCAATGGGACGCAGTTCTCAACGGCCTGCGCGCTGGCGGGCTATTTTACCGCGCTCAGAAGCCTGCAAGGCGGCCTGGTTGCAGCATCCATGTCAACCGACGCCATCATGGGATCGACCGCACCACTGCAACCAGCCATCCACCAGCTGCGTGGCCACAGCGGACAAATCCAGGTCGCACACGCCATGCGCGCCATCATGGCGGGCTCAGAGATCCGCGAGAGCCACCGCAGCGACGATACACGCGTGCAAGATCCCTACTGTATCCGCTGCCAGCCGCAAGTGACCGGCGCTTGCCTGGACCTTTTGCGCTTTGCTGGGCAGACGCTGGAGATCGAAGCCAACGCGGTGTCGGACAATCCTTTGGTTCTAGTCGAGGAGGGTTTGATCGTCTCGGGCGGCAACTTCCATGCCGAACCCGTGGCGTTCGCAGCCGATCAAATCGCGCTGGCCATCGCTGAAATTGGTGCCATCGCCCAGCGCCGGATTGCGGTCATGGTCGATCCCACACTTTCATTTGACTTGCCGCCCTTCCTGGCCGCTGATCCGGGCCTGAACTCAGGCATGATGATCGCGGAGGTCACAACCGCCGCCTTGATGAGCGAAAACAAGCATTTGGCCAACCCCTGCTCGACGGATTCAACGCCGACATCGGCCAACCAGGAAGATCATGTATCCATGGCGGCCCATGGCGCACGACGCCTGTCGCGGATGAACGCCAACCTGCAGGTCATTCTGGGGATCGAGGTACTATGCGCATGCGAAGGCATCGAATTCCGACGTCCGCTCAAGACCAGCGTCGCACTGCAAACCTCCCTTGCAGAAGTGCGCAAGGCCATTGCGCCGCTGACCCAAGACCGCTTTATGGCGGGCGATATTGAGGCCGCGGCCAGCATGATCGCTGACGGCCGTCTGGCTGCCGTTTGTGATGTGCCCAAACTGCTAGCCGAGCCTCTGTCATGACCCTGCCCCATGCCTTCCCACCGGTCGAGGTTGTGCGCGGTGACAGCCCTGTGGTGTTGGCCATGCCGCACACCGGCACTTATGTACCGCCAGAGATCTTTGCTGCCCTGACCCCGTTGGGCCAGACGCTTGGTGATACCGATTGGCACGTAGATCGCCTTTATGACGGTCTGCTGCCCGGCGCGACCCAGGTGCGCGCGCTCTTTCATCGCTATGTGGTGGATGCCAACCGTGATCCCTCGGGGGTCAGCCTTTATCCGGGTCAAAACACCACTGGCCTGGTCCCTGTGACCAGCTTCGACGGACTGCCCCTATGGCATCAGGAGCCCGACGCAGACGCCATTGAAGCCCGCCGTCAAGCCTGGCACGCCCCCTATCACGCCGCCCTTTGCGGGCGAACTGGAGCGCGTTCGCCAGCGCCACGGCGTTGCCATCCTTTATGATTGTCACTCGATCCGCTCCAAGGTGCCCTTCTTGTTCGACGACACTCTGCCGGATTTCAACATCGGCACCAATGGCGGCCAGACCTGTGCCCCAGTCCTCCAACAAGCCGTGGTCCAGATTTGCGCAAAAGCCCAGGACTTTAGCCACGTGGTCAATGGCCGCTTCAAAGGCGGCTGGACGACACGCCACTATGGTCGCCCCGACCAGGGTATCCACGCCATCCAGATGGAATTGGCGCAAATCACCCATTTGGCCCAAGAGAGCCCGCCCTTTGACTATGCGCCCGGCAAAGCCGAGGGGCTCAGGGTGCACCTGGCCAAGATATTGAAAACACTTGAAGACCTTGCCCTTAGCGGGGCGCTTGAAACGGGAGGCCGCGCATGAGCGACGCACGACACAATCAGCGAGATATCTATCCTGCAACCGGCAGCCAAATCAGCGCCAAAAGCTGGCTGACCGAAGCGCCCATGCGCATGCTGATGAATAACTTGCACCCCGATGTCGCCGAAAAGCCGCACGAGCTGGTGGTCTATGGCGGCATTGGGCGTGCGGCGCGCACTTGGAAAGACTTCGATTTGATCGTGGATAGCCTCAAGAGCCTGGAAGCGGACGAGACCTTGATCGTGCAATCGGGCAAACCCGTCGCCATCATTCGCACTCACGCTGATGCCCCGCGCGTCCTGATCGCCAACTCGAACTTGGTGCCGCACTGGGCGACCTGGGATCACTTCAATGAGCTCGATAAAAAGGGCCTGGCTATGTACGGCCAGATGACCGCGGGCTCCTGGATCTATATTGGCTCGCAAGGCATCGTACAGGGCACCTATGAGACCTTCATGGAGGCCGGACGCCAGCACTACGGCGGCGACCTGAAGGGGCGCTGGATCTTGACCGGTGGCCTGGGCGGTATGGGCGGTGCGCAACCCCTGGCAGCGGTCATGGCTGGGGCTTGCTGCCTGGCGGTCGAGTGCGATGAAAAGAGCGCCGACTTCCGCCTGCGCACCAAGTATGTCGATGAAAAGACCCACTCCTTGGACGAAGCCTTGGCGTTGATCGAGCAGTGGACCGCTGCCGGTGAGGCCAAATCGGTCGCGCTGATCGCCAATGCCGCCGATATTTTTCCCCAGATCTTTGAGCGCGGCGTGCGCCCGGATATCGTCACCGACCAGACTTCGGCTCACGATCCCATCAACGGCTACCTGCCCCAAGGTTGGAGCATCGCCGATTGGCGCGCCAAAGCGGCCAGCGCCCCTAAGGAAGTCGAGGCCGCCGCGCGCGCTTCTATGAAAGTTCAAGTCGCGGCCATGGTCGCCTTCCACGAGGCCGGTGTGCCGACCGTGGACTATGGCAACAATATCCGCCAAATGGCCTTGGAAGAGGGCCTAGAAAACGCCTTTGCCTTCCCCGGTTTCGTGCCTGCCTACATCCGGCCTCTGTTCTGTCGCGGCATCGGGCCCTTCCGTTGGGCGGCGCTGTCTGGAGACCCGCAAGACATCTATAAGACCGACCAGAAGGTTAAAGAGCTGCTGCCCGACAATAAGCACCTGCACAATTGGCTCGACATGGCCCGCGAGCGCATCAGCTTCCAAGGTCTGCCTGCGCGCATTTGCTGGGTGGGTCTTGGCGATCGCCATCGCTTGGGCCTGGCGTTCAACGAGATGGTCGCCAACGGCGAGCTAAGCGCGCCTGTCGTCATTGGCCGCGATCACCTGGATAGCGGCTCGGTCGCTTCCCCCAACCGCGAGACAGAAGCCATGCGCGACGGCTCCGATGCGGTGTCCGACTGGCCCTTGCTCAACGCTTTGATCAATACAGCCTCGGGCGCGACTTGGGTCTCTTTGCACCACGGCGGCGGTGTCGGCATGGGCTTCAGCCAGCATGCGGGCATGGTGATTGTGGCCGACGGGACGCCAGAGGCCGCCAAGCGGCTAGAGCGCGTATTGTGGAATGATCCAGCGTCTGGCGTCTGGCGACACGCCGATGCGGGCTATGAGGAGGCCAAGGACTGCGCCCGTCAACACGGCCTGCGCCTACCGGGCATTCTGGACTAGTCGGCCTATTTGGTCCCAGCGTGCCTATCGTAGAAGCTGAAGCCGGAGGGCTGGCGGACAAGCTCGCCTTCTGGCCAACGCAACGCTGTCAGCGTGCCACCGAAAACGCAGCCCGTATCCAGGTTCAAGGTGTTGTTGAGCCAACGTGCATCTTCGATCGGCGTGTGACCATAGATGACGCTGAAAGGACCGCGCCAATCGGGCGCCCAAACGATCCGCTTGCCGGTGTCGCGGTCCACGGGTCCATAACAGCAATAGGCGCGCACCGCTGGCCCCGTCTGGCCCAACATGTCAGGGCGTAGACCTGCGTGGGTTATCACCATGCGCCCGTCATCAATCGCATGGTAGAAGCTGATTGTTTGCAAATAGTCCAACACCGCCTGCGCAAAGGCATCGCTGCAAGCGCGGATTTCTGTGATGCTGGTCTCCAGACCAAAAGCGATCTGAACGTCGTTGCCCTTTAGCCAACGCATGAAGCGGTCATCATGATTGCCCATAACCGTCATCGCATTGCCCTGGTGTTGCATCCCCATGGCCAAACGCAGCACGTTCTTTGTATTGGGACCACGGTCCACCAAATCACCGACGAAATGCAACACGCGCCCTTCGGGATGCGCCGCATAAATGGGCTCTTCGCCGCCGGGATCAAAGGCCTCGACCCGGTAACCGAGCCTGCGCATCAGCGCCAACAGTTCGTCAAAACAGCCGTGGACATCGCCAACGAAGTCAAACGGTCCAATCAGGTTGCGCCGATCCCAATTCCAATGGCCCGTTTGCTTGGGCTCGCCGGAAGAGTCCGTGGCTTTCTTTAGCTTTCGGCTCAAAGCGCCCTCACCTTGCAAAAGAAGCCAAGGCTGCCGGCTTTTACGGCGTTACAGACCTGCCAACCCAGTTTTTCGTCCGGGATCGGCCCGGCCACCACGCGAAAACCCTGCTTTCGCCCGATTGTCACCGGTTCTAGAATTGCCTCCAGGCCGCCCAGAATACTGGGTTCAGACTTCAGCGCGGAAATCCAAAGGTCGGCGCCTTCCTTGCTGGTCTCCACGGTGCCAACCCACAGGACAAACGGTACGCCTTGCGGCTTGGGCCCAACCAAAATCATCATGCCCTCAGGGGAGGGTTGGAAGGAGGCATTGCCAACAGGCTGAGCGGAAGGCGCGCTACCGACAGGCGCGGCGGTCGAGCGATTTGCCGGATAAGTCGGCTGTATGCCTGCAAGGTTTTGGATTTGATTCTGGCTTTGCGGCCGTAGGGGGCCCAAGCGCTGGCCATTTTGTCCCTGGCCATTTTGACCCTGGCCATTTAGTCCGGCTGCGCCCGTCGCCTGCTGGGGCTGAACCTGCTGGGGCTGAACCTGCTGGGGCTGAACCGTTAGGGGCTGTGGCACGGGCAACGAAAGGTCGCCATCGTCGGCCTGGTCGCCTCCTTGGCTACCCAACAGCGGTGTCGCCCCTGGGGCGCCAAGCAGCGCAGTGCCGGATGCCCCTTGAAGCGGGCTTTCAGACAGAGCCGCTGCCATGCTGCCGCTGCCTGCCGATGATGCCCCAGTTAGGTTCTGGTTGCCGCTATCAGCGAGCCGCGGGGCGGGGATCGCTGGGACCGTCTCCAGATCAGCTGCGGCACCGGTTTGATTTGCCGCGGGCTGGCCGTTGGATTGCAGCAACTGCGTATCAACATTGCCCAATTGCAGGCCGCTGAAATCCAGAGCGCCCTTGGCAAGCAAGCTGGGATTAATCAACGGAGGGCTGCCGTCGAAGGTCTGGAAGCTGTTGGCCTGATTTGCAGCCTGGTTTCCAGCTTGATTTGCAGCCTGATTTGAAGCCTGGCCAGAGGCCTGCCCGTCGTCCAGCGGGATTGGGGCGGGCACAAGCTGTGAGGCCTGACCGCCTGCCCCCGCCGTCTTTTGCTCGGGCAATCGGGGCACATTCACCGTGCCGGATCCGGGCGTAACCAATGGCGCTGAGGGGCTGCTTGTGCCCGCAGCAGAGGACTGAGGCAAGGCCTGGTCTTGCAAGGGCTCGGTGTCCAAGATTTCGCGCTGAGCCACCAGTCGTGGCAGCTTGGGCAATTTGGCCTGTACGGCCGGATCGTTCAGATTGGCCTCCAGGACGCCCCGGGCTTTCAAATCCGCCACAAAAGCATCGGCCGCGTCGTTCCCACCCAACTTTGCCTGCTGCAAAAAGGCCAGAGCCAAGCCTTCGTCTTGCGCCAAACCCAAGCCGCGCAAATAAAACTGCCCCATGGCGTAGTGCGCTTGCGGCAAGCCCTGCAAGGCGGCCACAAGCACCAGTCCCAGAGCTTCATCCGTGTCGGCCTCGATACCGCGGCCCGAAAAATAGGCCAGACCCAGGTTGAATTGCGCGATGGCATTGTTCTTTTTGGCGGCCTGCGTCCAAAGTTCGACAGCCTTTTCTTGGCTCTCGATTACGCCTCGCCCTTCGGCATAGAGCAGACCCAAGTTGGTCTGCGCTTCGGGCAGGCCACCTTGTGCCGCGCGCTGATAATAGCTGACGGCGAGCAGGGGATCGGGGGCAATGCCCGGCGCGCCGCTCTCGAATACCAGTGCAAGGCCGTATTGAGCCTCTACGCTGCCTTGCTCGGCCAGCTCGCTCCAAATCGCCACGGCTTCATTGATCCGGCCTGCTTCCATTTCGGCCAAGCCGTCTTGAAAACTAGCGCCCGAGTTGGCCGCTGGCGCTTGTTGGGCAAAGCTGTGCCCGCCGGCAGCCCCCAAGATCACCGCGCCCACCACCAGCGCGCCCACCACCAGCGCGCCCACCACAAGCACGTCGGCAATGACCTTGGCCAGCCTTGCGCGCATCGAAGCAAGCGGGACTAAAATGGATGTACGGTCAGAAGGGCCGTTCATAGATCTTTCTTGCCTAAGCGTTGGGTGCCGTCGCGATCACATCGAGCCTGCCATGAGTCACGCCTGGCCTTCAAGCGCGCCCTTTTACCGGCCAGGCGACCGGTGGCGCTTTGACCTGATCTTTCAGCATGCGGCTCATCAATCGCGTGCAAATGCGACCATTTTATTGAGCCAGGGTATTGGCACTGGCAAGCCGATGCAAGTCAAGGCTAAAGCCCAATCCGACGGTCAGGTCCGCATCTTGCAAGCCCCACTAAGCATTTAGGTCAAATCTGGATTTGAAACGCCCCAGCGACAGCAAAATGCCAGCTTCGGGCTTGCTGGCCCTGGGATCTTCGTGAGCAAAAGCGCGCAGTCGGCCTTTCAGGCGCAATTTCTGCAATTTCCCGGCCAACCGGTCGCTTGCAGCGTTTGACCGCAGCCCTGGACAGTCGTAGGAAGAAGCCGAACATTGGAGTGTCCGACCGACCTGGATGCCGCGACAGCGCGCCCTTTGGTCCTACACGCCAAGCCGTCCATCATACACTAACGCACGGGCAAGCCTGCTTCTGAAGCCGCCGCCCGCTGCCGCTTGCCAATCGAAAGAAGACCCTTGCCCATGCTCGACCAGTCAACGCAAGACAAGACCCTGGCTAACGCGATCCGCTTCTTGTCCGCTGACGCCGTTCAAGCCGCCAACTCTGGCCACCCTGGCATGCCGCTGGGCATGGCTGATGTCGCTACGGTGCTGTTCAGCAAGCATCTTAAGTTCGATGCCAGCCAGCCCGATTGGGCTGACCGCGACCGCTTTGTTCTGTCCGCGGGTCACGGTTCCATGCTGCTTTATTCGCTGCTCTATCTGACTGGCTACCCGGAAATGACTTTGGAGCAGATCAAGAACTTCCGCCAAATGGGGTCCATCACCGCGGGCCACCCGGAATACGGCCACGCGCCAGGCATCGAGACCACCACCGGACCACTGGGCCAAGGCCTTGCCATGGCGGTCGGCCTTGCCCTGGGTGAGCGCATGGCCAACGCGCGCTATGGCGACGATCTGGTCAACCACAACACCTACGTCATCGCTGGCGACGGTTGCTTGATGGAAGGCATCAGCCAAGAGGCCATTTCTTTTGCAGGCCACCAAGGTCTGTCCAAGCTGATCGTCCTGTGGGACGACAACGCCATCACTATCGACGGTTCGACGGACGTTTCTACCTCTGAAGACCAGCTCAAGCGCTTTGAGGCGGCCGGTTGGGCAACCTTGAGCGTTGACGGCCACGACATGGCCGCTATCGACGCGGCCCTGACCCAAGCCAAGACCAGCGACAAGCCCACATTGATCGCTTGCAAGACCGTCATTGGTTGGGGCGCGCCAACGCTGGCGGGCACGGCCAAGACCCACGGCGCGCCGCTGGGCGCCGAGGAAATCGCAGGTATGCGTGAGGCTTTGGGCTGGGCTGGCGAAGCCTTTGAAACACCCGCCGAAGTCTTGGACGACTGGCGTGCGATCGGTGCGCGTGGGCAGAGCGACTTTGCGGCTTGGAGCGAGCGCTTCGCCAACGCGTCGCAAGACCTGCGCGACGCCTGGCAGGCTGCATACGGCGCGGGCGACACCAGCGGACTGAACGACGCCATTGTGGCCCACAAAAAAGCCCTGGCAAAAGACATGCCCAAGGTGGCGACCCGCAAGGCCAGCGAGGACACGCTCAACGCCATTGCCGACGTTGTACCCGGATTTGTCGGCGGTTCGGCCGATTTGACTGGCTCCAACAACACAAAAGCCAAGAGCCAAGAGCCCATTCAAAAGGGCGCCTATGGCGGTGCCTACGTTCACTATGGCGTGCGTGAATTCGCCATGGGCGCCATTATGAACGGCTTAGCGTTGCACGGCGGCTTCCGCCCCTATGGCGGCACCTTCCTGGTCTTCTCGGATTACATGCGCCCGGCTATGCGCCTGGCGGCCTTGATGGGCACGCCCGTCATTTATGTCCTGACCCACGATTCCATCGGTCTTGGTGAAGACGGCCCCACGCACCAACCGGTCGAGCATGTCGCCAGCCTGCGCGCCATCCCCAATCTGCAAGTCTGGCGTCCAGCCGACGCGCTGGAGACGGCCGAGGCCTGGCAGGCGGCTCTAGCCAACACCAGCGGCCCGTCGGTTCTGGCTCTGTCTCGTCAGGGTTTGCCTGCTCTTCGCGCTTCTTCGAAGAAAGAAAACCTGACCGCTAAGGGTGGCTACATCCTGACGGGCGACAAGAGCGAGCGCGATATCACCCTGATGGCCACCGGTTCAGAGGTGGCGTTGGCGGTCGCGGCGGCCGAAAAGCTGGCCGAAAAGAACATCAAAGCGACCGTCGTCTCTATGCCCTGCCTGGAAGCCTTTGATGCGCAACGCAGCAGTTTCCAGCTCGACGTACTAGGCGATGCGCCTGTCTTGGCCATTGAAGCTGGGATCGACCAAGGCTGGTACAAGTACGCCGATGACGTGGTGTGCATGGAAAGCTTCGGTGCCTCCGCGCCGGCCGGTGAGCTGTTCAAGCACTTCGGTTTTACCGCCGATAATGTGGCAGCGCGCGCCGAACAACTGATCGCTGACCTGGATGTCGAAGCTCTTTTGAACTCTGAAGGAAAGTAACCCATGACCGCTGACGTGACCTTGCCCGACTTCCAACAAGCCGACTTGAGCGGCAAGCATGTTCTGGTCCGCCTGGACCTCAATGTGCCCATGAAAGACGGCACAGTCACCGATGCGACGCGCATTGATCGCAGCCTGCCCACCGTGCGAGCCCTGCGGGCCATGGGGGCCAGCGTGGTGATCGGGGCGCATTTGGGCCGCCCCAAGGGCCAGGTCGTCGCTGAATTGAGCTTGGCACCTTTGGTCCCCGAACTAGAAAGCCGCCTTGGCGAGCCTGTGGTTTTGGCCGAGGCGGACCAAGCACGCACCCAAAGCGCCAAGGTGATCTTGCTGGAAAATCTGCGTTTCAATCCCGGCGAAGAAAAGAACGATCCGGCTTTCGCTGCGGTCTTGGCCGCGACCGCCGATGCTTACATCGGTGATGCTTTTTCCTGCGCCCACCGTGCGCATGCTTCGACCGAAGGGGTGGCGCGCTTGCTGCCGTCTTATGCGGGTCTGCTGATGCGCGAGGAAGTTTCGGCCTTGGAAACAGCGGTCGGCCAAGGCGAACGCCCAATCGCCGCCGTGGTTGGCGGCGCCAAGGTTTCAACCAAACTGGCGGTGCTGGAACACCTGATGGAGCGGGTCGATTATCTCATTATCGGCGGCGGCATGGCCAACACCTTCTTGGCCGCCAAGGGTATCGCGATCGGCACATCCTTGTGCGAGCCCGATCTGCTGGACACCGCGCGCGCCATCATGGCCAAAGCCGAGGCAACGGGCCGCCAAATCGTGTTGCCGCTGGACGTTCAAGTTACCCCCGCTTTTGATGCACCGAATAAGGCCCACGTCGTCGCTGTGGACGCGGTGCCCGAAAACGAGATGATTTTGGACGTCGGCCCAGCCTCGATCGCCGCGCTCGAGACCCTGCTTGAGGGCTGCAAGACCTTACTTTGGAACGGACCGCTTGGCGTGTTCGAGGTACCGCCGTTTGATCTGGGGACCAACGCGGTTGCTCAAAAGGCAGCGGTTTTGTCGAAAGACGGACGCATGACCTCTGTTGCGGGTGGTGGTGATACCGTTGCCGCCCTGAAACACGCGGGCGCGCTTGAGGACTTCTCCTATGTTTCGACCGCAGGCGGCGCCTTCTTGGAGTGGTTGGAAGGCAAGGAACTGCCCGGCGTTGCCATACTGCGTCGCCAATGAGACAGCTCTGGCAGACCGACCGCGTGCGGGTGCCTCAATCCATGAGGCTCATGCTATGAGCTACAAGAGCCTGGTCTTCGATCTGGACGGCACCCTCATAGATTCCTACCCCGATATCGCGGGCGCCGCCAACGCGCTACTCGCCAGCCACGGACTGCCCCTGATCGAGCCGTTGGACTTTCGCAAGCGCATTGGCAACGGCATGTATCTTTTGCTGCGCGAAGCCCTGGAAGCGGGTCTTGGCCCTTTGAGCGAGGCCGACTACGAGCGCGAGCGCGACGCCTTTCGTGCGCTGTACATGGACAGGCTAACACAAGAGACCAGTGTCTTTCCTGGCGTGTCGGCCACGCTGGAGCGCCTGCAAGAAGCCGGCTATACGCTCAGCATTTGCACCAACAAGGCGCGCGTTGCCGCCCTGCCGCTGACCGAGCATTTCGGCTTGCAACTGGCTATGGATCACATCATCTGCGGGGACAGCGTGGCGGTCATGAAGCCCGATCCCATGGGGCTGCATTATATCGCAGAGCAGACCGGGATCACCCCAGAAGCAACCCTGATGGTTGGCGATTCTATCACCGACTGCAACGCGGCGCGCAATGCGGGTTGTGGTATGGCCCTCATGACCTATGGCTATCGTCGCCACGCGGTCGAGGAGCTGGATTTTGACTACCGATGCGATTGCTTTTCCGATCTCCTGCCCCTGCTAGGACTAGCCCCCTTGGAGAAAACCGCCTAATGCACAGCACCGCCGCGCCCGCCCCCACCGATGCGCGTTTGCACGGGGCAGCCATCGCCTTTACCGCGGTTTTCAGCACCGGCTTCATATTTGCTGACATGGGTTTGACGGGCCCCGGCCCCTTCACCTTCCTCGGGGTGCGCTTCTTCTTAGCAGCGCTTGTCTTGCTCGCATTGGGGCGCGTTCTGCGTCACCGCTGGGCCCTTAGCTGGCGCCAAGTGTTCCACATCGCGGTGGCCGGGCTTTTACTGCAGGCCCTTTACCTGGGCGGGGTCTTTTTCGCCATTTCGCGCGGCGTACCGCCGGGCATTTCTGGCATTATCGCGGGTCTTCAACCGCTTATTGCGCTGTTCTTCTATGTGCTTCTGACGGGCAAATGGTTGACCCGCCTGGATATGATCGGCGCGGCGCTGGGCTTCTTGGGAGTCCTCCTCATCATCAGCCAAAAGCTGTCGGGTGACATGCAGCTCAGCGGCGCCATTCTTGCCAATGTATTGGCAGCCGTCGCTTACGCCTTGGGCGCAGTCTATACCTCTAAATATGTCCGCTGTCCGTCCAAGATCAACGAAATGAGCATCCAGTTTTTGGCTGCGGCCCTGCCCTGTCTTCTGTTGGCGGGCCTGCTGGAGGGCTTTGCATTTAATCCGACGCCGCTTGTGTTGTTCGCGCTAACTTGGTCCACCTTGGTGCTATCGGTCTTTGCTATCTTCTTGATGTTGTTCTTGATCCACCAAGGCGGCGCCAAGTACTTCAGCTTTTGGAACTTCCTGATGCCCGCCTTTGCCGCCTTCTATGCCTGGTTGGTGCGGGGCGAACACTTCACCAGCCTGACCTTTGTCGGCATCGCGCTTGTGCTAACCGGCCTACTCGTGGTCAACAGCCAACGCCTCCTGATCCCCAAGGTGGCTGCCCAATCCTAGCAGATCACCCAAATATGAGACATCCGCGGCTGCGGCCTTGGAAGACGAAGCATGATCGAATACGACCTGACACCCATTACTGAACAAGACGCCCTTGAGGCCCTGTGCCAAGAGGCGGCCCTAGAGCCCTACATCACCGTCGATACCGAGTTCGTTCGCGAGACAACCTATTGGCCGCAGCTATGTTTGGTCCAGATCGGCACCGCCACCAAGGCCGTCGCCATTGATACCTTGGCAGAGGGCCTGGATCTGGCGCCGTTGTTCGCGCTCATGGCCAACCCCGATGTATTGAAGGTCTTCCATGCTGCGCGTCAAGACCTGGAGATCATGCACTTCTTGTCGGGGGGCCAAGTACCGACCCCCTTATTCGACACCCAAATCGCCGCCATGGTCTGTGGCTTTGGCGAGAACATTGGGTACGAGCCGTTGGTGGGCTCTATCGTCGGCGCGCAAGTAGACAAATCCAGCCGTTATACCAATTGGGCCAAGCGCCCCTTGACCGAAGCCCAAATCACCTATGCTTTGGGGGACGTTTCCCATCTGCGCCAGGTCTATGAGCACCTGCAATCTATGATGAGCGACAAGGGTCGCGACCATTGGCTGGATGAAGAAATGGCCATTTTGGGCTCGCCAGACACCTACGCCGTCGATTTTCGCCAGGCCTGGAAGCGGCTGAAACCACGCTCGGACAAGCCCAAGTTTCTGGCGATCTTGCGCGAACTGGCCGACGTGCGCGAGCGCGAAGCCCAACGCCGCGATGTGCCCCGCAACCGCGTGATGCGAGACGATACGGTGCTGGAGCTGGCCGCCGCCGCGCCGCAGACTCAAGACGCTCTGCTCGCCATTCGCGGGGTAGACAAGGGCCGCGCTCAAGGTGCCCTCGGGGCGGCGCTGCTGGAGGCTATCCGGGTTGGGGCCGCGACCCCCAAGGCCGACTGCCCGCAATTGCCTAAACGTCAAGGCAAGCTGCCCGGTTACTTGACCGCCCAGGTCGAGCTTCTGCGGGTCTTGCTGCAATTCCAGAGCCAGGAATTCGGCGTCGCCCCCAAGCTCTTGGCCAATGCCGATGACCTGCGGGCCATGGCGCAAAACCCGCAGGCTGACCTTCCCGCCAACCAAGGGTGGCGCGATGAAATCTTCGGCCAAAGGGCACGCGACCTGCTGGCAGGAAAGATTTGCATTCGCATCAATCAGGGGCGGGTCGTTTGCCAAGACGTCGCTGAACTGGGGGCTGCTTGCGAAGGCAAGGAACAGGAAGACGAGGAACAATGAGGGCTCTTTGCAAGCGGCTGCTAGTCGGCTCCTCCAACTATCTTTGAAAAACCAAACGGTGGGACCGCTTGTACCCTTGTCGAGTCAAGCAGAATCGCAGTAGAAAACCTGTATGCCTCAGACCCGCGCTTCATTTCCTTGTCTTGTCGTCACCAGCTTCGCTTTGAGCCTGGCGGCTGTGAACACCTTCGCAGAGGAAGGCGCGCGCGATAGTTGCCAAGGCGCCCCGCTGAACCAAGTGGAAGTCGAGGTTGCCGAGCTGGCCCAACAGGTCGGCCACGAGCTGCGTCAACTGGACGAGAGCATGCCCGACTTGGGGACCAAGCCTAGCAAAATGTTCGAACGGTCGCAGGCCTACTGGGTCAAAAGCCGCAAGGCCGCGTGCAATTTGGAAGACGCAAAAAGCTCTGAAGCGTGTCTGTGCGAGACCGGCGTCGCCCGCCGCTCGGACTTGGCCCAGATGCATGACGCCTTGTCCAGCACGGTCAGCGACGAAACAGCTCAATAGGACGCCGCCGCTCCCGGTTTTGTTTCGCTGCACATGGGCTCCGCTGACAGATCGGTCGAGCCTGCGCTCCCTCAAACGTGTTTTGCTGTTTGGACCCGCTTGGGCCTGAATACTGCCTTCTTACCTCAACAAAGAGGCCAGACCGGGGAGACATAAGGGGAGGCAGAACGGGAAATGAGCGGCACCGCTACCACCACCGAGAACAACCGTCCTTTGCACCTGGCCAAAACCAAAGCCGTATTCGGCCGACTGGTGGCGCCTGCCACTGCCGTGCTGCTGTTCTTTCTTGGCAGCACTGCTGGCCAAAGCGCGCAACCCTTCACTTTGCCAGGCGGGCAAGACGACCAAGCGTTGCTGGCCACCTTGGCTCAGGCCTATACGGGCGAGTTTGCGTCCAGAACCCGCTATCGGCACGAAGACGGGCAGCCGATTTATATAAATCGCATGATCTTAGAGCCGTCGCCCTATTTGCGCCAGCACGCTCATACCCCGGTTGACTGGCACTCCTGGAGCGCCGAGACCCTGGCGATGGCACAAGCCCAGGGTCGCCCGATATTCCTATCTATCGGCTATGCGACCTGCCATTGGTGCCATGTCATGGAAGAAGAGAGCTTCGACAATGAAGCGATCGCTGCGCTCATCAACCAGGGTTTCATCGCGGTCAAAGTGGATCGCGAACAGCATCCCGAGGTGGACTTGCTTTATATGACCGCGCTTCAGATCACGTCTGAATCGGCTGGCTGGCCGCTGACCGCAGTGCTTTTGCCCAGCGGGGAGCCCTTCTTTATTTCCTCCTACTTGCCGCCGGACGTTCTGACCACGGTTTTGAGCGAAAGCGACCGGCTGTGGAGCGAAGAGCCCGCCGAATTGGCAAACTTTGCGACCAGCCTTAGCCAAGCGGTTCAGCGCTTCATGGCGTTGGAAGGCCAGGCCCGACAACTCACCGTCAACGACTCCTTGAACGCCGCATCATCGCGCTTGCTCGATCTGGATTTAGAGCACGGCGGCCTGGCGCGCGCGCCCAAGTTCCCCAACGAGACGACGCTTGCTTGGTTGATGGACCTGCTTGAGCTGGAGGCAAGCCACCCCAGTCTTGCTGAAGGCCTGCGCTTGACCCTGGACGGTATGCAAGCCGGGGGTATTCATGACCAGGTGGGCGGTGGATTCCACCGCTATGCCGTCGATCGGGCTTGGCGCGTGCCGCACTTTGAAAAAATGCTCTACAACCAGGCGCAATTGTTGGCGCTTTACGCGCGGGCCGCGGCGCTGTTTGGGGATCCAAACTATCAAAGAACCGCCGAGCGGCTGATTGCGTTTGTCCTGCGCGACATGACCGCCGAAGACGGATTATTCTATGCCGGGTTTGACGCCGATTCCCCGGAGAGCTTTGAGGACGACGCAAAAAACCAAGAAGGCTTGTTCTACCTCTGGCGCGCCCAGGAGATAGAAGCCATGCTTGGCGAAGAAGGTCTCTTGCTGGCAGAGCGCTTGGATATCGACGACGATTTCCCGGTGTTGGGCCAGGCCTCAACGGCGGCGCTTGTGGACGCGAGCAGCCCCGAATTGGACCAGATGCTGGAGCGGTTGCGCCAAGCCCGCGACCAACGTCCAGCCCCCTTCTTGGACAAAAAGCGCATCACCGCCTGGAATGCGCAAATGATTGAAGGCCTGGCTCTGGCCGCCCGCTTGTTGGAGACAGACCAAGCGCCAGGCCAACGGCCCCGCCAAGAACCCGGCCAACAGCCGGGCCCTTGGCAACAAGCAGCCGTTCGCGCGGGCGATCAACTTTGGTCCCTGCATTGGGACCAGGCTGGCGGCGAGCTTGCGCGTTTTAGCCTGGATGGCAGCCCTAAAGGCGCCCCCGCCCACACCCAAGGCGGCCTGCAAGACTATGCCTTTGGTATTCTGGCCTACCTCAGCCTGCACGACCTGACAGGCGCCCCGCGCTTTTTGAACCGGGCCCAGCAGCTGGCGGAGGCCATGACGCAACTCTTTTGGCGACCCGAGCGAGGCTTGTTTATCGGCCAAAGCGACGATCAGTCGGCGCTCTTCACCGCGCCCATCGACACTATGGATAGCTCCCAGCCCTCCGGTTCCAGTGCCGCAGTTCTGGCAATCGCCAAACTGGCCCGTCGCGACGGCAACCGCCAAACCCGAGAGCTGGCCAACCAGGCGCTGGCGGGGCTGTCAGGGCGTATGGGGGAGAACCCGGAGGCGCATGCGACGGCCTGGCGGGCGGCGCTCAGGTTATGGCATCCGGCCGCAGGTTTTGCGGGCATTGGCATTGCTGAAGGCGGCATTGTGCGGGCGCGCTTGATATCGGGCGCCAACCAGGACGCCCCCAGCGAAACGAAACCCAGCGAAACGAAACCCAGCCAAGATAAATCTAGCCAAGATAAACCCAGCCTGACCCTGGCGGTGGACTTGGCCGACGGCTGGTACATCAATGTGTTAGAGCCCTTACAAAGCGAATTGATCCCTACCCAACTAAGCTGGCGCGCCTCGGATCCGTCCGGCGGCTCCAAGACCGGGCAGGCGGTAGCTGTGGTTGAGCAACCGCGAGCGACCTTGCGCGATGTCGCCTATTTCGATGATCCGGTGGCCGAATACCACGGCAGCCTGCGCTTTGGCTTTGCCCGCCCGCAGGGGTCCGCCAGCCTGGTGTTTGCCTTCCAAGCCTGCAACGAGCAAATCTGCCTAGCGCCCCAAAGCCTGACCATCGCGGCCAGCATCCAGCCCTAAGAAGAGCCTTCGACCTCTTCTTGGGTCAAGAAATCAGCCAGCGAAATCTTGCCTGCGCCAGGACGCAAAGGCTGTTGCTGGCTCGCATCAGGCGCCCAGCCGGTCAGGGTCAAGACCTCAAATTCTGCCTTGATGCGCTCGCCTTCGGCCGGGCTCAACGCTCGATAAGCCTCGCCCAAGCGCATCATGGTATCGCGGCGGCTCATGCCCTTGATGCGGCCCGCCATGGCATTGGTCTCGCCCCAAGCGCGCAGATCGTGCATCAGCTTGAAGACATGCGGATAGGTGACCGTAAAGGGCTGACGATCGGCCACCGGCAGGGCAAATCCCGCCCGCTGCAACAATCCAGCGGCCTCCTGCAGCTCGATACGCGGCGCGGTGCGCTGGCTCATGGCCTGCATGGTCTGGCTCTCAGCCTGTGCAAATGCTTGATATAGCGCCGCCAAGGTCTGCCCCCCAAACAAGGTCACGATCATCACGCCATCGGGCCTCAAAGCGCGGCGAATCTGGGCCAAACATCCCGGTAGATCGTTGACCCAGTGCAGACAAAGGTTCGAGACAATCAGATCAAAGCCCCCCGTGGCCAAGGGCAGTGCTTCCTCGTCCGCCTGGACTGCCCAGCGATTGGGCGGCAGGTCTTGCAGATAGCCCAGGCTGAGATCTAAGCTCAAATAGCGCGCATGAGGCGATAGTTTGGGAGCTAGCTTGGGTTTGACCAGATCCGCGCCGACCCCAATTTCTGCCACGCGCTCGAAGGGGCGCGCTATGTCATGCACGCGGTCTGCCAGCATGTCGGCGCAGGCTTGGTGCAAAAAGTCAGCGTGGTGAATGAGGCCTTGGGCGCGGTCGCGATGACGGCGGACCGCCGTGCGGTCAATGTGCAGTGCTTGGTTCATGCTTGCTAGATGTCGTTTTTTCCGCGCTTTGGCAAGCATCCTTGGGCTAGACTTGCACCATGCCTTTGACCCAAAGCGACATCGAAAGCCCCGAGCACGAGCCAACCCCTGGTGATCCGACGCCCCAACCGCAAAACAAGGGGCTGGGGCGTTTGGCGAGGGTTTGGACGACGGCCAGACGCAACGCTAGCCGAATACTGGCACCCCTGGCCCAACCACTGCGCTTACCCTTTGGTTTCCTTGGCTCGTCGGCGAAGGCTGGCCTGGATCTGCTCTTGCCCGCGCATTGCTTGGCCTGTTCAAAGCCAACCCAAGTGTCGGCCGGTCTTTGCGCACCCTGCTTTGGCTCGATGGCCTTTATTCGCCCGCCGCTATGCGACGGCTGCGGCACGCCCTTGCTCGTCGATCTGGACACGGCTCCGCTTTGCCCAGCCTGTCAGGAACCGCTTGCGATCACGGCCCTTTCGCGCACGCGGGCGGTCGGCCTCTACCAAGGCGCCTTGGCGGAGTTGATCAAGGCCTACAAGCATGGCGATCGGCTCGACCTGGTACCGCGGCTGTCGCAATGGATGCTTACCGCGGGCCAGGATCTGCTTAGCCAAGAAGCAGCAGAGGACAAGCCGCCGCTCCTCGTCCCTATTCCGCTGCACTGGCGCCGCCTCTTGAAGCGTCGATACAACCAGTCCGGCCTGTTGGCACAAGCCGTATCGCGTGCGAGTCACCTGCCTTTATGCCAAGACGCAATGATCCGCCAACACTTCATCGCGAGCCAAAAAGGGCAGTCTGCCGACCAGCGTTTTTCCAACCTCTATGACGCCTTTCGAACGCGTCCTAAACGGTGCGGCCTGCTGCAAGATCGACGCATCATTTTGATCGACGACGTGCGCACGACGGGCGCGACCTTGCAGTCAGCAGCCGAGGCCTTGCGTCAGGCTGGGGCGCGCCAAGTTGACGCTCTGGTGATAGCGCTTGTGCCTGCGCCCAAGGCTTCCTATCTAGCATCAGACCCCGAAGAAGATAGCCTCTAAGGAACACCTCGAATGAACGCCCCCTTTGATCCCGCAGCCGATGACGACCTGATGCCGTTTGCTGGAAAAAAATTGCCGAAGATTGAAATCTACCGCCGTGATTTCTGCGGTTTCTGTGCTGCTGCCGAGCGGTTGTTGGATTCCAAGAATTTACCGATTACAGCGATCGACATTTGGAAAGAAACCGAGCGCAAAGCCGAAATGGTCCAACGCGCTGGTGGCCGCACAACCGTGCCGCAAATTTTCATCAATGGAAAGCACCTGGGCGGCTGTGACGACCTGTTCGACGCAGAAAATTCTGGCCAGCTCGATCGCTTGTTGAAGGTCTAAGGATTTGCCGAGCCCCGCGCTGCGACTGCCTGATGAAGGCCTCAAGCTTGCTTGCCTACAGCTAAACGTCGGCGGCGATCCTGCGGCCAATCTGCCAGCTTTCGACGCTTTGGTTCGCCAAGCCGCGCGCCAAGGGGCGCAACTGATCGCAACGCCCGAGTGCAGCAACTTCATCGGCGAGAACCGCAGCGCAACCCTTGCGGCCGCCCGCAGCGAAGGACAAGACGAACACCTAAAATCGGGCTTGGCACTGGCGCAAGAGCTTGGCGTTTGGCTGCTGCTGGGATCGCTCATTATCAAGGTTCCTGGCCGCGATACCTTGGCCAACCGCCAATTCTTGATTGACCCAAACGGGCAGATCCGCGCGCGCTACGACAAGATCCACTTGTTCGATGTGACCTTGCCGGGCGGGGAGGTCTATCGCGAAAGTCAGACCTATGCCGCCGGTGGTGAGCGCCTGGTTTCGGGTTTGGGGCCGCAATTGGCCTCGCACGCGGGCAAAGGCTGGCACCTTGGGCATGCCATCTGCTTTGATCTGCGTTTCCCGCAACTTTTTCAAGCGTTGGCCCGCGATGGCGCCCAGATTTTGACCCTGCCCTCTGCCTTCACCCAGACCACCGGGCAAGCCCACTGGCACCCCCTGTTGCGTGCCCGCGCCATTGAAACAGGCTGTTATGTCTGCGCCCCAGCCCAAGCCGGACAGCACAACGCCAAGCGGCAAAGCTATGGCCACAGCCTGATTATCGACCCTTGGGGGCGCATCCTTGCCGAGGCCAGCGCCGACCAGCCGGGTGTGATCTTGGCCGAGCTGAGCTTGCAATACCTGAAAGACTGTCGCGCGCGCATTCCAACCCTAGATTTGTCTCAACCAGACGCTTACCTATAAATCTATGATCGAGTTGACTTTGGTGTGCCATGACGGCCACCGCTTCAATGCCTGGTTTCCTGACAACGCCGCGTTTGATTCTCAAAGCGAACGGGGTCTTGTGTCGTGCCCGGACTGTGGCTCGCTCAAAGTATCCAAGGGGTTGCAGCGCCCCAGCGTTGTTGGCGGGCGCGATCGCAGCCGCAGCGGCGGCGGCGGCGGGATCGACCCCTCCGCCAATGCCGCGTCACCGGTTCCGGCAAACCTGACCCCTCAAAGCGGCCCCGAATCCCGGCCCAGCGCTTCAGCACCTGCCTCGGCAGAGCAGATCGCGCAAATGCATGCCTTCGTCACTGCCATGCGCCGCGTCAAAGCTTACGTCGAGCAGAATTTCGACGATGTTGGCCAGGAGTTCAGCGAAGAAGCGCGCAAGATCCACTACGGCGAGAGCGAAGAGCGCGGCATCTATGGCCAAGCCAGCGGCGACGAAATCGAAGAGCTGATCGATGAAGGCATCGACATCATGCCGCTGCCCAAGCTCCCTGAACTCGACAGCTGAGAGGTCGCCGCACAAGCAGAAGCGACCAAGCGGCCCCTTTGCATTTTTGGTCAAGTGTCGTAAGCCTGGCGGCTGTTAACCTTTTGGCCGAGCGTCCCGCTGAAGCCAAGCCAGCAAAGCAGCAAACCCCGCTCTATGACCTCGCCGACGGCCCATCCCGCCCTCTGTCATCGTTTCGTTGATCTCGCTTGCCTGCGCGGCGAACTCTTGTTGTATCGCGGCCTCAGTTTTGAGCTTCGCTCCGGCGATTTGGTCTGGCTCAAAGGCCCCAACGGTGTCGGCAAGTCCAGCTTGCTTCGCCAGTTAGCGGGCCTGCTGCCGATCGAAGAAGGACACATGGCCTGGCAGGCGCCGAACCAGCAACAGACCCCAGTGGACGGCAAGGCTTTGTTCCACTATTTGGGCCACACCAACGCCCTGGATGAAGACTTGAGCGTCGAGGATAGCCTTGCCTTTTGGCAGCGTCTTTATCGCGCCAGTCCTCAGGACTTGACCCATGCGATTAAGGCGCTGCGTTTGGAGGCCTTCTTGGCCACACCTTGTCGCTATCTATCGTCCGGCCAGCGCCGACGAACCGCCCTGGCTCGGCTGATGATCTGCCCGCGCCCGGTCTGGTTGCTCGACGAGCCCCTGGTTGGCCTGGATCAGGCCTCGGTCGGGTGGGTCATGGCTTTGATACACGACCACATCGCCGCCAACGGCGCTTGCATCCTTATCAGCCATCAGGACGCCCCGGGCTTGTCACAGACCGCGACGGTCATGACCCTGGCCCCCAAAGCGGGCACCGTTAGTGGTCTGGAAATCAGCGAGGCGCGCGCATCATGACTGGATTTTGGACCTGCTTTGGCCGCGAGTGGCGCCTCTCCTTACGCCGTACCGGTGACCTTCTGACCGTCGTCATGTTCTTTGCGATCACACTGAGCTTGTTTCCCTTCGGCTTGGGTGTGGGCAAAGACCTGTTGCAACAGACCGCGCCGGCCATCGTCTGGGTCGTGGGCATGCTGGCGGTTCTGCTGAGTCTGGATGCCTTGTTTGCGCGCGACGAGCGCAGCGGCATGTTGGACCAGATCCTGCTGTCTCCCATCATGAGCCTGGAATACGTGCTGGCCAAATGGCTGGTCCATTGGTTGCTGACGGCCTTGCCGCTGGTCGCCATGACGCCGGTCATGACGCTGCTGTACTTCCTGCCGGGGCAAGCCACCCTCTTGCTGGTGTTGAGCCTCTTGCTGGGGACGCCCAGTCTGACCTCGCTAGGCCTTATCGCCGCCTCCTTGTCATTGGGCGCCCGCAAAGGCGGTCTTTTGATCCCCCTGATTGCCCTGCCTTTGATGATTCCTGTGTTGATCTTCGGCGTCGGCACGGTCACCTTGAGCCAACAAGCCATGAACGCCGCCAGCGCCTGGTACGCTCTGGCCGCCCTGGCCTTTTTGTTGCTGCCTGTCAGCCTGGCGACGGCGAGCCTGGCCCTGCATCACAATCGCAGCTAGCGGGCTAGCGGCCTTGGCCGACAACCGCTTCTGCTTCAAATCGGGTGGGCGCGCTAGCGAGTAAATGGCGATGCCCGATCAAATCCATCTCACGGCGGCCTTGCTGCAAGCTCGCCTCAAGCAGGGCGAACAGGCGGTCGGCCACGCTGGCCATCACTTGCGGCATTGCCTGTCCGCGCATCAAGCCATCCAGCATGAGCGCAGAAGCCAGATCGCCCAGTCCATTGGGCAACGGCGCTTGGTCTGGAACGAGCTTTGGGGTCTCAAGGCGCCATAGCGAAGGGCCCTGTTTGCCCCACATCGCCAAACCCTCTGCACTGGGTACAGAGGTGACCAGCACCCTAGACGGTGCCCAAGCCGCCAAGACCCGCGGCAGCGCTTCCAAATTTGGACAGGCGGTCAACGTGCAAAATTCAAAATAGTTCAGGCACACAGCTTGCGCACGCGCCACCAAGGCCTCGCGATAGATCGGCACCAGCGCCGGATCAACGTAGAGGCCCGGCCCTTCGTCGCCCATCACCGGATCAAGAAGATAGAAGGCCCGCGGGTGGCGCGCCAAATGATCGGCCAGCGCCTGAGCCTGTGTCGCACTTGCGAGATAGCCGCTCAGCACGCTAGTGTTTGCCCAATCAAGGTGCGGATCCAAGCCCGCCAACCCCCGCGCCACGTCCAGCGGTTCGCCCAGGGCCTGCCAGTGGCCATAGCCCTTGTGATTGCTCAGGCTAATCGACGCCAGCGGCCAGACCTCACGCCCCAGTTGCTGCAACGCGGGCACCGCCACGGCATTGCCGACATAGCCAAATGCCACATGCGATTGAAGCGAGACCACAGAGTAGCTATTCATAGGCACCAAATCCGTATTCTTTGTTCGGGCGAGCTGTTCAGCCAGGCGCGCCAGGCACGCGGATTTCCAACTCGCAAGACTATCCCACAATAAGAGAGACACGTTCATGCCCCAAAATAGCATCACCCGCTACCGCTCTGTCCTCTATGTGCCTGCCGCCAACGAGCGGGCCATGTCCAAGTTGGGCCAACTTCAGGCTGATGTCATCGTATTGGATCTTGAAGATAGCGCCCTGCCCGAGGCCAAAGCAGAGGCTCGCAACCGCATCCGGTCCGTTTTTGTTGCCGACCGCCCCGTCAAGGCCCGGCTAGCGGTGCGCGTCAACGCAACCGATACCGTCTTTCACGCCGCTGATTTGGCTTTGCTGGAACAAATCCGCCCCGAAATTCTGGTCCTTCCCAAGGTCGAAAGCGCGGAGCAAGTTCGCGGATTTGCCGCTTCCACGGCGGGTGAAATTTGGCCCATGATCGAGAGCCCCTTGGGCGTTTTGAATGCCGCTGAGATCGCCAACGCCAACCACCGCGTTACCGCGTTGCTTTTAGGTCTGGAAGACTATGCCAAGGAGCTGGGCGTTCGCCTGGCCGCGGACCGTTCGAACGTGGCCTTTGTCATGCAGCAGGTGGCAGTGGCCGCAAAGGCCATGGGCCGACGGGTGATCGACGGCGTACATGCCAACGTGAAAGATGACGACGGCTTCACGGCCGCCGCCCTGCAAGCAAAATCCTTTGGCTATGACGGAAAATCGCTCATTCACCCCGCGACCATTGAGGTCTGCCATCGTGCCTTTGGGCCTAGCGCGGCGGAGATTGAGGAGGCTCAAGCCATGGTGGAGGCCTTCGCCCAAGCCAAGGCTGAGGGCAAATCGATTGCGCGCCTGGGCGGGCAAATGATCGAGGCGCTGCACGCCGCGCAAGCCCAAGCTCTGCTCGACCAAGCAGAACGCGACGCGGCCTAGTTACCGGTGCATAAAAAACCGCCCGGCAGACAAAACTGCAGGCGGTTTTAGTTTGGGCGGCCGTCGGTTGGGCGGCCGACGGTTGGGCCAGCCCTCGTTCAGCAGGCAATATTTAAGCCCAAATGCCTTTAATGGCGGCCCCATCGACGCGCACCAGGTTGCCGGTGGCATAGCCCGCGGGCTCTGACAAAAAGAAGGTCGCCACCGCAGCGAACTCTTCTGGCGTCCCATAGCGACCAGCCGGAATGGTCGCCTTGGCAGCGTCGCGCACATCGCTGATGGATTTGCCGCTGCGCTCAGCTACAGAAGAATCCAACTCTTCAACGCGCTCGGTCTGAATGCGACCGGGCATGATCATGTTCACGGTGATGTTGTCCGCGGCCACCTGATCCGCCAGGGTCTTGCCATAGGCGGCAATCGAGGCCCGCAGCGTGTTTGACACCGCCAACACCGGGATGGGTTGCACGATACCGCTGGAGGTAATGACCATGATGCGCCCGAACTTTTGTTCTTTCATACGCGCAACCGCGGCATCCATCAGCGCGATCATCGGCGATACCATCGCCCCGAAATCGTGACGCCAGACTTCATCGGGGATGCCCGGCGCGGCGGCGGGCTTGGGTCCGCCGGTGTTGGCCAGCAAGCAGTCCAGGCGATCGACCGACCCAATCCAATCCAGCAATGCGCCCGTGCTGGCGCTGTCGGCGGTATCAACGGCCATGGTCTCAACGCTAACACCGTGGCTTGTCGTCAATTCTTGCGCGAGAGCGTCCAGGCTCTGCTTATTGCGCGCTGTCAGCATAAGGTTAGCCCCTTCGGCTGCCATAGCGCGCGCGATTGCTTTGCCCAGACCGCGCGATGCGCCCATTACCAGGGCTTTTCGACCCTTAAGACCCAAATCCATTTTATTTTCCTCTCGATAACAGCATGACGGCATTGTTTTGCCTGCTTACAGGCAGTATTGCTAGCCTAGGCTGTCGGTTCAAAACCCTATTGGCGCACAACTGGCTCAATTTGCAGGCACCCATGCAATCTGCCTTACGGCAACATGCAGTGCGACACAAGGGGAGCAGCGAACCGATCACAGTTCAACTCGGCTTGATTGCCCCCAAAGCCAAGGGTCAGATAGCCGATTTAATAGGATCGCTGGAGGCAGGATGACCGACCAAACCCCCACAGAATCAGGCACCACCGACGTGAGCGCTGCCGAGGCAAGCGGCGCAGGCAACAGCAACGTTATGCTGTGGGCGCCAAGTGAGGAGCGTATTGCCGCGACACGCCTTTGGCGCTTCATGCAAAAGGTCAATGAGGAATACGGCACAGACCTGAAGGACTACGATAGCGCCTACCAGTGGTCCGTCGCCCGTACCGAAGATTTTTGGGAACAAGTTTGGGAGCAGTTCGACGTTTTGGGCGACATGGGCTATGCGCCTTACCTAATAAACGGCGATGACGTAAAGAACGCGCGCTTCTTCCCAACCTCTAAGCTGAATTTTGCGGAAAATCTGCTGCGCGACCGCGACCCGGCGAGCGTGGCGATCGTCTCCTGGACTGAGGAAGGCCGCCATTCAAGCCTGACCTATCAGGACTTGTGCGAGCAGGTCTCGCGCATGCAACAAGCGTTGAAAGACTTGGGCGTCGAACGCGGGGATCGCGTTGCGGCCTATATTCCCAACATTCCACAGGCCATAATCGCCATGTTGGCGACCTCTAGCCTGGGCGCTGTCTTCTCCTCCGCGTCGCCCGATTTTGGCGTGCGGGGCGTGTTGGACCGATTTGAACAGATCGAGCCCAAAGTGCTGATTACCGTCGATGGGTATCGCTATGCCGGCAAAGCCATCGGCATCTTGCCCAAGGTCGAGGAAATCGTTCCCAACCTGCCCAGCCTGCAAGGCGTTTTGGTACAACCCTTCTTGGAGCCCGCGCCGGAATTGTCGGGCATCAGCAAGGCCAAGCGCCTGGATCAGCTTCTGGACAACTACGCGCCCAAGGCCCTGGAATTTGTGCGCCAGGACTTTGATGAACCGCTCTACATCATGTTCTCGTCCGGCACGACCGGTGCGCCTAAGTGTATCATCCACCGCCAAGGCGGCGTTTTGCTGAAGCACCTGGCCGAGATGGGCCTCAACTGCGATATCGGCGAGGGCGACCGGGTCTTCTATTTCACCACCTGCGGCTGGATGATGTGGAACTGGCTGGTCAGCAATTTGGCGCTGAAAGCCACGATCGTGCTCTATGATGGCTCGCCCTTCCATCCATCGGCGGAAATTCTGTGGGACATGGCCGAAGCCGAGCGCCTGACCTTCTTCGGCACCTCGGCCAAGTATTTGGACGCCTTGCGCAAACAAGAATTCAAACCCAAAGCTGGACGCCTGTTGAGCGACCTGCGCACCTTGGCCTCGACCGGCTCGCCCTTGGTTCACGAGAGCTTCGACTACGTTTACCAAAACGTCAAAGAAGATCTCTGCCTATCATCGGTCTCTGGTGGCACGGACATTGTGAGTTGCTTCATGGGCGGCTCCCCCATTTCGCCGGTCTATCGCGGCGAGATCCAAAAGCGCAGTATGGGCATGGCTACCAATGTTTTTGACGACGACGGCAACCCCGTGCTCGGCGAAAAAGGCGAGCTTGTGTGTACCAAGCCATTCCCATCGGTGCCCCTTGGCTTCCTAGACGACCCCGACGGCAAGCGCTTCCACGACGCCTACTTTGATCGCTATGAAGGCATTTGGACCCACGGCGACTATGTATCCTTGAACCAGCACGGCGGCATGCTGGTCTATGGCCGCTCTGATGCCACGCTCAATCCTGGCGGCGTGCGGATCGGCACGGCCGAGCTCTATCGCCAAGTCGAGACCTTCGACGAAGTGGTCGAAGCCCTGGTTATCGGCCAAGAATGGCAGGATGATACCCGGGTGGTGCTGTTCGTGCGTTTGGCCGAGGGTGTGGCGCTGAGCGATGAGCTGCGGGCTGAGATCCGCAAGCGTGTGCGCGCCGAGTGCAGCCCGCGTCACGTACCTGCCATCATCGTGGCCGTAGACGACATTCCCCGCACCAAGTCCGGCAAGATCACCGAATTGGCGGTGCGCGACGTAGTGCATGGCCGAGCGGTTAAGAACAAGGAGGCCTTGGCCAACCCTGAGGCCTTGGATTTGTTCGCCAATATCCCGGATTTGCAGCAGGATAAGGAAACCCCGATTACCGCCGCGCCTGTGGTGGAGGAAGCTGCCGCCGCGCCTGTAGATCAAGCGCCGCTAGAGGCTTTCCCTGGCGAGGCTTTCCCTGGCGAGGCAGAAATAGACGCTCAAGATCAACCCGCGCAGGACGACCTAGCAGACGAGCTAGGCGCGCCCGATCTCAGCGCATTGGGCCAGCCGGTGGAAGCCAGCCGCCAGGACGGAGCCAGCGCCCAGGACGGAGCCAGCGCCCAGGACGGAGCCAGCGCCCAGGACGAAGCCAGCGCCCAGGACGGAGCCAGCGCCCAGGGCGAAGCCAGCGAACAAGACGATGACGACATCAACGAGGCTGATACCCACGTTGACCGCCCGGCAAATCCGCTCGTTGCCAGCACCGGCCAGGCGGCCGCTGAAGCCGAAGAAGCAGCTACGGCAAAGGCGTCCGACGACAGCCAGGCCGAGGGCGAGACCCAAGCTGAGCAACCAGCCAAGACCGGCACGGAGCCCGAACACGAGTTTGAAATTCTGGCAGAGACCACAAAGCCCGAAACACCCGTGCACAACTTCGACTTCAAAGTCACCCAAGCCCCGCCGAGCAGCGTTGGCGACACAGCGCCCGTGCCCAAGGACAGCCAAGAGACCATGGACCCCGCTGAGCGCGAAGCCATGTTGTTCGAAGCTCTGCCTATGTTCATGGAGCTGGCACAGGCTAAAGCCAGTTTCTGGGATTTTGTGTGGGACAGCGTGGACCACAACGAAATGACCAGCCGGGCGGCACTGCGCGGTTTCCCGACGACGCCGCTAACCACGCTGTTTGACGCCCAGGGTGCCAAGCCCCCGTTTGGCGGGCTGACCACCACACCCACCAAGGACTTGAAGCAGATCTTGGCGTCGGTGTCGGGCGCGCGTATCGCTGTGGGCCGCTTTGGCGATTGGGCCAATGCCGCGCCTGCGCTCTATGCCGCCGGCGTGACCGATAAGCACGTGCTGCTCAACGCCTACTCCTTTGATGGTGGGACGCATGGCGCCATGATGCAGGCCGCCGCCCTCAGCCTGGGTACAACACCTATTGCGGTTGGCGATGTGGACGTGCCGCGCCTGCTGAAGACCGTCACAGAATTTGACGTGGATGTGTTTGTTGGGCCCGCGGACGCGCTGGTTGCCATGCTGGAAACCGCACAGGCCCAGGGCATTACCGCTCTGCCGCTGCGAATCGCCGTCGTCGATCAGGCCAACAGCCAGATCCCCGAGGCGCTGAAACTGGCTTTCCCGCGCATTACCATCACCGGCACGATGATGGACGAGTTCTTCGGCATGATCGCCTACCAGCCCGCTGGCGAAACGCCCTTTGTTTGCTCCGAGCGCTTGATTATCGAAATCTGCGACCCGGCGACCGGCGAGCAAGTCAACGCCGGGGAAATTGGCGAGCTGGTCGTGACTCGCTTGGACAAGCACACGCCGCTGTTCCGCATCGCCACCGGGGTTTTGACCCGCGAGCTGCAAGACACCAGCCCATCCCAGCGCAGCAATACCAAGATCCAAGGCTGGATGGGCGCCAAAGACGAAGTCTTGTTCTTTGAGGACGGCTCAGCTCTGCACGGCGCGCAGGTTTTGGCGCTGCTGGAGGCTCTGCCGGACGCTGAGGCGGGCTTGATCCAGATAGACGATGTGCAGGGCGTGACGCTCAATTTGGTGGCCAAGCCCGACGCGGATGAAGACAAGCTGGTTCACGACGGCAACCGCGAGCTGCACATCTTCACCGGTCTAGAGGGGCAGACCATCGTTCGCCCGCAAGGATCGATCAGCCAATACGGCCCCTTGATCGTCGATCGCCGGGGGGCCTAGGGTCAGAAGCATCGGCCTTGGCCAATGCTGGGGTCGATCACTGGGTCAGATCACTGGGTCATGAAGGGGCAACGAGCAAACCGCGGCATCAAGAACCAGTTACAGCGCTAGGCCAGTTGCAGCTCCCGTGGGCTCTCAAAGCCCGTTAAGCGCAAATCAGCCAGATTGAGGCCGGGCATCATATTGCCGGGCATCATGTTGCCTGCTTCAAGATTGGCTTGAGGGCTGCCTGCTTCCTCCCCAGGCTTGGGTCCAAGCGACTGCCAGGCCCCATTGAGCGCAAAGCGGGCCAGTGCTGCAGTTGGGAATTTCTGTGCCAAGCGCGCGCTCGCCCCTTGATCTTGCTCGCCGGGCCAGGCCATGGTGGCGGCCAAGCAAAACGCCTGCAAGCCAGGATTGTGGCCAATCAAAAGCACGCGGCGGGCCTTGGGCCACACATAGTCGCGCAGTGCTTTGGCTATGGTCACTGGATCCGCCAAATACAGGCTGTCCAAAAACATGGGCGGGCGGGACAGACCGCCTTCAAGACCCAGCAAATCCCAGGTTTGACGCGTTCGCTTCGCTGCGGAGACCAAGACGCAATCAACCGGCTGTTCAATTAGACTTGAGATGAAGCGGCCCATAAGCGGTGCGGCGGCTCGGCCGCGCTCGTTCAAGGGGCGGTCAAAATCCTGCAGGCCTTCATTGCTCCAAGACGATTTGGCGTGGCGCAAGATCAACAGCTCTTTGCGGCGCCCCAGCGGCCCGACAGACGCCGACGTCTCGTTGCTTCCTGCCTCGCGGGCGTGCACCGGAGGGTCTACAAGATGCTTAGCCATAACTGCGCTGGCTCCGCTTGTGCTAGTTCAAGCCGCTTGGCAGAAACGTCACTGCGCAAAACGGTCGTCGGGCAAGCCTAGTGCTGATCTTCATCGCCTGGCAAGCCTTGATCCCCCCAGCCCGTGCGAGTCTGTGAGCAAGTCTAGGCCTAAGGGCGCAGCGCGCGGGCTTTGCTCTGCCTATTTGATAGTGCCGCAAATGCACCTAGGGAATCTTTGGCGCAATCCAGGGCGATTGCTCGGGCTTTGCTTTAACGCGGATTGCAGTCTGGGCAGGGCTTATTTGCCTCATGGTAAAGCTGACAATTGGGGCACTGAACCAAGGTCTTGGCCTGCACCATGTTGGGATTGGCTTGCCCTTTCGAGCGCGCCTGGCGGCTTGACCCTGGCGCTCTGCGCGCTTGTTCGCGATGGGCGGGCTTGCCGCGCCGCGCTTGATCCAAGCGGCCTAAAACGCGAAAAAGACTCCAGAGCCCAAAAAGGATTAAGGCAAAAGATACCAGCTTACCGAAAGAAAACATAAAGCCCTGTGCTTGTTTTGACGCCTAGCGTTGTTGCGCCCTGCTTGTTGTCGCCTGACGCCCATCAGGCCTGGAGCCGCCGCCCCACCTATATGGCGCGTCTTGCCAGCGGCTGGCAAGCCCCTGGGCCTTTGCTCAGGCTTGGCTCTAGAGGCCGAATCGAGACCAAAGCGCTCTTTCTTCCAGCGCGTCCAGGGCTTGCGAGGCCCAGGATCCTTGCTCGCCCTGCCCGGCGGTAAGACCGGTCGCAAGTCCGACCAACCCGCCAAGCCCAGCACCGCCTGCCCCCATCATGGACAGAAGGCCGCCGCGCCGCTGTTCAAACACCTGGAAGCGCACCTTGGCGTCAAACTTTTCTTGCGCCACGCTCATCAGATCGCCCAGACCATCAATCAGCCCCAGCTCGGCCGCCTGCGGGCCCAACCAAACGTCACCGTTCATTAGGGTGGCATCGTCGCCTTGCAGCTTGTCTTTGCGATGGCCGCGCACATGATCAATAAAGGTCTGGTGCAAGCGTTCCATCAGGCCCTCCAACCAGGCCTTGTCGCTGTCCTTTTCCGGCTGGAACGGGTCCAGCTTGAGCTTGTTTTCGCCCGCCGTCGTGACACGACGATCAATGCCATAGCGACCCATCAGCTCGTTAAAGCCAAAGCCGGCCCGAATGACCCCGATCGACCCAACAATCGAGGCCGAATCCGCGAAGATTTCATCGGCGGCGCAAGCAATCCAATACCCCCCCGACGCCGCCACGTCCTCGACCACGGCAAAGACCGGCTTCTTGTGCTTTTCAGCCAGATAGCGAATCCGCCTAGCAACCAGCGAGGACTGAACGGGTGAACCGCCCGGTGAATTGATGACTAAGAACACGGCTTTGCTTGCTTTGAATCGAAAGGCGCGCTCCAGCGGGCCCGCGGCCGTCTCAATATTGATATTCTTGGAAAATCTGCCGCCACCGCTGGCGATCGTTCCTTGCAAACGCACTACCGAAACGGTTGGTCCCGTGCGGGTAATCTTCGATTTCGTCCAGTGCAGCATGAACGCCTGCCTCCTTCAACTCGTATCAACTATGGCAAAAGCCAGACCAATTGGGGTGCTTTGGTGATCGGAGCATGCCGTCGTTGCAACCTGCGGTAATCTACCTTAAGTTGCTGGCATTTCACAAATCCCATTTCGAAATAGCAATATTGTGCCAACCCATCAGGCTCGCTCCTCGTTAAGTAGGGCGCCGCGCCCCATACATCAACACTCCCGCCGCGTTGATCGTAGAGCAAAGGTCAACTGGCTTATGCTTCTGCTGTCCGGCTTGCTGTTTCCCGCCCGCGCCCTTTGGCGGCTGTTTGCGGTGCAACTGTCCTTGCCGCTGGTGCGCTTTACCGCGTTTATGGTCACTTGGTTGGCCAGCGCCTTGGCGGTCGCCTGCTTGAGCGGCGTGGTGGCCTTCTTTATGATCGCCAGCACCGTTCCCGATCCTTCCCCTTTGTATCGCTATCGTCCTGTCGTCGCCACCGAAGTGACCGATCAGACCGGCAGCGCCATGTTCCGTTTATCGCGCGAATACCGCTTGTTTGTGCCCTACGAGGACCTGCCGGACCACCTGATCTATGCCTTCTTGGTGGCGGAGGATCAGCGTTTCTTTGAACACAGTGGGGTGGATGGGATTTCGTTGCTGCGCGCCGCGGTTGCTAACATCAAGCGCTCCTACCAAAAGCAGCGCGCCTTGGGAGGATCGACCATCACCCAGCAGGTCGCAAAGATGTATGTCGGCGCCGATCGAACTTTTATGCGCAAGCTGCGCGAAGCCATCCTGGCCGCCAAGCTGGAACAGCGCCTCGAGAAGTCCCAAATCCTTGAAATCTATCTCAATGAGGTGTTCTTTGGCGTCAATACCTATGGGGTCGGCGCCGCTTCAGAACGTTACTTTGGAAAGTCTGTCAAAGACTTAGACCTCAGCGAAGCCGCCTTCCTAGCCGCGCTTCCCAAGGGCCCGAACAACTACCACCCATTGCGCCATCCACAAGCGGCCAAGGAGCGGCGCGATTGGGTGCTGGCGCGCCTGGCCGAAGCTGGCATCATTTCTGACCTGGATGCGCAATACGCAGCGGCCCAAAGCCTACCCCAGACCATACACTATGGTCTGCGCGGGTCGCCCAGCAGCTATTTTGATTTGGAAGTCCAGCGCGAGCTGGAACAGCGCTTTGGTGAGACGGCGATTTTCTCGCAAGGGCTGCAAGCACGCTCGAGCCTTGATCCAGAGCTGCAGCAACTGGCCGAAATGACCCTGCAAGAGCACATCTTGACTTTGGATGCCAAAGAAGGTTTTCGGGGGCCTATCCAGCGCTTCAATCTGAACGACAAAGGCTGGGATCGTGCCTTCTTGGATCTGCAGCTTGCACAGGTGTTCCCAGGCTGGCGACCAGCACTCGTCGTCCAAACCAGTGGCGAACAAGCGCGCCTGCTGTTTAAAACCGGCGAAGAAGGGCGCATGCGTTTTGAGGATATGGCCTGGGCGCGCCCCTATCGCTTCGGACTGGGGCCCGGCCCCTATCCCCAGCGCGTCGATCAAGCGCTGTTTCCTGGCGATGTGATCTGGGTTGAGGCCTTGGCTGAGCGGCCCGCGGTGCTGCAAAATGAGCGTCCGGCGCCAGAACCGGCGCTACCGGGCAATGCCGCCTCTCTGCTCAACGCTGCCTATCATGAAATCAGCACCAAGGCCGACGAACCCGACCAGGCGACCAGCCAAGGCCTACCGCGCTATCGCTTGCGCCAACTGCCGCTGCTCAGCGGCGCGGCTCTGGTCATGGACACGAAGACCGCGCAAATCAAAGCTCTGGTTGGCGGTGTCTCGCCCAAGCTCTCCAGCTTCAATCGCGCCACCCAAGCCCTGCGCCAGCCGGGTTCAACCATCAAACCTTTCGTGGCTTTGGCTGCACTCGACGCTGGCCTGACGCCCAAGACCAAACTGCTCGACAAGAAGCTGACCATCACTTCACCCGGCGCGCCCGACTGGAGCCCGCAAAACTATGACCGCGAATTTTGGGGGCCAATTAGCCTGACCAAAGCGCTGACCTATTCGCGCAACGTGCCCATGGTACGGCTCTATGAAAAGCTCGGCCTTGAGCCGATCAATCAGACCCTTCAGGCCCTTCAGCTCTATGACCGCCCAGTGACCAATCCCTCGGTTGTCTTGGGTGCGAACGAGACCAGCCTTATGCGCTTGGCGGCCGCCTATGCCGCGATTGCCAACGGCGGTGTCTATCAACAACCGACGACCCTAGCCCAGGTCGAGGACGCCGACGGGGTCTTGCTGTTCAGCGCGCAAGAAGCAAGCCGGGAGCAGTGCCTCATGTCCGCCTTTTGCCAGCTTTTGGAAGCCCGAAACGCCTCAAGCCCAGAGGCCGCGACCGCGCTGCAAGGCATGCTGCGGAAAGTCATGACCGACGGGACCGGACGCGCGACCCAAGCCAAGGTGCCCTACCCCTTGATGGGCAAGACCGGCACCAGCAACTCGGCGCGCGATGCTTGGTTCATCGGATTTGACGAGCATACCTTGATCGCTGTCTTTGTTGGCTATGACACGCCGGAATCGCTAGGCAAGAAGGCGACAGGCGGCGGCATCGCTGGTCCGATTTTTGCTGATCTTTTCAACGGCATGCGCGATTGGCAAAACGGTCAGCTCTCGATCGCGATGAAGGCCCGCGGCTTTCGGGTCGGGCGTGCCTTCGACCGTGAGGCTGAACGCGGTCTGGCCGCCGTCGGGCGCCCGCAGGACGGGGCCACACCCGAGGCGAAACCTGCAACCAGGCCCAAGACCGCCAAGGCTACCGCCGCATCCAAGCAACGGCAGGCGAAGACACCCAGCGCCCGCCCTCAGACCGTCGGGCTCGTCACGGATCATCCCTCAGGTTTGGTCACAGGCGCCAGTGGGACGGTGTTGCCTGGCGCCGGCTATGCCCTGCCAGGCGATGCCAACCAAGGCACCGCAAACAACGGCTACGCGACAAACAACGCTTACGCGGGCCAAGGCTATGTCGTGCCAGGATTTACCAACCAGGGATATGTTAACCAGGGCTATAGCAATCAGGGCTTTGGCAATCAGGGCATCTTCGCTTCACCGCCGCCCGTACCGCAGGTGCTCTACCCCGCGCCCGCGCCGGTTCTGGTGCCGCAATCTTATTACGGCCAGCCGGTCTTCGTCCCGCTGACCCGCTAGGCCCGGCCTAGCCACTAGTGGCCTTTGGTGGCCGCCCAGTGGCCGCGCAATCCTATTGCCGCTGCACTGTGAAATAGCCATAGCCGCAATAGCCGTTGTACTGCTCTGCATTGGAGAGCGAACCACGGATCCAGGTGTTGTGCTTCGGCGCGGGGGAGATGCCGTTGTGCTCGATCGTCAGATAGCCGTTGTCGTTGACATAGCCCTGCCAATAACGGCCGTCAGAATCGAAGCTCACCCGGTGGTTTTGTACCGTCATCGTGAAGTTATAGCGCGACAGGCACCACTTGGACTTGCTGGGACGGCTTGAATCGGTATAGCCGCGGCGACCGATATAGACCCCATCGTAGGGATACGGATTGACCGGCTGACTTTCTTGCTGCTGCCAATAGAGCATCAAGCGCGCGGCTTCCGGAATTTGCTCGCTACAATGGCTGTAGTTCTGCATGAAGCGCGCGAGCGCCTGGCTGTTGCTCTCGCTTTCGGCCTGCGAGAATGCGGTTTGGCATTGACGATTGCGGCTGACCAACAAGTCAATTTGGCGGTAAGCCTCCGCCACCTGAGCACTACAGCTTGGATTTGAGCGAATGAAATCGGTGTAGTCCGCCTCAGAGTCTGAGCCATTGACCAAGTCATAACGATCACGGCACACCTGACCTTCGGCTTGTTCGCGCATTGAGCGGACTTGCGTGCGGGCCAAAGCCACCTGCGAACGGCACGCGCCGTGCCGGGAAATGAAGCGCTCCAGTGTCGCCGCGTTAGCGTCCGAACGGCCAACGCCCGCGGTTCTGGCCAGATCATCACACAGCTTGTCGAGGGTCTGCTGGGCCAATTTGGCCTCGGCCGTACACGTCTGCCGATTGCTCCTGATATAATCCGACAGCACTGCGGGTTTCTGGCGGCTGAGCGCAGAACTGCGCGCATCATCGAAGCTGGTCTGACAGACCGAGCTGGCCTCTTGCTGACGCAAGCTCTGAATTTGCGATTTGGCTAGGGTGACTTGGGTTGCGCAGTCGCTATGCTGGGAAACAAAGCGCTCCAGCGTCGCCCGATCCGCGTTGGCCTGTCCCAGGCGGGCATCGTTCGCTAGATCTTCACACAGCTTGCCCAGCGTCTTTTTGGCGTCTCTAATTTCAACTGCACACTGGCTGGCTTTTTTGCGCAAGAAATCGGCAAGCGCACGGGTGTTTTTCGCGCCCACCGCTGCGGTTTTCACGCCATCCCATTCTTGTTGGCAAGGACTAACCTGAACTTGCGGTTTGGTGCGGCACGCCTCATCGGCCAAACAACCGCAGGCCTCGCTGGAAAAATCGGCACTGGTCAGACAGGCCTGGGTGGCAGAGCGCATTTGCTCGCACTCCAGGCGGTCCAAAAAGCGCGTCAGGCGGCTCATGTTCTTGTCGGCTAGAATGCGATCTAAGAAACGCCCTTCCACATTACAGGCGCTCAGCACATCATTCAGGCTGGCCAGCTCGCGATTAATTTCGGTGCGCTCATCGCAAAAGCTGCACTGGGTTAGGTAGTTGCGCAGGCCGTCGGCCGCGTTGCCCATGGCGGCAAGGTCGCCGCTGTCCTTGGCTTCGGCAGCGGTCTGGATCAGTTCTTCACCCAAGAAGCGTTCAACGTAGGCACGCTCCTTATCGGTCGAATAGGAAGGATAGGTCGCGCCCTGATAGGTAACGACAACATCGTCGCTTTCCATGCCGACGAAGATCGGCCGTTGTTGGAAGCTAGCGCCGCCCTGCCCCAAGGCAGCCACCCGGCGATTAATGGCAGAAGTGACGAAATTTTGCATCTCCGCAGCGGTCACCTGATAGTCGCCGTTGGCATCAGCGCGCCCTCCGTGCAGGCCAGACAACAGCGAGTCCGTAAAGACGCCGCGCTGAAACTCTGTATCCCACACGGCATAATCTGTATCCGGCGAGGTCGCTGCCCACAAACGGATGTCTTGGGTGTCGATGTCCTGCGCGCGGCCCAGCGGCGGCGCGGAAACGCCCTGCACGAGCCCTTTTGAGGCGCCGCCGTCAGCGCTGGGGCTCAGGCCAGAAAAGCAAGATTCAAGCACCAAAGTGATACGGCCTTGCGATAACAGCCCGTTCTGCAAAGTATTGAGGCTGCGCTTCAAATCGTCCAACGCATAGGCCTGACGCGCCAAAAAGCGCTGATCGGGGTTGGCATCGACCGGCATAATATAGTTGCGGGCTTTCTCACCATTGGCCGGCGCGTCGTGGGTGCCGTGCCCCGCGTAATAGATATACAGGTCTGTATTAGGCGCCAAAATGTGGTTGGTTAGGCTGCCGGGGCGCCCTTCGACCCCAAAAAACTCGCCCATTTGGTTGGTGCCCATATTGTCATAGCGGAACACGCGGGCGTGCAAGACATCGCGCGCAAAGACCTCGAAGGCATCGGCATCGCGCGCCGCATAAGCGACGTCATCGGTCTGGCTGTAATCCGTGTTGGCGATAATCACCACAACCGCCTGGCCATAACTGCTGTGGTTCTGGGCCTGGGCGCCCGTCACCGCCACAAACAGCCCGGCAAACAGGGCGATCACCCCTGCCAGCAACCTTCGAGCAGGGCGGGCCGTCTGGTCAATGGGCATAGCTGCCGGTCTGCCTGCGCGTCGGTACATGGGATAGGCCTTTCCTGTCGCTTGAGGATGTTACTATATCCCTTTGCCTGTGGAATAGCCAGGCCACCTATCCCAACGCGCCGCTTCGTGACCGCTGACAAACCAGGCCCCAGCAGAAAAAATGGGGCGCCTGTCGAGCCGCCCCATAGGATTACGTTGGAGATTTGGGGAGTTGCCTGTCTCCCCCTTTGCTGCAACCGTCTAAGCGTTCGCCTCGCCGTGAGAGGCCAGGTCTAGGCCCTGATCTTCGGCTTCATCATCAACCCGCAGACCGAAGACCGCGCGCAGCCCCAGCACCAAGGGAACCGTTATAATCAGCGTGTAGGCGCCCACGATCAGGATCGAGAGGACTTGGCCGAAAAAGCTGGCTTCGCCAATGCCTTGCCCGCCAAAGAAGACCGCGCCCACCAAGGGCGCCAGCAGCGCGCCCAGCATGCCGCCAATGCCGTGAACCGCGAAGACATCCAAGCTGTCGTCAATCTTCATCCAACCCTTGACCCATCCACAGGCAAAGTTACAGATGATGCCCGACAAGAGCCCCAGCATAAGCGCACCCGGCATGCCTGCAACGCCTGCAGCCGGTGTAATCGTCGCCAAACCCGCCACCATACCGGTGACGGCGCCAATCAGGGTCGCCTTGCCGAACCGCAGCACATCCAGCGCCACCCAAGCAATAACCGCCATGGCTGCCGAGGCATGGGTCACCAGCATAGCATTGGCCGCCCCACCGTCGGCGGCAAGCTGTGAGCCCCCGTTGAACCCAAACCAACCGACCCACAGCAGACCAGCGCCTACAGCAGTTAGAACCGGTGAATGCGGCGGGATCAACTTGCTTGGGAAGCCGCGGCGTTTGCCCAAAAAGAAGGCCACGACCAGCGCCGACAAGCCCGCAGTCTCGTGGACCACCAAGCCGCCCGCGAAATCAATCGTGTGCAGCCAGCTTGCAAGGAAGCCGCCGCCCCAGATCCAATGCACGACCGGCGCGTAGACCAACAGACCCCAGAGGGCCGCAAAAGCCACCACGAAGTTGAACTGAATGCGCTCGACAAAGGCGCCGATAATCAGCGCGGGCGTGATAATCGCAAAAGTCATCTGGAACAGTACAAAGGCTGCCTCAGGGACGCTGCCGAACAAGCTGTCAGGCCCAACACCCCACAAGAGCGCCTTGCCCAACCCACCGATCACCGCGCCGCTGCCATCAAAGGCCAGCGAGTAGCCGACCAAAATCCACAGCACCGAGGCCACGGCTGCGATACTGAAACACTGCATAAAGACCGAAATGACGTTTTTCGCGCGGACCAACCCGCCATAGAACAAGGCCAAACCTGGCAAGGTCATCATCAAGACCAGGGCCGTTGCCGTCATAATCCACGCGGTATCTGCTGCGTTCATGCCAATATCCTTTGTACGTTCCCGCGCGGCAGGCCATCATAGGCCAACGCTGATCCGCTCGCCCATTGTCGGGTCGTGTCCGCGCTCTTCGCTTGCCCTTGCCTCAAATCTGACCAAACCAAAAGTGCGACTTGAGTCGCTGCATAAAATTTGTGCTATTCGCACAGATAATGACCAGCAATTTGCCCAATTTTTCAGACCTGGGCCGCTGTAGCTTGCCCAGACCTGCAGCTTCGTCTAAGCAGGCGGCCACAAAATTATTCCCTTTGATGGAGGAATCCGTGCTGTTTAGTTTTTATGCCATGGACAAACAAGGTGGCCTTGAGCTGCGCAAGCAAACCCGAGCCGCCCACCTAGACCACCTGGCGGCCGCGTCTAGCTTTAACCTGCGCATCGTTGCGGGCTCGCCCATGCTGAATGATGCGGGCGATATGATCGGCTCGTTGGTCGTGGTCGATGCCGACAACAAGGCCGACGCCGAGGCGTTTTTCGCAAAAGACCCCTATAAGTTGGCGGGCCTGTTCGCTGAAACGCGCCTCTATTCCGTGCTCGACAACTTCGTCAAATAAGGATCTGGCATGAACGACGCGCGCAACGACCAGGCCGCCCCCCAGCGCCTGACCATTCGCCGCCCCGATGATTGGCATCTGCACTTGCGCGATGGTGCCATGCTTCAGGCGGTCGCTGGCGAGACCTCTCGCCACTTTGCGCGCGCGATTATCATGCCAAATTTGGTGCCACCGGTCGTGCGTAGCCGGGACGCCGCCGCCTACCGCGACCGGATCTTGGCGGCGCTGCCGGAAGCGGTCGTCTTTGAGCCTCTCATGACGCTATATCTGACCGAGGCCAGCGATCCGGACGACCTACGCCAAGGCGTCGCTGATGGGCTGGTTCGCGCGGTCAAGCTCTACCCTGCGGGCGCGACCACCAACTCGGATTCCGGCGTGCGCGACATAGAAAAAGTCATGCCGTTTTTGGAGGCTATGGCCGAGCTGGGATTACCGCTCTGCGTCCATGGCGAAGTAACGGACCCCGACATCGACATTTTCGACCGCGAGGCCGTCTTTATCGAACGCGTTTTGGCACCCCTGCGCCAGCGTTTGCCCGAGCTGCGGATCGTCATGGAGCACGTCACCACCCGCAACGGCCTCGACTTTGTGCGCAGCCAAGCGCAAGGCATGGCCGCGACCTTGACCACGCACCACCTGATTATCAACCGCAATCACCTGTTAGTCGGCGGGGTTCGGCCCCACTACTATTGCCTGCCCGTCGCCAAGCGCGAGGAGCACCGCCTGGCCTTGGTCGAAGCGGCGACCTCCGGCGATGCGCGATTTTTCCTTGGCACCGATTCTGCCCCTCACGCCACCCACACCAAGGAGGCTGCTTGCGGCTGTGCGGGGATCTTTACCGCCCCCAACACCATGAGCTGCTTGGCTCATGTCTTCGAAGCTGAAGCTGCGCTGGACAAGCTTGAATCCTTCACCAGCCTCAACGGACCCGCCTTCTATGGCCTGCCCGCCAACGAGAGCCGTTTGACTCTGGTCAAGCAGAGTGCACCGGTAGAATACCCCGACCAAATCCCGGTCGAAGGCGACCAGTCCGTCACCGTATTCGATCCGGGTTTCGAGCTGTTTTGGGCGGTCAAAGACGCGTCTTAACCCATCGGTGAGGGCCAGCCACCATGCAAGAATTGACCCAATGCAGTGCCCACGACCTAGTGACCAAAATGAGTGCTGGCACTTTGTCAGCCGCAGCGGTCATGCAGACCTTCTTGGCCCGCTTTGAGGCTGTCAACGGCAAGGTCAACGCGATCGTCTCCCTACGTCCGACCGACGAGCTGATGGCCGAGGCAGCCGCAAGCCCACGCCCCAGCGCGGCAAAACCCCTTGCAGGATTACCGATAGCGGTCAAAGATCTGGTCGCAACCAAGGGCCTACGGACGACCTTCGGCTCGCCCATCTATGCCGATCATATTCCCGATCAGGACGAGTTGGTCGCGGCGCGATTACGCTCCGCGGGCGCGATCATCATCGGCAAGACCAACACGCCCGAGTGGGGTCACGGCTCGCACAGCTTTAATCCCGTCCACGGCGCGACCGCCAATCCCTATAATTTGTCACGTAGTGCGGGGGGCTCGTCTGGCGGCGCAGCAGCAGCGCTAGCGGCACGCATGCTCCCGCTGGCGGACGGCTCAGACATGATGGGCTCGTTGCGCAATCCGGCGGCCTTTTGCAACGTCTACGGCTTTCGCCCGAGCTGGGGCCTGGTGCCCGGCAATGCCGGCAAGGAGAGCTTCTTGTCTACCTTGGCCACCGACGGGCCCATGGCGCGCAGCCCGCGAGACTTGGCGCTTTTGCTCTCGGTTCTCGCTGGCCCGAATGTCGAGGTGCCCTATGGCCGTATAGCCCAAGACTTCAGCGCCGACTTTGGCATGCCCCTGAAGGGCAAGCGCATTGGATGGTTGGGGGATTGGGGCGGCGCCTATCCCTGTGAGGACGGCATCTTGAAGCGCTGTGAGGCCGGTTTGGGTTTGCTTGAAGACCTGGGCGCATCGGTTGAGGCCCTAGAGCCGCCCTATGCGGCGGACCAGCTTTGGCGCTCCTGGACGCAGCTGCGCGCAGGGATAAACGCCAACGCCAAGCGTGATCTGCTCGTCGATCCCGTCAAGCGGGCCCAGACCAAGCCCGAGACCCTGTGGGAAATCGAACAAGGCCTGTCCTTGAGCCTTGCCGACTTCTTTGCCGCCAGCGAAATTCGCTCGCACTGGTACGCGACGGCAGCGCGGCTGTTTGCCGACTTTGACGCGCTGGTGCTGCCCTCGGCACAGGTCTGGCCCTTCCCCGTGGAATGGCGCTGGCCACAAAGCATCAACGGGCAGGCCACGGACACCTATCACCGCTGGATGGAAGTCGTCGTCCCGGTCAGCCTGGCAGGACTGCCCTGCCTCAACCTGCCGGTTGGTTTTTCGCCAGAAGGCCTGCCGATGGGCATGCAGCTGTTCGGCCCCACAGGCGCAGATTCCGAGCTTCTGGCCATGGGCCAAGCTTATCACGAAGCCACCGACTGGCCGGGTCGTTGCCCGCCCCCGCTTTGACTTAGATCGGCGGCAGCAGGCTGAGGCCTTCGATCTGTGATGCGATCACTAGGGCCGCGCCGACCAAGCCCAACACCAACAGGGCCGCGACCAGGACTTTCCACCATGCAACGGGCCGCTGGCCGCGCACTTCGCCCGTTCTGCCGTTTATCACGACCTGATAACGCTTGCGGCCAAAGCTGAACTCCGAAAACCAGATCGGCAGTAGCACCAACGTAAATCGCTGGTTCCAATAGCGCGTATTGAGCGTATTAATGCGCTGTTTGTCGCCGCCGATGTCGTGGCGAATATCGCTGCGGATGACGCCTTCCATGGCTTGGGCCGCCGCCTGCCATCCGGCGACCAAATCCATGCCATAGAGCCGCGCTTCATAACCTTGCAGATAGTCGGGGTTATAGGCCTCCAGCGCGCCCGTATCCCAAGAAGAAAAACGCCGATCTGAAAGGGCCTCAAGCCCGCCGTCGGCCTGGATCAAGAAGTCCTCAAAGTCGCGCTCTACCTGACCAGAGACCGACCGCCAGCGGGTCACATTTTGGCTGCGCGTTACCCACTGGCTCTTGCCGTTGCGCGTGACTTGGACGCGGCGGCTAACCCGATGCACCGTGCCGCGCTGGCCGCGATAGTCGGTCTGCGTACTGGCATCGAAGGCCCAATATGGAACGTATACGCCCCGCAAGCGATGTTTCGGGCGCGCCAGTTTGGCCAGGGACGAGGGCGCAAACCAAAGGCTCTTCAGCCAGCGCCGGAGCCGATCTCGTGCCTGGTCTTCATCGACACCAAAGGGCAGCAGGCCTTGGGGCTCAAAACGGCGCAAGCTTGTATCCTGGTCAATCAAGACCGTCTCGCAAAAGTCGCAGCTTTGCGCAAAAACTTGCGGAGCCATAATGGCTTCTCCGCCACAAGACGGACAGGAAAGGCGCCGCTCTGGCGGCAGTTCGCCCTCTCGCTCGCCCGCCATGGCTGACGTCAGATCAAAACGCGCAAGCTCGCCTGCGGCAGTAGAAATTTCATTTTGGCTTCCGCAATAGGGGCAGTCCAGACTGCTGGCGCCTGGCTGATAGTGCAAGGTGGCGCCGCAGGTCGAACAGGGTTTGTGGAGCAGCGTTTCGCTCATGCTCGCAAGCCAACGCTAGCTGGCAGCGGGTCCGGGCAAGGGCGTGGGCATGGGCGGCGGCAAATGATCCATGATGGATGCCAGCTCTTCAATGTCTGACATGGGCTCCCAGCCTTCCATACCGGCGGTCCACGCCAGGGTCTCGCCGCTGATTTGACCCGCCTGGAGCATGTCAACCATGGCTTCGGCGTCAAAGGGGCCCTGTACCTCGCCGTCGATGCCCAAATGATACTCCAGATCAGCGGGCAGGCTGGGCGGGGGCGGTGCACTGGGTTCAGCAGGCGTGGCGCGCAGCACGGGCTCGGGGTCTTCAGCCGGGGCCATCGTTGGCGCTGGCGCGCTTGCGGCCTGCATGCCAGCGGCCAGGCTCGCCCCCAGAGCCGCGCCCATCCCGGCTCCCATCCCAGCGCCCATGGCATTGTCCGCGCCCGCAGCCTCACCCAGCGCTTCGGCCTGCTGGTATTGGAAATAGCGTGACAGATCGCCGACCATTTCGACGGATGAGCGCTTGTCTAAGGCCTCTTCGACGCGCGGCGGGAAGGAGATGTTTTCGACCCAAAAATCTTCCAACTTGACGCCGTACTCGCCAAAATCTGCGTCCAATTCATCAGCAACGAAGCGACCGAGCTGCTGGTAGTTGGCGGCCAGCTCCAGCGCTGGAATACCCGCAGCGGCAAGGCTGGTTGAGAACTTGGAAACGATGATATTTCGCAAGCGATCAGAGATCTCGTCCATCGTGAAATGACCGTCGGTACCAACCACCTGGACCAACAGCTTTTGCGGGTCGCCGATCCGCATTTCATAGGTGCCAAAGGCACGCAGGCGTAGCGGGCCGAACGCGCTATCATTCAGCATGATCGGATTGCGCGTTCCCCACTTAAGATCGCCAAAGCGGCGCATATTGAAGAAATAGACCTCGGCCTTAAAGGGTGATGAAAAGCCGTGGTCCCAGTGATTCAGATCGGTCAAGATCGGCAAGTTGGCCGTCACCAGCTCGTACATGCCGGGGCCAAAAACATCGGCCGTCTGGCCTTGGCTGACGAAGACCGCCATTTGACCTTCGCGAACCGTCAGCTTGGCCCCGTTCTTGATGGCGTTGTCGTGGCGCTCGAAACGATACACCAAGGTGTCGTTGCTATCGTCCAGCCATTCAATGATATCAATGAATTGGCTGGAGAAGATATCAAACAGTCCCATTGGCTCTTTCCTTTCGATTTTCCGCGCTTTGCGCGCGATCTACAGCAACGAGGCGCAAAGCTTGCGCCCTGCCCTCAAGCTAGTCGAGACCAGGGCGCTTGCCAAGAGATCAAGCGGGTTCGCCTGCCCTGCTGGCAATACGTCGGTCGCGCTGGGGCCTAGTGTGGTGAATTTGAAGAACGCTTCATATCTCAGCAAAACCGGTTGCGTCCTTCAAATTCGAAAACCACACTAGAATCATAAGTTTACTCGTCACCCATAAGAATCTGAAGTTCGCATTGGACAAGCAGATTGGTGAGACGAACTTCAGATTCGGGTGACTAGTTGCTGTCAGCGTCGCCAGCGGGTACCGCGTCGGTATCAGCCGAAGAAGCCTCCTCAGCCACCTCTTCGGTCTCGGCCGTGCGCGAGGCTTGCTCGATCGAAGCGCGCGATTGCGCGGCTTTCAGCATGACCTTCAGCTCTGCTTCACAGGCTGCGAGCGTCTCTTCGGCTTCGCGGCGCTTGGCCTGGCCCTCTTCACGGATTTGCAGACTATCTTCGATGGTCGCGATCAGCTGGTCGTTGGCTTGTTTGACAGACTCGATATCAAATATGCCCCGCTCGATTTGCTCGCGCGTCTCGCGATTAGCATCGCGCAGCTGGTCGGCGTTGGCGGTCAACAGCTCGTTGGTCAAATCGCTCGCTTCTTTCAGGGTATTGGCGGCGTCGGCCGAACGCATGATGGTCACAGCCCGCGCAATTTGTTGGCGCCACAGCGGAACAGTGTTGGCCAAGGTTGAATTGATCTTGTTGACCAGCGCCTTGTCGTTTTCTTGCACCAAGCGGATCGAAGGCAGGGACTGCATGGTCACTTGGCGGGTTAACTTGAGATCATGGACCCGGCGTTCCAGATCGTCGCGCGCGGTGCGCAGGTCACGCAGGCGTTGGGCGTCTACGACGTCGCCAGAATTTTCAACTTCCTTGGCGAAATCCGGAATGATGCTTTCGTCCAAGTCGCTCAGCTTGCGCTCACCCGCCTGAATATAAAGTTCCAGGGTGTGAAAATAATCCAGATTGGCGTCGTACAAGCGGTCCAAGCTGGCCACATCGGTCAACAAGCCGGTCTTGTGCTGTTCCAGGTTGTCGGACAGGCTGTCGATCTGGCCTCGTACTTCAGCATACTGGTTCAAAAAGCTTTCGACCTTCGAGCGCGCGCCGAACAAACGCGCCAACCAATTCGGGCGCTTTGAAGGATCTATGCCGTCCAGCTTCAGATCGCGCAGGCGACCAACCATGTCG
>JAUIHE010000093.1 GCA_030432195.1 Alphaproteobacteria bacterium
TGCTTTTTGACCTCTTCCGGGGTCATGATGCGGCAGTCATCAATACCTATCGACTGAAAGGTGCGATAGGCGCCTTGCAACCACTCCCAGCGGTCGGGGGTGGTGGCGATGGTGATGCCACCGGTCATGTGCAGGCCGATGTTGTGACCGGACTCTTCTTCGATTTCAGACAGAAGGTCGATGGTATAGGCTTGCAGCGCCGCCATGTTGGGATCGGCGTTCAGCGCATGAATGCCGCCTGCGGCGTGCCAAGAAGAACCGGCCGTCAGAACGTTTCGTTCGATGATGGCGCAGTCGGTCCAGCCGAATTTGGCCAGGTGGTAAAGCACCGAGGCCCCGACGACGCCCCCGCCGATGACCACAACGCGGTATTGATCTTTCATGACTGTCTCCCTGTTGCCCGTGCCAACTTTACGCCGGAATTCTAGTGTTGCTGTGAGCATAGCTCAGCGATAGGCAAGGGCCATATTCCAATACCGACGTTTTATCGAGCAGATTGGCAGATCGGCGTTCAACCGGCCTCTGCTACCAGCCGACAAGCAAGGGGGCACCCGGACTAAGAGGCAGGGCTATTCGGGTTCGCGCCCGGCCAACTCCTCTTTGCGTTTGGCGACGAAGGCATCCAGTGCCTCGCGTCGGTCTTGGGCCAGCGTTGGCGCCTTGAAGTCAGACAAAGCCTGTTGCCATAGCGGGGTCAGGCGCTCTCGGGCTGACTTGGAGCCGTCGGCTTCCCAGTTCTCGTGGCTACGCCAATCCGAGGTCATCGGAGAATAGAAAGCGGTCTCATAGCGCTCAAGGGTATGGGCTTCACCGAAGAAGTGGCCGCCCGGCGGGACGCCGCGAATAGCTTCGACCGCCAAATCGGCGACGTCGGCGGTAAAGGGACCGAAGGTCAGCGCCAGCTCTTGCAGCAGTTCGGCGTCCAGGACCAACTTTTCAAATGAGGCCTTGAGCCCGCCCTCCAACCAGCCAGCGCCGTGGTGGATGAAGTGGGCGCCGCCCGCGATTGCGGACCAAAGCGACATCATCGATTCATAGACCGCCTGATCATCTGCTAAGTTCGAGGTGCAGGCATTCGACGAGCGATAGGGCAGGTCATATTTGCGCGCCAATTGACCCGCAATCAGGTTGGCGCGCGAGTTCTCGGGCGTGCCAAAGGCAGGCGCCCCCGTTCGCAAGTCAACGTTAGATGTAAAGGTGCCGTAAAGCACGGGCGCGCCCGGATTGATAAGCTGGGTCAAGACAATTGCGGACAAGGCCTCGGCATTGTGCTGAGCCAGCGCGCCCGCCAGCGTGACGGGCGTCATCGCGCCCATCAGCGTAAAGGGCGTGATAGAACAGACCTGATTGTGCAGCGCCATGACCTCCAAACCATCGGTCATGGCTTCATCAACCCGGCGCGGCGAGTTGATGGAGATCGTGGTGACAAGCGCGGGCTCTTGCTTCATGGCCTCGCGGTCCATGCCCTTTGCAATCGCCATCATGTCAATGGCATCTAATGTGCGTTCACGGCCAATGGCCGATATCTTATAGGCCTTGTCGCCTTCGGTTTGGCAGACGTGGTAGGTGTCCAGGTGGCGCGTGTTAGCCGGAATGTCGATCGGCGAGACGGGGTGATAGCCGAACATCTGCACGGCATTGAAATACTGCGAAAGTTGGATCAGCTTCTTGAAATCTTCAAAGTTGCCCGGGCGGCGGCCGCTTATGGCATCGTGGACCTGCGGTGGGCCTGCGACCGAGCCAGCCACCCAAAAACCGCCGCCCATCTTGAGCTTGCGGGCGGGGTTGCGCGGCGTCAGGCTGAAGCTGTTGGGCGCGGTTTTCAGCGCTTGCGCGACCAACTCGGGGGCAATGCGGACCATTTGGCTGTCTTCGTCCACGTCTGCGCCAGCTTTGCGGAAGATATCACGCGCCCTGGCGCTCATGTATTCCAAGCCAATTTCTTGCATGATGGTCAGCGAGGCTTGGTGGATGGCCTCCAAATGGTCCTCGCTGATAAGGTCAATGGGTTTGATCTGCCGCTCTATCTGGCCAAACGGCAGTTGCTGGATGGTCTGGCCAAGCGGCGCCCGCTTGCCGCGCCCGCGACGGTTGCTGCGCGGCGCTGGCGTGTTGGCGCCGGAATCCTGCGCGGTTTCTGGGGCGATTGCAGCGTCAATGCCACCAGGGGCGGCGAAGCGAAGGCGCAGGGTTTCAGATAGGTTGTGCATGGTGAGAAGCTTTCGGTCTGTTTGCGCTTAAATTGAGGCCATGCGATCAAGGCGACCAGAACAGAATCGACATGTAAGCGTCCCTATGCTTGCTTTTCAGCAGAGAGCCTCACTTTTGAAAATTGGAAGTCTTGCCGTGGAAATCCCCTCAAAGCCCTATCGGGTTGGCTTTGTTTTGGTCCCTAATTTTTCACTCATGGCGTTCTGCGCGGCTATGGAACCCATGCGCAACGCGAATATGATCGCCAGCAAGAAGCTGTTTGAATGGGAACTCATATCGCATACCGGCGGGATGATGCCTTCCAGCTCGGGCTTGGAGCTGGCAACGCAATCGATCCCCGAGACACGCGGGCATGACTATGACATGGTGCTGGTTTGCGGCGGCACAGATGCCCGCGATTTTCGCGACGACGCTTTGTTCAATTTCCTCCGGAATTTTGAGCGCCGCGGCAAAGCGTTAGGGGCTATCTCGACCGGCACCTTCGTTCTGGCCAAGGCAGGCTTGCTCGACGAGCATGCTTGTACGGTGCATTGGCAGTTCGCCGAGTCCTTCCAAGAAACCTATCCCCACATCGACCACCGCAGCGAAATTTTCGTCTGGGACCGAAACCGCGTCACCGTGGGTGGGGGCATCGCGGCGATGGACATGATGCTAGACGTTATTCGCCATCTTTATGGTGCGGGGCTTGCAACTGACGTTTCTGACCAATTCGTCCATGGTCGCCAGCGTGAAGGCAATGAACTTCAGCGCAGCGATATTCGCCATCGCTATGGCGTTGTGCACCCCAACCTGATCGAAGCCATGCAGATCATGGAGGAGTCGGTCGAAGATCCCGTCGCCAAGTCGGAAATTGCTGAGCGCATTGGGTTGTCCACGCGACAGTTAGAGCGCTTGTTCCGGCATAACTTGGGCGATTCGCCGACACGCTTCTATCTTAAGCTCCGCCTTGAACGCGCGCGCAATTTGTTGCGTCAGACCTCGATGCCCATCACGGAAATATCGCTGGCCTGTGGCTTTGATTCAGCCTCGCATTTTGCCCGCAAATACCGCGAGATATTCGGCTTTAGGCCCAGCGAGGACCGCAAGCCGCGCTCTTTGTCTACCCCGCCGCGCGATTGGCCAGAAGATGAAGGCTAGGCGAGGAAGGCTAGGCGAGGGGCAGACGCCACAGCCCTGACGCCTGGCTTTGGGGGCACGCAAGCCGCCAGCGCTCGTTAAACTGTCTATGTTGATGTGATGTCTTGGCCGGGCTGTGGGCATTGCGTAGAAAAAATTGCGAGACATGGTCCAAATGCGAAAGGAATTGTCCCATTTTGGCCAGCATTACTCAGATAAGAACGCGCGCGCCGGTTTCGAGGCCTTGATGCCGGGTATTGAGGGTTGCGTTTAGCGAATGGGCGCGTTACGACTTTTGCATGACTCGCGCGCAACTTGCCTGCTGGCGACGGAGCGCGATGTCGCAAATGCATAAATTTGGTCCTAAACGACCGCCAAAAGTAATTGGGAGACATACTCTAATGGTAGATAAGAGAACTCTTACCGGTGCGCCGCTGCACCCTTCTGTTGAGGGCTTTGCCAAGGCCGCTCGCGAGGGTCGCATGAGCCGCCGTGAATTCCTGGCGCAGACCACCGCTTTGGGTGTGACTGCGACCGCAGCCTATGGCCTGCTGGGTCTGGCTGCACCGGCAGCTGAGGCCGCCAGCCACGCCAAGAAGGGCGGCCGCCTAGCGGTCTCCATGATTGTCAAAGCCAACTTCACTGATGCCCGAATCTTCGACTGGTCAGAGCTGGGCAACGTTGCGCGTCACTTCTTGGAGCCATTGGTGCGCTGGACACCAGACTTCACCTTTACCCCGCACCTGCTGTCTGGCTGGTCCGCAAATGCCGACGCTACACAGTACGTTCTGACGGTGCGCGAAGGCGTTATGTGGAACAACGGCGAGGCGCTGACCGCATCGCAAGTTGCGTGGAACATTGAGCGTTGGGCTGAGGCCGACGTCGACGGCAACTCTATGGCTGCACGTGTTTCTTCACTGATTGACCCAGACACCAACAAGGCCAAAGCGGGCTCTATTGTTGCAGACGATGCAGCGGGTACCGTGACCTTGAACCTGCTCAAGCCCGACATTTCTGTCATTGCTGGCATGTCTGACTATCCGGCGCTGATCCAGTACCCAGGCAAAGCAGTCAACGAAGGCGTTGGCACCGGTCCGTTCCGCCTGACCAACTATGAGCCCGAAGTGGGCGCGTCTTTGGATCGCAACGATGACCACACTTGGTGGGGCGGTGAAGTCTATCTGGACGGCATCGACTACATCGACTTTGGTACCGATCCGGCGGCAGAAGTTGGTGCCTTCGAAGCGGGCGAGGTTCACCTGAACTTCCAGACCGACGCTGAGCAGGTCGGCACCATGGATGACCTGGGCTTTGAGCGCTACGAAGTGGCGACCGGCGCAACCATCGTTGTTCGCATGCACACTGACACGGAGCCCTACAACAATAAGGCGCTGCGCCAGGCGATTGTTAAGGCCGTGTCCAACGAAGACCTGCTGGCTCTGGGCAACAACGGCCTGGGCTTGGTGGCCGAAAACCACCACGTTGGTCCGATGCACGAAGAGTATGCCAAGTTGCCACCGATCTCTCGCGATCTGGAAGCAGCGAAGAAAGAAATCGCCGATCTGGGCTTCGCCGGAACGACGCTTGACCTTTACTCTCTGGACGCGGGCTATCGCCTGTTGACCACCGACGCTGTCGGCGCTCAGTTGGAAGAAGCGGGCCTGAACGTCAACCGTATCGTGATGCCGGGTTCTACCTTCTGGACCAACTGGACCACGCACCCCTTCTCCTCCACAAACTGGAACGGTCGTCCTCTGGGCACGCAGGTGCTGTCACTGGCTTACCGCTCGGGCGTGAAGTGGAACGAGACCGCCTACAACAACCCTGAATTCGACGCTTTGTTGGATCAGGCCGAGGCAACGGCTGACGTGGAAGCTCGCCGTGCGATTATGGCGAAAATCGAAGCCATGATGCAAGACGATGCGATCATGATCCAGCCTTACTGGCGGTCGCTGTTTGCGCACTCGACCCCAGAGGTCCAGGGCTTCCGCATGCACCAGGCCTTTGAGCACCACTTCGAAAAAGTGTGGCTCGACGCTTAGGCCTTGCGCCGAGATCAAGGAGGCGAGGGAATACCCTTGCCTCCTTTTTTGCATTCAAACTCCAGAACCCCAACGGCTAGAGGTCTAATCCCGTGCTCGCCTTTGCATTCCGCCGCATCTTGCTAGCCTTTGTGACGATCTTGGTGCTTACCGCGACGATCTTCACGCTCATCAATACCAATCAAAACACACTTCGTGCGATTGCTATTAATGAGCTTGGCCCCCAAACCCCGGCAGAAGACCTGGACTCCTGGGTCGCTGACAACGTTCTGACCAAGCCGCTCGTGGTGCGCTATGGCGAATGGCTTTCGGGCTTCGTGGTCGGCGATTGGGGGGAATCTGCTGTCTTCCGGCGGCATATTTTCGGCTATGACCCCGATGCGGGCCGCAACAAATGGGGCGTGATTAACGAGCGCTTGTACGCCACAGGCATTCTTGCCTTTTGGGTCTTTCTTATCATGGTGCCGGTGGCGCTTTTGATCGGGATCCTCGCCGGAGTTCGGGAGGGCTCCCTTCGCGACCGAAGTTTGTCCACTCTATCCATCATGACGACAGCGACGCCAGAATACATCTCGGGCATCTTGTTCATGGTGGCCCTGGCCTCCCGTAAGTATCACATTTTCCATTATATTCCCGACATACCGACGTGGATATCCACGGGGCAAATGGCCTATCTTGATGACTTCTATTTCAAGGCGGTTGCCAACATGCGCAATGGCATCAGCTTCGAAGACCTGTTCTTGCCGGTGCTGACGATGGTGGTCTACGGCGTTGGCTACATTGCGCGTATGACCCGCGCTTCCATGGCCGAGGTCATGAGCTCTCAATATGTGCGCACCGCCATTTTGAAGGGGCTGCCGCGTGGGACCGTTATTCGACGCCATGCGCTGCGCAACGCTCTTATCGCGCCGTTTACCGTCATCATGTTGCAGTTCCCCTGGATGCTGACCGGCGTGGTTATTGTGGAAGTAATGTTTGCCTACAAGGGCTTCGGACAAGCGCTGTTTGTGGCGTCCACCAATATGGATTTCAATATGATTATGGCCTGTTCGATCGTCTCGGTTTTGGTGGTTCTCTTGACCCAATTGATTTCAGATTTGGGTTACGTGCTGCTGAATCCAAGACTGCGATTGCGCTAGGAGGGGGGAAGAAACATGGATTTGCTCATCAAAGCCCTCAGCGACTTGTGGCCGGTTTGGTTCGCCCTGGCGGGTGTCTTCATCATCTCTTGGCCGACGCGCCAGTACACCGGGCTCTACGGCAAGCTGTACGAGAACCCAATTGGTCTCTTGGGTCTCTACATCTGCTTGTTTTGGATTTTTGCCGCCATTTTTGCCGGCGTCATCAGCGACATTGACCCAGAGGCGCAATCGGTGGCGCTGCGGAAGAAAGGGCCCGGCACGCCCGCGGCCGATGGTCTGATCTCGATCCTAGGTGGCGATGTTGCTGGTCGCGATATCTTTAGCCGCTTGTTCTATGGCGCGCGCGTGGTCATTCCAATTTCTGTGACCGCGACCGCTCTGGCCTTCGTGGTCGGTATCGTGGCAGGACTGCCAGCGGGCTACTTTGGCCGCAAAACCGACGCCGTCCTGTCATTCCTGGCCAATGCTATTCTGGCTTTCCCTGTGATCTTGTTGTTCATTTTGATCGTTCTGATTGCCCGTGATGGTCCCTTGATCCCGACGCTATTGGGCGTGCTGGGCTTTGCGCCGGTGGCCTTCGTCGTGGTGGCCGCCTTCGGCCTTTACGGGAAGGCCGGGCGAACGGGCTTGCTGTTGGCGACCTTGCTGCTGCCCGTGGCGATTGTGCTGGCTTGGATTTTGGGCTCCTTGTTCTGGCTTCTGGGCTGGGTGGTCATGGCTGCCTGGGCCGCCTTCTTCGTCACGCGGGTCATGAACTGCGGTGATCGAAAGCTGGCTATCTTGACTATCGTCTTGGTTCCAGTGTTGGGCTTCATCTATTCGCGCGTTGCCTTTTCCTTGCCGGACCTGGGGCTGATCGCTCCCATCGTTGCCGGGATGTTTGGCGAGGCGGGCAGCCAGAGCTTCAACGAAATTGAAGGCATGGTGAACAATCTGTTTATCCCGCGCGATGCGGCGCTGAACGTCTTTATTGCGGTTTGTTTCGCCTCGGCGCCTGGCATCTTCCGCTTGGTGCGCGGCCTGACCTTGGACACCAAAGAGCGTGATTATGTGGCGGCTGCTCAGACACGCGGTGAAAACACTTGGTACATCATGATCTTCGAGATCTTGCCGAACGTGCGTGGTCCGCTGATCGTCGATGCCGCGCTACGGATCGGCTACACCATCATCTTGCTCGGGACTCTGGGCTTCTTTGGCCTGGGCCTGGAGCCCACCAGCCCAGATTGGGGAACCATGATTAATATCGGTCGAGGGGGCGCGCGTTCTTTCCCACACATGGTGATTCCGCCCGCCTTTGCGCTCATGTCGTTGGTATTGGGCATCAACATGCTGGCCGACGGCCTGCGTGAAATGAGCCTCAAGGATTAAGGAGACAAGCGATGACGGATATTCAAGTTGACGCCCAGACCCCCATCCTGGAGTGCCGCGATCTTTGCATCTCCTACTTCACGCGGGCGGGCGAGATCCCGGCGGTCGTAGACTTCAACCTCAAACTCATGCCGGGCGAAGCGCACGGGATCGTGGGCGAGTCTGGCTGTGGCAAGTCCACCGTGGCGCTGGCCATCATGCAGCACATGGGCAAGAACGGCGCCATCGTTGGCGGCGAGGTGCTGTTCAACGGCCGCGACATGCGCACCATGAGCCAAAAGGAGCTGGAAGACATCCGCGGCTCGGCTATCTCGATGGTCTATCAGGAGCCCATGGCGTCGCTGAACCCATCGATGAAGATCAGCCGCCAGCTGATGGAAGTGCCCATGCAGCACGAGGGCGTTTCTAGCAAAGAGGCTTGGGAGCGCGCTGAAAAGATGCTGGCCGATGTGCGTCTGCCTGACCCTAAGCGCATCATGAACGCCTATCCGCACCAGATATCGGGCGGCCAACAACAGCGTGTCGTGATCGCCATGGCCCTGTTGTCCAACCCCAAGCTGTTGCTGTTGGATGAGCCGACGACCGCACTGGACGTGACCGTCGAGGCGGGCATTGTCGAGCTGATTAAAGAGATTGCCGAAAAGTACGGCACCTCCATGATCTATATTTCGCACAACCTGGGCCTGATCTTGGAGACCTGCGAACGAATCACGGTCATGTATTCGGGCGAGGCGGTGGAGACGGGCTCGGTTGAGGAAGTCTTCAACGACATGCGCCACCCCTACACGCGCGGTCTGTTTAGCGCAATCGCGCTGCCGACGTCGGATAAGAATGCTCGCCCGTTGCTGCCGATCCGCGGGCAATTGCCACTGCCGCACGAGCGGCCTCGCGGCTGTAATTTCGGCCCGCGCTGCGATTTCTTTAAAGCCGGTGCCTGCGACCAAGGCGACATTAAAATGTTCCGGTCAGCCGATGATGACACTCGTGGTGTGCGCTGCGCCCGCTTGGAGGAAATCGACTGGGCGAGTTATAAGCCCGAGGCGCCGGTCAACGCGGTGACCGACATCGGCGATGTCGTGCTGAAGGTTGATACGCTGAAGAAATACTATGAAATTCCGTCGGGGCCTTTTGGCGGTGCAACCCGATCGGTCAAGGCCAATGAGACCCTTTCGTTCGACGCACACGAGGCTGAAACCGTGGCGATCGTGGGCGAGTCTGGCTGTGGCAAATCCACCTTCGCCAAGGTGTTGATGGGCTTGGAGACAGCAACGGATGGCACGATCATGCTGCGCTCAGCCGAAATTGGCTCTCAGCCCGTCCAAGAGCGCGACGTGGACCTGGTCGCAGGCCTGCAAATGGTCTTCCAGAACCCCTTTGATACCCTCAATCCCTCGCACACCGTGGGCGGTCAGATTGAGCGCGTAATCCGCCGATTTGGCAAGCAGCAGTCCAAACGCGAAGCGCAAGAGCGGGTGCTGGAACTGCTGGATATCGTCAAGCTGCCGCGCGATTTTGCCAAGCGCATGCCGCGCCAGCTCTCTGGCGGGCAGAAGCAGCGCGTCGGTATCGCCCGTGCTTTCGCTGGCAACCCTTCGGTGGTCATCGCTGACGAGCCCGTCTCGGCGCTGGACGTGTCGGTCCAAGCCGCCGTGACCCAGTTGTTGATGGAAATTCAGCGTGAACACCGCACGACGCTGTTGTTCATCTCGCACGATCTGTCGGTGGTCCGCTATCTGTCGGATCGGATCATCGTGATGTACCTGGGCCATATCATGGAGCAGGGAACGACCGATCAGATTTTTGCGCCGCCGTATCACCCTTACACCGAGGCGTTGCTGTCAGCGGTCCCCATCGCGGATACCAAGGTGCAAAAACGGCACATTATCTTGGAGGGCGACATTCCCTCGGCGGTCAATCCGCCCAGCGGCTGCCCGTTCCAGACCCGCTGCCCACACAAGCGCGCCAACCCGGATATTGCCAGCAAGTGTGAATCCGAGGTGCCGGGTTACAAGACGCTGGCCGACGGCCACCAGATCAAATGCCACCTGGCCGAAGAGGTCTTGGCCCGGATGGAGCCGGTGATCGTGGTGCCCGAAGCTTCAGCAGAGGCTGCCTAGGCTTGGGTTGAAAGCTGCGCGCTGCCTAATTCACGCGCGCGGGCTTTCTGCCGCGGGCCTGCCGCGTTTGCGCTAGACTTTGCTTGAGCGAAGCGACCAGGCCCCCAGCAAGGGGCCGGGCGCCAGCGCCAGCATGGCCCAATGAGCAGGGATCAGCGTCACCAACACCCCGGTCATGGTGATGCTAATCAAGGTGATGCTAAAGCCCAAGCTGTTGACCATGGTCAGGGCTGAGCCCAGGTAGGCGGGCGGCGCGCTTTTGGCGTTGATAGTCGAAAGCTGCGGGGAGTCCGCGGCGCAGGCCCCGCCCCAGATCAACAGGAAAGTAAAGAACAGCCACCCGGGCATGAGCAGCATCAAGGGCGCCGCCAAACAGCAGGCCCCTGAGGCCGCAAGCGCGCTGCGCGCGACCCAGGCGCTGCCCACTTTCTGGGCTATCCAACCGCCGATAACGCCGGTAGGCGCTCCGGCAGCGATGGCCAGAAACGACCAAGTTGCGACCGTGCTGGGGCTGACCTGTCCTTTGTTGGCCAGATAGGCGGCGATCAAGACCGGGAAGTACGCCCAGAGGGCATAAAGCTCCCACATGTGGCCAAAATAGCCAAAGCTGGCGCGCCGAAAGTCGGGAACCTTAAACGCAGCGATCACCGCCTTGGGGGCGAAGTGAGCCCCCCGCTTGGCGTAAGGGCCCAACGGCACCGTCGCCAACAGCAGAACCCCGCCGGCGAAGCTGACCAAACCGACCACCACCAGCACCAATTGCCAGGGCGTGTCGGCCAAAAATCCGCGCAACAGGTGGGGCAAGGCCGTACCGACCATCAGCGCGCCGACCAGCAAGCTCATGGCGACGCTTAGACCCTTGTCGAACCAACTGGCGGCGAGCTTCATGCCAACAGGGTAGATCCCGGCGATGAAAAAGCCGGTTACGAACCTCAGTAGTAAAAACATCGTCGGCTGCCGATCTAGGAGGGGCAGAGCCAGCGTCCCGCCGCCCGCCAAAAGGCAGGAAACGAAGAAGACCAGCCGCGAGGGTAGGCGGTCTGAAATCGACAAAGCCGCAAAGATCAGTGTGCCAATGATAAAGCCCAGCTGAACGCTGAGTGTGACTTGCGCTAAAAAGCTCTGCGGCAGCTCCCAGCGCGCAATCAGTTCTGCGGTCACGGCGTTGCCCGCGAACCACTGAGCGGACCCAGCGATCTGTGCGGCTACGATAATGGCCAGCAGGAGGGCTTTAGGCAGGTGGGGAGCGGCGGCATCCGGCGAAGCGGTAGAAGTCACAAGCGATCTCTTGAAGGGCAAGGCGCGCTCGTCGGCGGGCCGGAGGGGATAGGCGGAAGGAACAGCGGCCATCTTTTACAGCGTCGCCCGCAGCTTAGACCGATTGGTCGCTTTGGCAATTCTTTCATGCGGACACAGGCGCATGCCTCGCCGCCGCCCCGGAGCGATGATTTTACCTCCGGCGGTCTTGGCGCTATCATGGGCACCTTACGCGGTTTGGCGGGGTATTTGGCGCACGGCTGCGGGTTACCCTCGCCAGCGCGCCTATTGAGAATCGCCAAAGGCCCCAAACGAGCAGGAGGCGCCACTATGCAAAGCTCCCATTTCGCGGATCGCATTCGCGCAGCAGTAGCGCGCTGTCGCCGTTCCGTAACCAACGCGCAACGCTCGGGGGCTTCGTGGATGGCTTTGCTGCAGGTCGGCCTGACCCTCGCCGGAGCCCTTGGACTGCCTGTGGGCCTCGACGCCAAGGACTATCGGCCGAGCAACGCGCGCTGCGGGCCTTTTGCAAAAGTTAGTGTATCGACAGCGCCCGGCCTGTGCCTGGGCCTGGTGGCGCAAGACGTCAAGGGCATGCGATTTCCCAGAGGGTTGTTGCAGGTCGCGCCCGACGAATTCTGGCTGGTCGATATGGGCGGTTGGACGCCTGGCCGGGGCAAGCTGTGGCGCCTGAGCGTGCGCGACCCGCGCCAGCCCCGCTTTAGCGTATTGGAGCTAGGCTTGGACCGCCCGCAGGGTTTGGTAAAGGACGCGCAAGGGCGGGTCTACGTGGGTACGGCTGGCGCGGTCTGGCGCTATGACCCAGGCTCGGCAGATCCCGTTGCCAGCAAGCGCCGCGTGGTTGATGGTCTGCCGACGAAAGGCCGACATCCGCTCACGCATCTGGCCTACGATCCCAGCGGGGCCCTGATTATCAACGTGGGCGCCCCAAGCGATCATTGCGAGTTGGACGAGGACAAGCCCAATCGCATTGGTAACCCTTGCCCGACGAGCCAAGGCAAGCAGCCGCAAGCCGCGCTCTATAGGGCAGAGATTAGAGGCGATGTCGTTGGCCCGCCAACGCTTTTGGCCGAGGGGCTCCGCAACTCTATGGCGCTGGCCTTCCACCCTGCGACCGGCCTGCTGCTGCAAGGTGAGAACAATATCGACTATAAAGAGGCCGATCAGCCCAAAGAGGAGCTGAATGCCATTCGTGCAGGGGCGCACTATGGCTGGCCCTACTGCATCGAAAACCAGCAGCGGGCGCGCCACTACCGCAAGCG
>JAUIHE010000094.1 GCA_030432195.1 Alphaproteobacteria bacterium
TGTTCGATGCCTTTCAAACCACCAAGGCTGACGGCTTAGGGATTGGCTTGTCAGTTTCTAAAGGTATAATTCAAGCTTTCAACGGGCACGTCACTGCGGAACGCTCGGTCACTTTGGGAGGGGCCATGTTCAGAGTACGCTTGCCGATCGACGAGGGGTCAGTTAGAGACGGCGAATGAGTGGGGCAGAATCCAAGAGTTTGAAGATCGCCATCATTGACGATGATGCGTCTGTGCGAGATGCGTTGACCGCGTTTCTCAGCCTGGAAGGGCACTTCGTGTCGGCCTTTATGGAAGGCCAGCAGTTCTTGGATCGTGCCAAAAATCTGGACATTGATGTCGCCTTGCTGGACCTTTTGATGCCCGGCTTATCTGGGATGCAGGTCTTGCAGCAGCTCAAATCCCAGACCCGATTTCCCATCGTTATGATGAGTGCCCATGGCGATATCAGCTCTGCGGTACAAGCCGTGCGCTTGGGCGCCTACGATTTCGTTGAAAAGCCCGTTTCGCCTACAGCCTTGCTGGACAAGCTGTTCGATGTCGTCGAACGCGCGCGGACCGAATCGCAGGGCATGCCGCTCTCGGCCGACTTGTCTGTTCTGACCCCCAGGGAAGCCACGATCGCCGAACAGCTGACCTTTGGCCATACCAACAAAGAGATTGCCCGCAATTTGGACCTCAGCCCGCGAACGGTCGAAAGCCATCGTGCACGGATCTTCGAAAAACTGAAGGTTAAGAACGTCGCTGGCCTGGTGCGCCTCATGTCTGCGCAGGCAACGTAAAGGGATCAGTCTCGCCAGCCGACCCGCCGCGGACGCCACGCGAACGACAGACGCCGACTGACCCAGGTGCGCCAGACGGTCCAGGCACATCAGATGAACCAGGCACATCAGATGACCCAGGCACATCAGATGACCCAGGCAGCCGCCATCATCGCTCCACTTTAGGAAGTCGAGGCCGGGCCTAATTATTGGCTTCCCATAATTTCCCGCTGAAAGAGAATCGCTCCCGCACTCGTTTTTGAGCAAGCCGCGAATGAGTTGCAATACGAATGAGCATGGACTTGCGTTAGAAATCAGTCAGCTAGAGCGGAAGGGCTGTTGCAACGACAGGGCCCGACGCTCTAGGTGCTGGCCGATCTTTTCTGCGCCCGTGGCCGTTTCCATGTCGGCAGCGCACACAAATCTTTGCCCCAATAGCTCCCATAACAAGACGCGCGCGCTTGGCACCACCTGCGCGAGGGTTTTGTCCCGCAATCTTGGAGGTAGGCGTTGGAGGTAGGCAAACGCCAGGACCAAGAACCGTGCTGGCGGCATTTTGCGGTCCGCAAAGGGCGGCATTTTCTTCGAATTTCGGCGGCCTCAAGGAACTAGGTACAACTACCAACGTAATCGGAGCTTGCATCACGAACCAGGCTACAGCACTGTTTTTGTTAATATTTTTGAAATTGTCGCGATCAGCAGCCTCCGGCGAATTTGATCTAAATCAAAGTTAGAGTCAGGGGCAAATCTTATGGTCCTTCTTGTGTCCTACTTCGTATCTCAGCACTCGTCGAAACCGGACCTTTCTCCCCCCCCCCCCACTAAGGAACGGGTGAAGCGGATGCTGAGATCACTTTTTTAGGATGCAACAGGGAATGCCTTTGCGGTGAGAGGGGGTCTAGCCCGCGCTAGCCTTGCGACACCAGGTGGGTACGCCCAACAAGACCGTTGATTTACCTTAGTGGTTTGTGCCAGTTTGGGGTTGACGGTTTTGTCGCTGGTATCACTAGGTCGCGAGCTTGACCTATGTTGGAGGCATGATTTTGAGGATGTCGCGGACGGTTCACATCATCGAAGACGATCGCTCTGTTCGCGACAGCCTTGAAACCCTTTTGGAGGCCTGGGGCTACAGCACCCGATCCTATGGGGACGCTGAGGCTTTTGTCGAAGCTTCAAGCCTGGACGACAGCGATCTTATTATTTTGGATCTCATTTTGCCTGGAAAAGACGGCCGCAGCGTGCTGCGCTGGCTTGATGAGACCGAGCGCAAATCCCCGACGCTCCTAATCACGGGAACGCGCAAGCAGCCGCTCACGCAATTGAGACGCAGCCATCCTGACTTGACCATTTTGACCAAGCCATTGGACGGCGTGACTTTGCGAAAGTGCTTAACTGGCCTTGAGACCTCGCAGAAAGTCCACTAGAGCCTCGCTCACGCGTTCGGCGCTGGCCTGTCTGGTCCACAAACCCTCTGGTTTAGACTCTCCGGTTCAATCATCGCCCGCTGGCATTCAGGGTTCGCTGGTCTAGGCCAAAGCCCGAGCAATCGCCGCTTGTCTTGACCGCCAATCTTTGCCCACACCTATGCCACCTAATCGCGTTTTCTCTCGGAGGTGCGAAAGCGCGCCCTTGCCCCTTGAGGCCTAGGCATGCCGCACATGGGCCCCAGATTGCTCGCGTTTATGACAAGTGCGCTGCCAAGGGGCTAACGTCACACCCGGCCTTTTGGCAGCAAGCCATGATCTCTTGCGGGCTGATCTCGCCCTTTTGCGCCAAAGCCCAAACCATTGACGCGCGCATCCCCGATTTGCAGAAAGCCAGGATCTTGCCGTCACAGTCATCCGTGGCTTGCTTTAGGGCATCAACATGGGTCGGCGTCAAGCGGCCGGGCACGACGGGAATATGCACAGCCTTCATGCCACGTTCAGCGGCGGCCGTCTCCAGATCTGCGAAGCTCAGTTGCCCAGGCTCTTCGCCGTCCGGGCGGTGGGAAATCACCGTGGTAACGCCAGCATCGCGCGCGGCATCCAGCTGCTCGATGGTGACTTGGGGCGCTACGTGAAACTTGTCGTCCAAGCTTTTGAAAGGCATGAGAGGTCTTCCTTTTGTTTAAGCAAAGTCCGAGCAATAGCCCTGGATCGTGCCAAGGATACGCAAGGTGCATTTGCGACAGAATCAGATAGAGTGAGCGCGCGCCCTGTGAATGCACGACAGCGAAACGCGCTATAAAGCCAAGCGCAAGCGGTGACTACGGGCCTTGATCCGCCCACTGCAAAAGCCTGTCCTGAGAGTGGGCGATGAATGTTAGGTGTCTATGTAGGCAGCGTTCTCGGTTCTTGCCAAACCGTCGCTACCTTGGCTCGTGCCAACCTCGAACATAGTTCTGGCGGTCGTCACGCAAAAGCGCCAAGCAACGCGCAGATCGCGGCTATTCGACGGCTTGGACCGGCCCTAGATCCGTTGGCGGTTAGTTGGGGGAGAGGACGGGAAACGGTGAATACCTTCAGCGGCGCCCGCCCTCTCATTGAGACCAACAATCCAGGCTTTGGCTAGGCTTTGATGATACGCCCGACCAACATGCCGAGCAGCATCATGCCAACAAAGCCAACAGCCACCAAGCCGTTGCCAGCCAGCAAGGTCAGCGCTGGTCCCGGGCAGATGCCGGTCAGAGCCCAACCAAAGCCGAAGGCCGCTGCGCCCGGCAGGATCTTGCGATCAATAACACCGCAGTTGGTCGGCAGTTCGAAGCTTTCGGTCAGCAAAGGCTTCAACCGCCGCTGGATCATCCAAAAACCCGGTACGCCAACAGCGATGGCGCCGCCCATAACGAAGGCTAGGCTCGGATCCCAAGCGCCGAACACATCCAGGAAGTTTCGAACCTTCGCAGGGTTGGACATGCCCGAGACGACCAGGCCCAGGCCGAAGATCAGGCCGATGCTCAAACCGATGACGAGAGTTAGGACCTGCGTTGATACAGGCAAGGCGAGGCTGCGCGTTTTGCTATTGCTCATCTTAAATGTACCCCTGGAACAAGAAGCGGATAACGGTGGCGGTGAGGAAAGCAACGCCCATAAAGGTGACGGTGGCACTTAAAGAGCGCAACGACAGGCGCGAAAGCCCACAAACGCCGTGCCCCGACGTACAACCGTTCCCCATGACCGAGCCCAGACCGACAAAAAAGGCGCCGATCATCATAACGATGGGGCTGGCAACAAACTGAGCGGTGACGCCAGTGCCGGTCGCAAACTGCCAGAGCAGCGGCGCGACGATCACGCCGACGACAAAGGCGATGGTCCATTGCTGGTTCCATCCGTTGGCGCGCGGCGGCAAAAGTCGGGACACAATGCCCGAAACGCCCATAATTCGTCCGTAGAACAGAGCGGTTAGCAGGGCGGAAACGCCGATTAAGATTCCTCCGAACAAGGAGGCAAGTGGTGTAAAGCTGGTCTCTAGCATCTTTGTATTCGCATGTTTGAATATAACTTGATCTGCCGCAAATAGACAGACCTCGCGGGGATTGCAAGGGCCCATCCCAAAAAAACTGCCAAATGTCTTGTTTGGTGTTGTCTGCGCGCTTCGCAAGCCTGCATGCCGAACTGCTTCGACGGTACGAGCCATGGCCCAACAAGCCACGGCGCTGGTCCACGAACTGCATCCCACCCCCAACCCTTGGCAAATGGGCGTTTGCAGGGCCGCCGTCAAGTCTCACCCTATTCACATCCGCTCTATCAATGCGGTGCGGCAAGGCTTGCGCAAGCGCCGCAATAAGAAGCCGCCTCCCTACAGACGCCATCGCGCGACCGGGAACCCCTCCAACAGCCAAGCGGCGCGCCGTCCTGTTGTGCCCCCGCCGCCTGATGGAACGGGGCCGAGCCCAGTTCCAAAGGGTGATTTGCAAGGCATATTTTCCACCGATTTGCGCGAGCTCAAAAAAATTGCGCGTGCCCTCTTGTAACCTTGATCGGCGGGCGCTATCTGCCTGTTATATTCGATTATTCGAATGTAAGTGTTTACTGTTTCGCTCCGCTGGGGCCTTGTGCTATGTTTGCGTGAACGACGTGTTCGCCGAACCGCAAGGCCGCGATGCAAGCCAGACCTTCGTTCACGAGCAACCGCCTCTTTCAGATGGAGACCTTTCCATGAGTTACCCCGTTAACATGGAACAAACGCCCGTTGTCAAAGCCTTCTTTGATGATGATTCCAATACCATTTCCTACGTCGTATCGGACCCAGAGACCAAAAAGGCCGCGGTCATTGACTCGGTGATGGACTTTGATTACGCCGCCGGTCGCACCAGCTTTGAGAGCGCTGATGCCATCATCGCTTATGTCAAAGAGAACGGCATATCCGTGGATTGGCTGATCGAGACCCACGCCCACGCAGACCACCTGTCAGCTGCGCCCTATCTTCAGCGCCAGTTGGGCGGTAAGATCGGCATCGGTAGTGAAATCATCACCGTGCAAAACGTTTTCGGCAAAATCTTCAACGAAGGCACCGAATTCCAGCGCGACGGCAGCCAGTTCGACCGCTTGTTTGAAGAAGGCGATACCTACCAGATTGGCAACCTGACGGCCTTCGTCATGCATACACCCGGCCACACCCCGGCCGACATGGTTCACGTTGTTGGCGATGCCGCTTTCGTCGGCGATACGCTGTTCATGCCCGATGGTGGCACCGCGCGCGCCGATTTCCCGGGCGGTGATGCCGGCATTTTGTACGACAGTATTCAGCGCCTCCTGGCCCTGCCAGACGATATGCGCTTGTTCATGTGCCACGACTACGGACCCAACGGGCGCGACATTCGCTGGGAAACAACCGTTGGCGAAGAAAAAGAGCACAACATCCATGTCGGCAAAAACGCAGATCGCGATACCTTCATCAAGATGCGCAGCGAGCGCGACGCAACCTTGGACATGCCGCGTTTGATCCTGCCCTCAATCCAGGTCAACACCCGCGCTGGCCAACTGCCGAAAGAAGAAGAGAACGGCACGTCTTATCTGAAGGTTCCGCTGAACTTGCTCTAACGCCAAAGCTTGCGATTTGCTCGATCAGGTCCGCGTTGCGCCACTGTGTGCAGCGCGGGCTTGTTTACAGACGCACCGCCCGCTGCCCCTCTCACCGGCCGCGGCTGGCCTCCAACACTTGTAATCCCTGCCCCTGTTGCTCCCCGAGCCCAGTTGGCGCGCAAACCAACAGCTTCGAAGCAAGCTGCCGCGGCTGCTGTAATTCAAAACCGATGCGTGCGCGCCGTCCGGCGGCGCTGACTGTCCCTTTTGTATTTCAGCACCCCAAGCAGACCTGTGCCATACCAGCTGTTTTGCCTGCCGCCCCGGACCCGAGGCCTTCTTAGAATTGGACATAAGACGTGCCATCTTTCCTACGCTCCTACTTCCCCATCCTGGATTGGGGACGCCAATACAACACCAACACTCTGACCAACGATTTGATCGCCGCGCTGATCGTGACGATCATGCTGATCCCTCAGAGCTTGGCCTATGCCTTGCTGGCGGGCCTGCCTGCGGAAGTGGGTCTTTATGCCTCTATCTTGCCGCTGGTGGCCTACGCCATCTTTGGCACCAGCCGCGCCTTGGCGGTTGGCCCCGTGGCTGTCGTTTCTTTGATGACCGCCGCCGCCATCGCCAACTTGGGCATTACTGACACCGGCGAAATGGTGGTTGCCGCCATTACGCTTGCTTTCTTGTCAGGCCTGTTCCTGGTGTTGATGGGTCTGTTCAAACTGGGCTTTTTGGCCAACTTCCTCAGCCACCCGGTTATTGCTGGTTTCATCACCGCATCGGGCATGATTATCGCCGCTAGCCAGGCAAAGCACATTCTGGGCGTCGATGCGCACGGCCATAACCTATACGAGCTGGCGGTCTCTTTGATCCACGAGCTGCCAAACACTTCGATCTGGACGCTGGCCATTGGCTTGCCAACGCTTGTGTTTTTGTTCTGGGTCCGCAAGAACCTGAAGCCGACGCTCATCAAGATCGGCCTGCCAACGCGCGTAGCGGACATTATTGCCAAGGCGGGCCCTGTCGCTGCCGTTGCAGTCACCACTTGGATCACGGCTCTGTTCGGCTTGGATGAAAAGGGCGTCGCTACCGTCGGCTCTGTTCCGCAAGGCATCCCCCCACTTAGCCTACCGAGCGGTGATTGGGCGCTCTGGTCTTCTTTGGCGGGTTCAGCCTTCCTCATTTCTGTCATCGGCTTTGTCGAGTCTGTCTCGGTCGCACAGACCCTGGCCGCCAAGCGGCGCCAGCGCATCGACCCCGACCAAGAGCTGATCGGTCTGGGCGCTTCAAACATCGCCTCGGGCATTTCTGGTGGCTATCCCGTCACCGGTGGCTTTGCGCGGTCGGTTGTCAACTTCGATGCTGGCGCTGAGACCCCTGCTGCCGGTGCCTTCACCGCCGTCGGCATTGGCCTCGCCACCTTGCTGCTGACCCCTCTGCTGTTTTTCCTGCCAAAGGCGACCTTGGCGGCAACCATCATCGTCGCCGTGCTATCGCTGGTAGACTTCTCTATTCTGTCGCGCACCTGGCGCTACTCAAAGTCGGACTTCCTAGCTGTTGCAGGCACCATTTTGATTACCTTGGGCTTCGGCGTTGAGATCGGCGTCAGCTCGGGCGTAGCCATCTCCATCTTGCTGTTTTTGCTGAAAGCCAGCCGCCCCCACATGGCTATCGTCGGCCAAGTTGGCGACAGCGAGCATTTTCGCAATGTGGATCGCCACAGCGTTAAGACCTGCCCTAGCGTCATCAATTTGCGCGTCGATCGCAGCCTCTATTTTGCCAACGCCCGCAGCCTGGAGACCAAGATCTATGACCTGGTAGCTGGGCAGCCAGAGGCTAAGCACCTGGTCCTCATGTGCTCGGCCATCAACCAGATTGACGCTTCAGCGCTTGAGTCCCTGGAAGCCATCAACCACCGTTTGAATGATTTGGGCGTCAAGTTCCATCTGTCAGAGGTGAAGGGGCCGGTCATGGATCGGCTGCGCCGCAGCCACTTCCTAGAAGAACTGTCCGGCCGGGTCTTCCTGTCTCAATACGAGGCTTTTGCCGCGCTGCGCGCCTAGATTTGACAGAACATGCTAGCCACCACCCCGGCTAGCCAAGGCCCCGGCTAGCAAAGACCCCGGCGCTGGATCATCGCCCTTTGATGATACCAAGCCCGGGGTTTTTTCGTGCGCGCGCGGCCCGCTCGCTTTCAGCTGCGAGGCTGCTAGTCCTTGCCGTTCTTGCCGCCGCCTTTGGCAAGCATTCGCCTTAGCAGCGTCGGTTGGCCGTGACCGGCAAGCAAATGGCTCAGATAGAGCGTGCCCAGCAGGAAGAAGGGAATAGAGGCGGCTTTTAGCCAAACCGCAAGCTCGCCTAAATGCAGGGGCTTCAGCAGAACCGCAAAGACCGAGACGGCGTAGTAGGTTATGGCGACAGCCCCAATAAGCTCAACCGAACGCTGGAGCTGCAATTGCTTGCGGGCGTTTGCCTCCATGTTGCTAAGAAGCTGCTGATTTTGCACCTCGACCTGCACCGAAATCTGCGCCTGCAACAGCGCCACGATACGCTTGGCTCTGTCCTGCACATTGGCAATACGCTGGTCCAGATTAACCGCAGCGCGCTCAGCCGGGGCCAAGCGGCGCATGAGGAAAGAAGAATAGCGCTGCCAACCTGTTAGTCGGCTCTCCTTCAAGCGTTCGAGGCGCTCGATCACCAAGGGCGCATAGGCACCGGTCGCTGACAGGCGATAGGCAGTGTCGGCCTCCAGGCGACCAAGTTGTGCTTCGATCGCCAGCGCCTGCTTGAGCAAGCTGCGTGCATTGTCAGCCTGCTGCTCGTTGTCGAGCGCGCGCACCAAGGTAGACAATTCCTGGGATAAGCGGCTCAATAAGGGCCCTTGCGCCCGCACCAGCGGGTTCGCCAACAACACCAGCGCGCGATAGGTTTCAATCTCAACGATACGCTGAACCGTGCGGCCCAATTCAAAGGCATTGGCGCCTTCGTTGACGATCAAAAAACGCTGAAATCCGTCCGTGTGAGATCGAAAATCCGTCAAAAACGTCAGGCGCTTGTCTTGCATGTGGCTAATGACAAGCGTGCTACTATCCAAGCCTGTCGCATAGCGCGGCACATCTTCACGTGCCAAGATCTTGCCTTCGAGCAAGTGCAAGTGGCCGGAGAGAAAGCAGCTTGCCGGCAACTTTCTTACCCAAGCTCTGGGCAAAAGATCAAAAACGGTTGCGCGAAAGTCCAGCGCGTCGCCTTGCGCGCTATCGCTAGAACTAAAGACCTGGAGGCTGTCGAACTCCGTATGCCGCTCCCATCGCAGTTGAAAGAGCCCGAAATCAGCCGAAAAATGCACGGACTGATCGTCGGGGGGCGTCAAAGCGTAGTCAGCACAAAGCTGGGCAATCAGACCAGCCATAGGGCTTGCTTTGCCTGGTGAACGCAAGAAAGCCATGAAGCTCAGCCGTGAAGGGCTGGCGACCGGTTGGAAAGGGCGCAAGTGGCTTTCTGCGATCAGGGCGCTTCGGTCTGGGTGGTAGGTAAGCGCGGTCAAGGCGGGCAGCTCCCAGAAATGCAAATATTGTCTCTAGTCTTAGCGCCTTTAGGGCCGGGCACTAGCTCCGTTTGGTCGCGTCCTTCGCCCATTTGCGCCTTGATGTCCAAGCCAGCTGTCACATGACGCTTGCGGGCGGGCCAAGCTACACAAAGCCCGCCAGGCTCTACCAAGCGGCCCTATCCGTCACCCAGGCAACCGGCAAAGAAAAAGGAATCCATAGTATGAGCCAAGACCAGATCATCGATTTCATTCACCGATTTGACCTAAAGGACTTGAGCCACGAACAAGCCGCTCGACTCCGCCATGAAGCCAAACGGCTGCTGATGGATCTTGTCGGCGTCGCAGCGGGCGGCTCCACAACCAACATGGCACGCATTATGAAAGATCACGCAGCCAAGCACTATGGCGGCGGCGCGGTAAGGATGCTGTGCGATGGGCGCAGCGTCAACGCCATGGGCGCGGCGCTGGCTGGCGGAGCGACCATCGACTCTCTCGATGCACACGACGGACATCGCTTGACCAAAGGACATGCTGGTGCCGGTGTTTTTCCAGGCCTCAACGCCCTGTGGCAAGCCGAGCAGCCTGACGATGATTTCTTGAGCTGCTTTATTGTCGGTTACGAAATCGCGATCCGGGTGGGCATCGCCCAGCACGCCACCTGCAGCGACTATCACACCTCGGGCGCCTGGAATGCTCTGGGCGTTGCCGCTCTGGGCGCGCGTTTGACCGGCCAGGATAGCGCCACGACCCGCCACGCGCTGGGCATCGCGGAATACCATGGCCCACGCAGCCAAATGATGCGCTGCATCGATCACCCCACCATGGTACGCGACGGTTCTGCTTGGGGCGCCATGGTGGGGATCTCCTCAGCCTATCTGGCACAAGAAGGCTTTACCGGGGCTCCGGCCCTGACCTGTGAGGCCCCGGAAGTGGCGGAGATTTGGGCGGATCTAGGCCAGAGCTGGCGCTTCATGGAACAGTACATCAAGCCCTATCCCGTCTGCCGTTGGGCGCAGCCTGCCATGGCCGCGACACAAGCGCTTATGCGTGAGCATGCGCTTCGCGCCGACGACATCCAGTCGATCGAAGTTGCCACCTTCCACGAAGCAGTGCGGTTGCAGGGCTATGCCCCCGATTCCACCGTAGAAGCGCAATATGCGCTGGCCTTCCCCTTGGCCGCCATGATCGCCAAGGGTCGCCTCGGCGCTGAGGAGATAAGCGATGAGGGTGTCAAAGATCCTGACTCGCTGGCTATGGCCCAGCGCATCACCTTGCGCGAGGACGAGCACTGCAATGCGGTCTTTCCCGCCCAGCGCCTGGCCAAGGTGCAGATTACGACCGCCACAGGCACCCTAGTCAGCGACTATACGCCCGCGACTTGGGATCCAGAGGACCGCCCCAGCGATGACGAATTAGTTGACAAATTTCACATACTGGCGGGCGCCTGGTGGCACGATGACCAGCGCCAAAGCCTTTTGGAGGCGATTGGCCCCTTGACCCAAGACGGCCTTGATCTAAACCTCATGGTCGACCTTATGTGCCAAGATAGGAACACCGTTACATGAGCCTTAAGCTGCTGAAAGACCGAAGCCTGTTTCGCCAGGACTGCTTGATCGGCGATACTTGGACCCGCGCCGATTCCGGCCAGAGCGCCGAAATCCGAAATCCAGCCGATGGCAGCTTGCTGGGTGCGGTGCCGGTTATGGGAGCAGGCGAGACCGAGCGCGCTATCGCCGCCGCCGAAACAGCTTTCCAGAGCTTTAAGAAGACCACCGCGCATGAGCGCGCCGCGATCTTGCGTCATTGGGCGGACCTCATGGCTGAGAACGCCGATGACCTGGCGCTGATCCTAACGCTGGAGCAGGGCAAGCCGCTGAAAGAGGCGCGCGGGGAAATTGGCTATGCTGCATCATTTTTGACCTGGTTCGCTGAAGAAGGGCGTCGCGCCTTTGGCGAGACCCTGCAGACCAACGCGCCCGATCGCCGGTTTTTGACGATCAAGCAGCCTGTCGGCGTTGTCGCCGCCATAACGCCTTGGAACTTCCCAGCAGCTATGATTACCCGCAAGTTGGCACCGGCCATCGCGGCGGGCTGCTCGGTGGTGGTCAAGCCCGCGCCGCAGACGCCTTTTATCGCGCTGGCCCTGGCCGAACTCGGCCGCCGCGCCGGATTGCCCGCGGGCGTTGTCAACGTTGTGACGGGCGATGCCAAGGCCATCGGCGAAGCCATGACCACCAGCCCCGTCGTGCGCAAGATCACCTTCACCGGCTCAACTGCGGTCGGCAAGCTGTTATTGCGCCAGTCGGCTCATACCGTCAAAAAGGTCAGCCTGGAGCTGGGCGGCAATGCCCCCTTTATCATTTTTGATGACGCCGACATTGACGCTGCGGTGGAAGGCGTCCTGAACTCCAAATTCCGAAACACCGGCCAAACTTGCGTCTGCGCCAACCGGATCTTTGCCCAAGATAAGATCTATCGCCAATTTGTTAAGAAGCTGGCCGCCAAAGCCGCCCAGCTCAAGGTTGGTCCCGGCCTGGAGCCCGGTGTCGAGCAAGGCCCGCTAATCAGCGATCAGGCCTTGCATAAGGTCGAAGCGCACGTCGCAAACGCTAAGGCTGAAGGCGCTCAAGTTTTGACGGGCGGCAAGCGCCATGCCCTTGGCGGCACCTTCTATGAACCGACGGTTATCGCCGATGCCAAGCCCAACATGTTGGCCTTTGCCGAGGAGACCTTTGGACCTGTCGCGCCTGTCTATCGCTTTAAGGACGAGGGCGAGGTTCTGCGCATGGCCAACGCCACCCGCTATGGCTTGGCTGCCTATTTCTATAGCCGGGACATCGGCCGCATCTGGCGGGTCTCCGAGGCCCTGGAAGCGGGGGTCATTGGGGTCAACGTTGGCATCATGTCGAACGAATTCGCGCCCTTTGGCGGCGTGAAGGAGTCCGGGCTCGGTCGTGAAGGCTCGCACTATGGGCTGGATGAATTCTTGGAGCTGAAGTCGATTTGCATGGGTGGCCTCTAGAGTATCCGTCTTGATCAAGAGGTTTTTGGCAGCCAGACGCGGTCTGCTTTGACCAAGGCGTTTGCGGTTTCGATGAGCTTGCGCATGATTGCGACGATGGCGACTTTTGCGGGTTTTCC
>JAUIHE010000095.1 GCA_030432195.1 Alphaproteobacteria bacterium
GGACCAGGCGCTCAAAGAAGCGCGCGACATCGGCTATATCGGCGTGGAGCGGGGGCGGCGTATGCCTCAGGACACGCCAGGCCTGCGTCATTACCTCGACGCCAACGATATCGCGCTGTGCGGCGGCTGGTGCTCGGGCAACTTGATGGTCAATTCAGTAGCTGAGGAGATTGAGGCTGTTCGCCAACAGGTGGCGCAGTTCGTCGACTTGGGATCGCCGTGCATCGTCTATGCTGAGTGCTCGAACACCGTTCAAGGCAATCTATCTATGCCGGTTCGCACCCGCCCCAAGCTGGATCGTCACGCGGTTGAAGCCTATGGCTGGAAGTTGGGCGAGCTCGCCAAATGGATGGCTGATCAGGGCATGCCCATGGCTTATCATCACCACATGGGCTCGATGATTGAGGACATGGACGATATTTCATGGATGATTGACGCCTCGCCGGATGCGGTGAAGCTGTGTTTTGATACGGGTCACTTGCTGTTTGCGGGTGGCGATGTATTGGAGGGTCTCAACCGTTGGGGGCCACGCATCTTGCACGTCCATTTCAAGGACATCCGTCCAGAGGTGGTCGCAGAGATTCGTGCGCAAGATAAGAGCTTCCTAGACGCGGTAAATGCTGGTGCCTTTACTGTGCCAGGCGATGGTTGCATCGATTTTCAGGCGGTGGCAGATGCGTTAAAGTCCCTGGACTACAGCGGCTGGATTGTGGTTGAAGCTGAGCAAGACCCAGCAAAGGCCAATCCCTACGACTACTCCAAACAAGGCTATGAGCATATTCGGACTGTCTGCGCCAAGGCGGGGCTGGACATTAGCGCGAAAGCCTAGGGGGCCTTCCGTATGCAAGTAGATTGCCGTTGGTCGAGCGATGGCCAATCAGGGTTGGCGGTCTTCTCCGTCCGAGCGGCAGCATAATTTGACGCTTCAGCGGGCGCGCTGGCAAGGGCAGGCCCTTGCGCCTGCCGTGCTTGCAAGCATCGGCCCAAGCATCGGCCGGGCGGCGAAGTCGGCGGCTCTGGGGCAATGTCAGAATGCCAAACGCCAACTTGGGCCGCTAAAACGCCTGCGCTCCTTTCTTGACGCTCAGGTTCCAGCGGCACGCGCCTTTAGCGAGATCGGCGATGATACCCAAATCTGCCGTTGTGAGGCCATTTCGGCCGGTGAGATCAGGCGCATTGCTGGGTTTGGTTGCAGCGGCCTCAATCAAGCGCGCAGTTTAACGCGCGCGGGCATGAGCCCGTGCATGGGCCCGTGCATGGGCCGCCAGTGCGGTGCCAGCGTTGCAAAAGTCCTGGCGGTAGCCCAAGGCAAGCGCCAACAGGCGCTGGGCTATTATGCCGTGCGTTTGCCGCTCAAGCCGGTTACGCTGGGCGACCTTTGCGCGCTGGAGGCTGATGCGCCCGCGGCGCCTTAACTCGACAAACAGATTGATTGGAGTCTTAGATGATTGAACGGATCGATGTTGGTCAACGCATGAGCAAAATCGTCAAGCACGCTGGCGTGGCCTATCTCTGTGGCCAGGTGGGCGAGGGGGTGAGCGTTGCCGATCAAACCCGCGACTGCATCGCCCGCGTTGAAGCGCTTCTGGCCAAGGCAGGCTCGTCGCCCGAGCGCATGTTGCAGGTCATCATTTGGTTGGCGGACATGCAGGATTTTGCCGAAATGAATGCGGTCTGGGATGCTTGGGTTCCTGAAGGTTGTGCGCCAGCGCGCGCCTGCGGTGAGGCCAAACTTGCCCGCGGCGAACTGAAGGTGGAAATGATCGTCACGGCGGCTTGCGACTAGATCGCTGCGCGCTGGCCTGCGGGCGGTTACAGGGGCTGGCCTCCATCCTCGTTTGCAGGGGAGCAAAAACGGGGTCAAACCCCTTCTTTTCTTGGCGCTGGTCAGCCCCGGCAGCGAAAAAGGTCCTGTTCTTCGCGAACGCGCGCCGGGTGACCTTGCCCAGAGCGCAAAACCGCGACTTTTCAAGGATTTCGTTTTGCATGCGAGCATGGCGGCAGAATCTGGTTTTGCGATCGACGTTTGCGCAGGCCGTTTTGATTGTCTATCACTGCGCAAAATTGTGAGTTCTAGGAGCAATCATGATCGACCTAAGCAAGGCTAGTTTTCAAACCAAGCAAATTCACGGCGGGGCCAAATTTGATGAAGCCACAGGCGCGCGCCAAATTCCCATTTATCAGTCTACTGCCTTTGGCTTTAAAGACGTCGATCATGCCGCCCGCTTGTTCAATTTGCAGGAGCTGGGTTACATCTATTCGCGGCTGACCAACCCGACGGTTGCCGCGCTGCAAGAGCGAATTGCGATCCTTGAAGGCGGCGTTGGCGGTGTGGCCTGCAGCTCTGGGCACGCCGCGCAGATCATGGCTTTGTTCGCGCTGATGGAGCCGGGCACTAACCTGGTGGCGTCCAACAAGCTGTATGGCGGGACAGTGACCCAGTTCGGTCAGACCATCAAGTCCTTTGGCTGGAGCGTCACCTTCGTCGATTTCGATGATGTTGCAGCGGTCGAAGCGGCGGTGGACGATCAGACCCGCGCGCTGTTCTGTGAGAGCATTGCCAACCCCGGTGGGGCCATCACCGACCTGGAGGCCATCGGCGCCTTGGCCCAACGTGTTGGCCTGCCGTTGATCGTCGATAACACGTTGGCAACACCCTACCTTTGCAAGCCCTTTGAGTTCGGTGCGACATTGGTTGTGCACTCCACCACCAAATACCTGACCGGCAACGGCACGGTCACGGGCGGCTGTATCGTGGACAGCGGCACTTTCGATTGGAGCGCATCGGGCAAGTTCCCCAAGCTGAGCGAGCCTTGCGAAGCCTATCACGGCCTGAAGTTCCACGAGACTTTCGGCGGCCTGGCCTTCACCTTCTATGGCATTGCGGTCGGTCTGCGCGATCTGGGCATGACCATGAACCCGCAGGGCGCCCACTATACCTTGCTGGGTATTGAGACCCTGTCTTTGCGGATGCGCGAACACGTGGCCAATGCTGAGAAGATCGCCGCCTGGCTTGATGCCGATCCGCGGGTCAGCGCGGTGTCTTACGCGGGTTTGGACAGCTCGCCCTATAAGGCGGTCAAGGAACGTGTGACGCCTAGAGGCGCTGGGGCGCTGATGTCGATCAAGGTCAAGGGCGGCTATGACGCCTGCTTGGCCCTGGTCAAGAACCTGGAGATCTTTAGCCACGTGGCAAACCTGGGCGATGCCAAGTCCTTGGTCATCCACCCGGCTTCGACCACCCACCGCCAGTTGTCGCCAGAACAGCAAGAAGCTGCTGGTGTCGGCCCTGACGTGGTGCGCTTGTCGATCGGTATTGAAGGCGTGGACGATTTGATCGCCGATCTGGACCAGGCACTGGTCTAAGCGGTTTCTTGACCCAGCAGACGCTGGGCCGGTGACGGTCCAAAGAGCTGTCCCTTCAGGGGGACGGCTCTTTTTTTTTGAGGCCTAAGGCATCCAGATAAACATGAGCTTTTGAGTGACGTCGAGGGGGTGGCGCCGTCAGCCGAGCGTGCTCGGTTTTGTTCTGCATTTCGGGCCGGGTGCCAAGGTTGGCTGTAGAGCGCGATCGGTCATCGCGAGGCTTGGCGAAATCCCTTGGTCAGGCGATCAAGGTAGGCATCCACATAGACCGCGCTGCCGGGGGCCAGAGCCGCGCGCTCCGCCGCCACTGCTCGCCATAAATGGCGTGGCGTGCAGTGGCTTCCAATCCCTCGGAAGCCTGCCAAATCCATAAGACAAGCAAGCCGCGAGTGAGTGGCAACACAAACGAGCATGGACTTGCGTTAGAAATCAGTCAGCTGGAGCGGAAGGGCTGTTGCAACGCCAGCGCCCGACGCTCTAGTCCCAGAGAGCGGCTCTGGCTGGGCTGGGCTGGGCTACGGTCGTCTCGACCTATAGCTATGGATTTGTGCGCAACTATGCGGCGCCAGCCCCAGCAAACCCACCGCGGATAACCGTGCCGGCGGGTGAACTACAGCGAACAGAGGTGTGCTCGCCGCGCCCGCGTCAAAGGTCGGTCAGGGTACCCAGCGCGCGCTCAGCGGCAAAGGCCAGGGTCTCTGACAAGGTTGGGTGCGCATGGACAGACAGCGCCAAATCCTGCAACGTCGCGCCCATTTCGATGGCCAGGGTGGCTTCAGCCAGAAGTTCGCCCGCGTTATTGCCGACCAGGCTGGCCCCCAAAAGGCGCTGGGTGTCGGGGCAATAGACCAGTTTGGTCAGGCCATCGTCGCCGCCAGAGGCCAGGTTGCGCCCGCTGGCTGCCCAGGGAAAGCTGGTCACTTTGTGGGCGATGCCCTGGGCTTTGGCTTGTGCGGCGGTAAGGCCAACCCAGGCCAGTTCTGGCGCGGTATAGGCGACAGACGGAATAAGATCGGTGTCCAGCGCCGCGGCGTGCCCGCTGGCAACTTCAGCAGCGACGTGGCCCTGGTGGGTAGCGCGGTGCGCCAACATCGGGTTGCCGGTTACATCACCAATTGCGAAGATGCCAGGAACCGATGTCTGGCAACTGCGATCGACCTCGATGATGCCGCGCTCGCTAACCGCGATGCCCGCAGCTTCCGGCGCAACGCCAGCGGCGTTCGAGCGTCGGCCAACCGCTTGGATAATGGCATCGGCCTTCAGGGCGCCAGAAAAGGCGCCTTCACAGTGCAAGGTTAAGCCGCTCTTGGCCGCTTCAACACGCGCAGTCTTGGTGCTGGTGTGCAAGGTGATGCCCTCTTGGGCCAAGGCAGCATGCAGGATGCCGACGGCTTCGGCGTCGGCCCCTGGCGCGATTTGATCGGCCAGCTCGATGACGGTAACCTCCGAGCCTAGCGCGGCGTAAACCGTGGCCATTTCAAGCCCGATGATGCCGCCGCCAACAATGGCCAGACGCTTGGGAATGCTGCGCAGTTCTAGCGCGGCAGTGGAATCCCAGATACGCTTGTCTTCGGGCCAACCTGGCAGCTGAATGGGCGCGGAGCCCACGGCGATGACCGCGTGTTCAAAGCTCCAAGTCTGGCCGTCGATCTCCAGAGTTTGGGCATCAACAAAGCGCGCGCTTCCGCGCACAACCTGCACTTTGCGGCGCTTAGACAAGGCCGACAGGCCGCTCGTCAGTTGGCCGACAATGCCGTTCTTTTTCGCGCGCAAGGCATCCAGATCGACCTTGGCCGTGCCAAAATCCAGCCCCCAATCAGAGCCATGGCGTGCTTCGCGCAGCACCTGCGCCGCGTGCAGCAAGGCCTTCGAAGGAATGCAGCCTTCGTTCAGGCAGACCCCGCCCAGCGTGGCGCGCGGATCGACCAGCACCACTTTGCGTCCGAGGTCAGCGGCGCGGAAGGCACAGGCATAGCCGCCCGGCCCGGCGCCCAAAACAATGAAGTCGGCGTGATTGTCGGCCATGGTTATGATCCTTGCTTAAATCATCATGCGGCGTGGATCGGCCAACAGGCCGACGAAATGCACCATAAAGCGGGCGGCTTCTGCCCCATTGATGACGCGGTGGTCATAGCTCAGGTCTAAAGGCAGCATCGGCACGGGTTGGAAGGCGTTACCATCCCAGACCGGCGTCAGTTCGGCCTTGGTGATGCCCAAGATCGCCACCTCTGGCGGGTTGACGATGGGCGTAAAGGCGCTGCCGCCGATGCCGCCCAAATTGGTGATGGTCATGGAGGCGCCGCCCATCTCTTCGGGGCTGACCTTGCGCTCTTGCGCGCGGGCGGCCAAGTCGGCGATTTCGCTGGCGATCTGCCACAGGCCTTTGCGGTCAACATCGCGCACGGCGGGCACCATGAGGCCATGCGGTGTATCGACGGCGATGCCGATATGAACGAATTCTTTGAAGGTGAGGGTTTTGCCGTCGGATGACAGCGAAGCGTTAAACTTCGGAAAAGCGCGCAGGGCGACCGCCAGTGCTTTGGCTTGAAAGGCCAGCGCGGTCAATTTGATGCCACGCGCCTTTGCCTCTGGCTTCAGTTCAGCGCGAAAGCGCTCTAGCGCGCTGACATCGGCGCGGTCGTGGTGGGTGACCTGGGGGATCAACCGATTGGCCGCACCAAGATTTTGGGCGGCGACTTGCGAAAATCGGCTCGTGGGCTCTGAATGAACCGGGCCATACTGGCTGTGATCTATATCCCAATAGCGCGCGCCGTCATCTGTCGCCGCGATCGCGCTGGTAGCCTCAGTGGCGCCAGCGCCGCTGGGCTGTTTCAGGTCATCGTGTGTCAGGTGGCTGCGTCCGAGCTTGTCCGCCAGGGCGGCAAGATCGATGCCCTGTTCCCGCGCTTGCGCGCGAACCGAGGGGGAGGCAACGAGGTTGGTCATTGTGAGCTCCTACCAGCTAGTGGAGATGTATTGGGCTTCCATGAATTCCAGCATGCCCTCGTGTCCGCCTTCGCGGCCCAAACCCGATTGCTTGACGCCACCAAAGGGCGCGGCGGGGTCAGAGACCAGGCCGCGATTGAGGCCGACCATGCCGAAGTCCAGGCGCTCGCAGACCTGCAAACCGCGCTTCATATTTTCGGTAAAGACATAGGCAACCAGGCCATATTCGGTGTCGTTAGCCTTGGCGATGATGGCTTCTTGATCCTTGAAGGTTTGAATAGCCGCAACCGGCCCGAAAATCTCGTCCTGCAGGCATTCGGCTTCATCGGAGACATTCGACAGCACGGTGGGGGGGTAATAAAAACCAAGCCCGTTCAGCAGGGTGCCGCCGACTTCGACCTTGGCGCCTTTGGCCACGGCGTCTGCAACGAAAGCGGCGACCTTATCGCGGGTGTCGGCGTTGACAAGCGGGCCAACGTCTACGCTGGGGTCCGTGCCGTCGCCGACCTTCAGCTTGCCCATGGCCTCAGAGAAAAGACGGATAAACTCATCGGCCACTGCTTCATGCACATAGATGCGGTTGGCAGCGGTGCAGGCTTCGCCCTGGTTGCGCATCTTAGCCAGCATGGCACCTTCGACAGCGACCTCAAGGTCGGCATCGTCAAACACGATCAGGGGCGCATTGCCCCCCAACTCCATCGCGGGTTTCAGCACTTGGTCGGCAGCAGATTTCAGCAACTTGCGGCCAACGCCGGTTGAACCGGTAAAGGAGACGACGCGTACGCGCGGATCGTGCATGAGGTGATCGACCAAAGCGCCGGTACGTCGTGAGGGCAGCACGTTAACCAGACCTGCCGGAACGCCTGCTTCTTCCAGCAATGGCATGAGCGCCAACATGGTCAACGGGGTCTCAGAAGCGGGCTTGATGATAACGCCGCAGCCCGCCGCCAAGGCAGGCGCAATCTTGCGCGTTCCCATCGCGGCGGGATAGTTCCAAGGGGTCACCAGCACCGCCAGACCCGCGGGCTTGTGGTGCACCATAATCCGCGCGCCAGAGCTGGGCGCGTGGGTTAGCAAGCCGTCTGCGCGCACGGCCTCTTCCGAGAACCAGCGGAAGAATTCGGCCGCATAGGTGGCTTCACCCATGGCGTCTTTGCTGGCTTTGCCGTTTTCAAGCGTGATGAGGCGGGCGAAGTCGTCCAAGCGCTCTGTCATCAATTCCCAGGCGCGGCGCAAGACCACCGAGCGCTCGCGCGGGCTGCGCGCGGCCCAGTCGGCCATCGCAGCTTCGGCGGCATCCAGGGCAAGATCGGCGTCTGCCAGCTCGGCAGAGGCGACAGAGGCCAGCACTTCTTCTGTAGCGGGGTTCAAAACGTCAAAGCGCTGTGCGTCAGCGCCTGCGCGCCAAGTCCCGTTGATGTAAAGATCAGTATGTTCCATAGGAGCCTCAGGGCTTACAGCAAATGGCGCAAGGGCTGAGCCATGCGATCTGCAAAATTGGAAAGAAGGGCGATGGCCTGCTGAGCGTCGAGGTGCTCCGCGCTGGCCTCTAGCGTCAGCTCAAGCCCAGCGTTTGTTTGAACAAGGCTCAAGGTCGGGGTTGCTTGGCTGCCCAGCGCGAGGCTGGTCAGGCGGCTCCAGCGCAAATCGCGGATCAAAAGATCGGCTTGGCAATCGTCTTCTGCGCAGGGCTGGACCGCAGACAAGCCAGCCAGCGGTGCCTGATAGCTTTGGGTGCCCGCCAGGCTCTCAACCGTTACGCAAGCCTCGTGGCCCGCACTTGCGGCTGCGAAGCCGGCCAACAGAGCGGCGCTGTCGCGGAGCCCCTGCTCGCGAGCCCATTGGGCAAAGGCATCAAAACCTGGTTCCTCGACCAGGGCAGTCAGGCGCAGGCTCGCTTGAGCTAGCGCTGAGGGCTGTGCGTCGCCACCGGCAGCGGGCAAACCGCGCAGAACTTCCAGGTCAGCGACATGATAGGGTTGGGGGTGGCCGACAGCCGCCAGGCGGGCCAAATCCAACCCTTGCTCTAAGGCGAGGCGGCGGGCTTTTGGCGAGGCCAAGATACGGCCTTTGGGGTCGGAAACCGAGTGTTTAGCTGCCTGTTGTTGCGGTTTGCTTTTTGGGGCGCCTGTTGGTGTCGGGGCGCTGGGGGCCTTTGTTTCTAGTGCTGGCTGGGGCGCTGCTGTTGGCTGGGGCGCCGGTGCCTGCGCGCTAGCAGCGCTGCGAACGACCGGAGAGTCCGGCTGCTGCTTAGAGATAATCGCGATGGTCTGGCCAACCGGCACGTCTTCGCCCGCCGCCGCCAACACAGCGGCAAGATAGCCGTCAAAGCCAGCAGGGACTTCAACCGTGCTCTTGTCGGTCTCGACTTCAAACAGGATATCGTCTTGGACGACCGCTTCGCCGGGTTCTTTGGCCCAGGCGATGAGCAAGCCCGTGTCTTGGGCCATACCCAGCGTGGGCATGATGACCGTTTGGCCCTCGGGCAGGGCATGGCTAGCCGCAGCGCCAGAGTTCACCGGGGCTTGGGGCGCGTCGATGCCGCCCGCATCGGCGGTCTTAGAAATCTTGGCGATGACTTGGCCGACCGGCACCGCGTCTCCGGCGGCGGCGCTGACATGGGTCAGATATCCGTCACCGGCGGCTTCGACTTCCATTGTGGCCTTGTCGGTTTCGACCTCAAACAGCACGTCGCCGGTAGACACGGCATCCCCTGGCTGCTTGAGCCAGGCGATAATCAAGCCCGTGTCTTGCGCCATGCCAAGGGCTGGCATGATGACATCAAGCGGCATGGATCATCTCCCCGGACATCAGCAAGCGAGCGTTTGCCGCGACCGCTTCGGGTGTGGGGACGGTGATGTCCTCAAGCGCTGGTGAGAACGGCACAGGCACGTCCATAGCGCCCATACGCAGCACCGGCGCATCCAAATGATAAAAGGCTTTTTCGTTGATCCGCCCGGCGATTTCCCCGGTGATGCCGAAACTCTGGTGCCCCTCGTCAACAACGATCACACGGCTGGTCTTCTTGGCAGATTCGATCAAGGTCTTTTCGTCCAAGGGCACGATGGTGCGCGGGTCGATGACTTCGGCACTGATGCCTTCTTGTTCCAAGATCTCCGCGGCTTTCTCACAGACCTGCACCATAGACGAGGTGCCAATCAGGGTAATGTCGTGACCTTCGCGCTTGATGTTGGCCTCGCCGAAGGGGATCAAGAACTCGTCTTCGGGCACCGGCGCCTTGTCGTTGTACATCAACTTGTCTTCGAAAATGACGACCGGATTGTTGTCGCGAATGGCTGTCTTCATCAGGCCTTTGGCTTCATAAGCTGAAGAGGGCAGGGCCACTTTCAGGCCTGGAATGTGGGCGACAAGCGCGTGTAGGGACTGGGAGTGCTGCGCGGCGGACCGGCGCGTAGCGCCTAGGTTGGTGCGCAAGACCAGCGGCACGTTCAGTTTACCGCCGGACATGTAGTGCGTCTTGGCGGCTTGGTTGCAGAGTTGGTCCATGATCAAAAAGATGAAGTCGCCGAACATCAGATCGACGACAGGGCGGGCGCCGGTCATGGCTGCACCAACCGCCAGACCCATAAAGCCGGGCTCAGCGATCGGCGTATCGACAACACGTTCGGTACCGAATTCCTCAACCAGGCCACTTAGAACCTTGAAGGGCGTGCCTGCTTCGGCCACGTCCTCACCGATGATGAACACGCTTTCGTCGCGGCGCATTTCTTCGGCCAGCGCTTCATTAACGGCCTGTGACAGAGTGATATTTCTCATGGGTAAGATCCTCAAGCCAGAGCGTGTTCGACGTCGGTGAACACATGCATGTCCACTTCGCTTGCATCGGGGTATTTGGCGGCCAATGCGTATTCGACGGCGGCCGCGGCGTCGGTCTTGATCTCCGCGTTCATCGCTTCGATTTCTTCTTCACTGGCGATGCCTTCTTCGACCAGCCAGGACCGGAAGCGCGTGATGGGATCGCGGTTTTCGCGCCAATCCTTTTCTTCGGCCTTTGAGCGGTAGTATTCGCGGTTGATATCGCCGACATGGTGGCCGTGATAGCGATAGGTCATCAGCTCAATGAAAAAGGGGCCTTCGCCTTTGCGGCAGCGCGCAATCAGTCGCTGGCTCAGTTCGTTAACGGCCAGCACGTCCTGCCCGTCGATTTGGAAAGCTTCCATACCAAAGGCTTCGGCGCGCGCGGTGATCGAACCCGCAGCGATTTCGTCCGTGCGGGTGTATTCGGAGTAGCCGTTGTTTTCGCAGGCATAGATGACCGGCAGCTTCCAAAGCGCGGCCATGTTCATGACTTCATACATCAGGCCTTGGGCGGTTGCGCCGTCGCCAAAGAAGCAGACGGCAACATCATCTTTGCCCAGCAATTTTGAGGTGAAGGCCGCACCGGTCGCGATGCCCATAGAGCCGCCGACGATGGCGTTCGCGCCCAGGTTGCCGTTGGACTGGTCGGCGATGTGCATCGAGCCGCCCTTGCCCCGGCAATAGCCTTCTTCTTTACCCAACAGCTCGCAGAACATTTCTTTGAAATCAGCGCCTTTGGCGACGCAATGGCCATGACCGCGGTGGGTCGAGGTGATCTTGTCGGTTGTGCGCAGGGCCTCGCAAATGCCCACTGCTACGGCCTCTTCACCGGAATACATGTGCGTCAAGCCGGGCATCTTGGCCGATAGATAGAGTTGGTTTGCATTGTCCTCGAAGGTGCGAATGCGGACCATTTGTCGATACATGCGCAGGTAATCTTCGGCGTTTGTGTTCGTCATGGGTGTGGGCCTTGGCTTTAATCTTTGGGGCGACCGCCCAACCCCCGTCGGGGATGAGCGGTCTGCGGGAGGAACTAGTAGCGGTTGGCGATCGGCAGTTCTTGGGCTGGGAACAGCGAAATCACTTCACAGCCGGTGTCGGTCACCACCACTTCTTCTTCAATGCGTGCCGCCGAGTAGCCGTCGGACGCTGGGCAGTAGGTCTCTAGCGCGAAGACCATGCCGGTTTGAATTTCCATGGGGTTGTCCAACGACACAGCACGGCTGATGATCGGGCGCTCGTGCAGTGCCAGTCCCAGGCCGTGGCCGAACTGGAGACCAAAGGCTGACAGCTCATCGGGGAATCCGAATTCTTCGGCCTTTGGCCACAGCTTGGCCACCTGGTCAGTGGTTACACCGGGCTTGATGGCTTGGATTGACGCATCAATCCACTCGCGCGCCTTGACGTAGGCATCGACCTGAGCCGGGGTCGAGGTGCCAATGTTAAAGGTGCGGTAGTAACAGGTGCGATACCCCTGATAGGACTGCAAAATGTCAAAGAAGGCCTGGTCGCCGGGGCGGAACAAGCGGTCAGTGAAGTTGTGCGGGTGCGGGTTGCAGCGCTCGCCGGAAATGGCGTTGATGGCCTCAACGTCGTCCGAGCCCATATCATAGAGCATCTTGTTTGACAGGGCGACGATCTCGTTCTCACGCACGCCCGGCTTCAGCTCTTCATAGATCATGTGGTAGACACCATCGACCATGCTGGCCGCTTGGGTCAAAAGCTGGATTTCGTCCCAGTTCTTGATCTCGCGCGCGGACAGCATGATTTGCTGACCGTCAACCACGTTCAAGCCGGCTTCTTTCAGCGCTTCAAACATGGCGGTCTCGGCGTAGTCGACGCCCACCGGCATGCCGGCCATGCCCGCGTCTTTAATCAGGCCCGCGATGTCTTCGGCATATTTCTTCATCAGGCCAAACGATGGGGGAATGGTGCCGCGCATTCCGACCACGCCCGCATGACAGTTCTCAGGAACCAGCCAATCAGAGTACTTGCGGTGGTGAACTGCGGCCGAGCCAAAGTCCCAAACGTGCGGGGCATCGTCACCGGTCAGAAGGCAGAAGCGACACATCTTGTCCCGCTCCCATTCGCCGATCTTGGTCGCCGAAACGTAGCGGATGTTGTTGACATCAAACAGCAACAGCGAACCAGCGTTGCTTTCCTGAAGCGCCTTGCGCGTACGCCCGAGGCGAT
>JAUIHE010000096.1 GCA_030432195.1 Alphaproteobacteria bacterium
CAAGTTGCACCAGAAACCCGCGCCGCTCTTGAATTGGCTGCTGCTCGGATACGCGCCTATCACGAAAAGCAGGTCCCCGAAAATCAGGACTATGTTGATCCGCAAGGGGTGCGTTTGGGTGCGCGTTGGCTCGCGGTCGAGGCTGCCGGGCTCTATGTTCCTGGCGGCACCGCAGCCTATCCCTCCTCGGTCTTGATGAATGCCATTCCGGCTAAGGTTGCTGGCGTCGAGCGGCTGGTCATGTGCGTGCCTTCCCCAGATGGCGCCCTCAATCCGGCCGTGCTTGCAGCGGCTCAAATCGCAGGTGTCGATGAGATTTACACCGTTGGCGGGGCGCAAGCCATTGCCGCGCTGGCTTACGGCACGCAGACTATCCAACCTGTTGATGTCATCGTTGGCCCCGGCAACGCCTATGTGGCGGCTGCTAAACGCCTGGTCTATGGGCAGGTTGGCATTGATATGATCGCTGGCCCGTCAGAAATTCTGATTATCGCAGACTCAAGCGCCAACCCGGCATGGCTGGCCGCCGATCTTCTGAGCCAGGCCGAACATGACGCTTCGTCACAGTCCATCCTGATAAGCCCTGATGCTGGCTTGCTGGAAGCAACCGCGGGCGAAGTTGAACGCCAACTCGAAGATTTGCCCCGTGCGGACATTGCCGGAGCGAGCTGGCGTGATTTTGGCGCGCTGATTCGGGTGGCGGATTTGCAGGAGGCGGCGCACCTGTCCAATCGTTTGGCTCCTGAACATCTGGAGCTCGCAATTGAAGATCCTGACGCGCTGCTGCCCGCTATCCGCAATGCGGGTTCGGTCTTTTTGGGCCACTTCACCCCGGAACCCATTGGCGATTATATGGCCGGGCCCAATCACGTCTTGCCGACCGCCCGTTCCGCGCGCTACGCTTCGGGTCTGAACGTCTTTACCTTCCTCAAGCGCTCGTCGTTTTTGGCCCTTACTGCTGAGAGTTTACAGCAGCTTAGCGGCGCCACAGCAACGCTAGCGCGCGAAGAAGGCTTAGAGGCCCACGCCCGCGCTGTTGAACAGCGACTCAATCGTTAGAAAGCTCAGGTCTAGGACATGGACGGCGACCCGCAATTTCGAATTTCTACACTGATTCTGGCGGGGGACCTCGCAAAGCGCCAGTCTTCGGAAATCGAGCACGAACGCCAAGTCGCCATCTATGACTTGACGGAGGAAAACTATTTTCGCCCCGCCAAAGATCCAGAAGGGCCCTACCGCCTAGAGCTTTGGGTCATTGAAAACCGCCTGCGCTTTGACATCCAAACCGAGGCTGGGGATTTGCTGGGGCAGTTCATCTTATCGCTCACGCCGTTCCGGCGCTTGATTCGCGACTATCACGAAATTTGCCACTCCTACTACGAGGCGATCAAGACGGCCCACCCGTCAAAGATCGAGGCAATCGACATGGCCCGGCGAGGCCTACACAACGAGACCGCTGAGCTTTTGCTACAGCGGCTACAGGGGAAAATCGAAATGGACCTGCCAACTGCGCGGCGCTTTATTACGCTGATCGCCTCATTGTACTTAAAGTCTAGCAAGGACATGACGGGCATTGGAGGTGGCCGTGGCTGACAGTCAAAAACCCCAGTCCGTGCTATTCGTTTGCACCTTCAACTCCATCCGCTCGCCTATGGCCGAGGCCATCTTGCGCGATATCGCCCAACGGCGTGATTTGGAAATCAAAGTGCAATCGGCAGGCGTGCAAGCCAAGTTGACAGACGGCTATGCCATTGCCAGCATGCGCGAAATTGGCCTGGATATGTCCAAACACGAAGGCCAGGCCTTGGACGAAATCGATCTGGGTGATGTAGACCTGGTGATATCGCTGTCCGAGCCCGCGCGGATGTTTTTGATGCACTTTGCAGCCGGCCATGACTTGACGATCGAACATTGGCCGACCGATGAACCCCAGCTTGGCGATGACGCCAACCGAGACGAGCAGCGCGCGCATCTCAACCGCGTTCGTGATGGTTTGGTACGCAAGATCAAAGCACGCTTCATTCCGGCCTAGGCCCGAACACAGCTGGAGGCCTATTCGGTGATTTGGATCCCCTTTACCTTGTTGGCTGCCTTGATGCAGGCCGTGCGCACGGCGGGCCAAAAGCAGCTATCCCAAGCCAGCTCTATTATGGGCGCGACCACGGCGCGCTATACCCATGGCCTGCCCTTTGCTTGGGCCTATTTGGGATTGCTGGTCTGGCTGTTTGGCTGGCCAGGGGCCTGGCCGGGGCCTCGATTTTTTGTCTTCTGCTTGGCGGCAGGGCTGACGCAGATCGCCGCTACGGCCGTGCTGATTCACATGTTTCGGCTGCGCAACTTTGCCGTGGCGACCATGTACATCAAGTCGGAAATCCTGCTCACGGCGGTCATCGGAACGCTTTTCTTTACCGAAGAAATATCAAGCTGGGGCTGGCTGGCGATGATTATCGCCTTTTTGGGGCTGATCTTCCTCACGGTCGCAAAACAGGGCTGGGTCTCGCCCCTGCAACTCATCAGCGATCCTTCGGCGCTTTGGGGCCTGGCTGCCGCGCTGTTGTTCGCGCTCACATCCTTGTTGCTGCGCGATGCCAGCCAGCAAATCGCCCATGATAATGTGATGTTGCGGGCGTCTTGCGTGCTCGTGACCATGGTGAGCATGCAGGCGGTCCTTTGCTTGGTCTGGATGGCCTGGCGCGAGCGCCCTGCCCTGTTGGCGCTTGTTGGAAGACCCGGCCTTGCAAGCTTCGTCGGCTTTACTTCGCTGGCCGGATCCGCGGGCTGGTTCACGGCCATGGCTGCCATGAATGCTTCTTACGTGAAGACGCTGGGACAAATTGAGCTCTTCTTTGTCATGGGCATTTCGTTGTTCTATTTCCGCGAAACGCCCAAGCGCCTGGAATGGGTCGGCTTTGGCTTCCTCGTCTTAGGTATTTTGTTGTTGCTGGTTATGCGCTAAAGCATCCCAGGACTTAACACCCGCCCAACACCTGATCGGTTTTGAGCGCGCCATCCCGGCCCAGTGCCCGGGCCTAGCGCGATCCACGACACGTTCAATAATAAGGACCCCGACATGTCACGCCGCAAGCTCTACGAAGGCAAAGCCAAGATCATCTATGAGGGCCCAGAGCCCGGCACTGTCATCCAGCACTTTAAGGACGACGCCACCGCGTTTAACGCGCAGAAAAAGGACGTCATAGAGGGCAAGGGCGTCATCAACAACCGCATCTCAGAATTCTTGATGCTGCGCCTGGGTGAGATGAAGGTGCCGACCCACTTCATCAAGGCATTGAATATGCGTGAACAGCTGGTCAAGGCGGTCGAAATCATCCCGCTTGAGGTCATTATCCGCAACGTCGCTGCGGGCTCTATCTGCAAGCGCCTGGGGCTTGAAGAAGGCCAGTCCTTGCCGCGGCCCCTGATCGAATACTGCTATAAGAATGATGCTTTGGGCGATCCCCTAGTCGGCGAAGAGCACATCTTTGCCTTTGAGTGGGCAACCCCGCAGGAGATGGACGAAATCTATAGCATGGCCATGCGTTGCAACGACATCCTGTCGGGTATTTTTGCCGGAATCGGCCTGAAACTGATCGACTTTAAACTCGAATTTGGACGCCTCTACGAAGGCGATGAAATGCGGGTCGTATTGGCCGACGAAATCAGCCCCGATTCGTGCCGTCTCTGGGATCGCGAGACCCAAAAGCGCTTGGACAAAGACCGCTTCCGCCACGATATGGGAGAAGTGGCGGAGAGCTACCAAGAAGTTGCACGTCGTCTGTCTGTCTTGCCTTAGCCTGGCCTGGCTGCATTTGCAGCGCCTCGGACCTCAACATACCAAGAGCTGCGAAGCCTCAATGTGCTGCGCGGCTCTTGCGCTTGCCGACCCCATCCTCGTCTAGCCTGCATCCTACAAGTCGCCGGCAGCATGAAAGATCAGCTTTGTCCAAGTCACAATTTACCGTTCTGGCCTCGCTAAAGCCGTCGCGTTTTCTACAAGTAACGCCGGAGAGCGCGCTACTGTGGCTGGCAGCGGCTATGCCATTTGCCTTCTCAACCTGGATGGCCATGGTCAACAACTTCACGCACGAGCAGGCCAACTTCAACGGCTTTGACATCGGTCTGCTGCACTCGGTGCGCGAGATACCGGGCTTCATGGCGTTCGCGCTGGCCTATGTCCTGCTGTTTATCAAAGAACAGCGTTTGGCCTACGTCGCCTTGATGATCCTGGCGGTGGGATCGGCGATAACCGGGCACTTCACCAGCCTTTGGGGCTTGCTGATCGTGACCATGATCTCCTCTATCGGCTTTCACTTTCAAGAGCCGGTGTTGAATTCACTGGCCCTGCAATGGCTCAGCAAAGAACGGGCCCCAATCGTGTTGGGACAAATGACGGCCGTTCGCGCCGGTGTCGGTCTGCTGGCCATGGGCATGGTGGCGCTGTGTTGGCGCTATTTGGGCCTTCCCTATGCGACCATCTATTGGATCGGCGGCATTGTGACGGCCGCCATGGTGGCCTACGTATGGTGGCGCTACCCCAGTTTTCCGCAAAAGGTGGCACAGCATCAGCAGATCATTCTGCGCAAGCGCTATTGGCTGTTTTATGCCCTGGAATTTTGTTCGGGCGCTAGGCGGCAGATTTTCACGGTCTTCGCCGCTTGGATGCTGGTTGAGCGCTACGGCCTAGAGGTTCACTCCATGGTGTCGATCATGATCGCCACTGGGGTCTTGAGCATGATCATGGCGCCCATTGCAGGCAAGGTCATTGCGCGCTACGGCGAACGGCCGGTTCTGGTCTTCGAGTACTTGGGCTTGATCGTGATATTCGTCTCTTACGCCTTTGTGCCGAACCAGACCATCGCCATTGGCCTTTACATGGTCGATCACCTGTTTTTCGCCTTAGCGATTGGGATCAAAACCTATTTCCAGAAAATCGCGGATCCCGCCGACATTGCTGGATCGGCAGGCATGGCCTTTACCATCAACCATATTGCAGCGGTCTTCTTGCCCATCGGTTTGGGCCTGGTCTGGCTGAGCTCACAAGCCGCTGTTTTCTTGGTTGGCGCGGCCTTTGCGGTGCTCTCGCTCGTGTTTGCTGTCATGATCCCTCACCTGCCCGAGCCCGGCAATGAATCGCGGTTTTCTGCGCTGCGCAAGACGGGTGCCAGGGGCTAGACGACGCCTGCCAGGCCTAGTACCAAGCGTCCGGCAGCTCTTCCTTACGCTTGGCGACAAAGCCGTTGAGCGCTTCAAAGGTCTCAGCGGGCATCGGCGGTTCGATGTAATCCTCCAACAAGGACTGCCAGCGCTCATAGGCGCGCCGCTCCATGTCCTTTGAGCCGCGCTCTTCCCAGCTCTCAACGTTTTCAGAGTCCGAAAGCGAGGATTCCCAAAACGCCGTCTGATAGTTTTGCATGGTGTGGGCACAACCCAAGAAGTGCCCGGCGGGCTCCACCTCGTCATAGGCTGAGCGAGCCAGAGCCTCATCGCTCACATCCAGCCCGTTCATGAGGGCTTGATAGGCGGACAAGCGGTCGGCGTCCATGACCAGTTTTTCAAATCCGGCGCTAAGGCCGCCTTCCAACCAACCGGCAGCATGCAACATGAAGTTGGCCCCTGCCATGATCGTTGAGTGGGCTGAATCGGCGCTCTCGTAGGCCGCCTGTGCGTCAGCGGTTTTTGAGGCCGTCAAACTGCCACCACAGCGCAGCGGTAGACCCGCGCGTCGCGCCAATTGACCGATGACATAGTTAGACAGCACCGGTTCTGGCATGCCAAAGGTCGGCGCGCCCGACTTCAGCGACATGCTGGATAGGAAGTTGCCCAGGACGAAGGGAGCGCCCGGACGGACCAGTTGGCTATAGGCACAGCACATCAGCGCCTCGGCCAGAGCTTGCGCGATAGAGCCCGCTGTGGTCACGGGCCCCATGGCTCCGCTTAAGATGAAGGGCACCACCACGATGCCCTGACCGCTGCCGCAATAGACTTCCATTGCCTCGGTCACCACCCGGTCAACCAACAGGGGCGAATTGGTATTTACATTGCCCATTATTACGCACGAACTGTCAAAGACCTGATCTCCGTGCAAAATCCGAGCCATATCAACGCTATCTTGAGCCCGCGACTTTTCGGTTATGGCGCCCAAGTGCGGCTTATCGGTATAGCGCATGTGAGCCATCAACATGTCCAAGTGCCGTTTAGACACCGGCACATCGCATGGTTCAGTCACGACAAAACCCGTGTGATGGATGCTCGGCAGCATATGGCAAATCTTCACTAAGCGCTCAAAATCCGCCATGTTGCCGTATCGTCGCCCGCCCTCCAGATCGCGAACGAACGGCGGGCCATAGACCGGGGCAAAGACCTGATTCCGACCGCCAATAACAACGCTGCGTTCCGGGTTACGCGCGACTTGCTTAAAGCTGCTTGGCGCGGTCTTGCAAAGCTGGCGAACCAGGCCTTTGGGCGCACGCACGCGCGTTTCCGTCACGTCAGCGCCCGCAGCTCGCCATCGCTCCAGCGCCAAAGGGTCATCGCGAAATTCTAGACCGATTTCTTGCATGATTGCATCGGCTTGTTCTTCGATACGCACCAAGGATTCTTCATCCAGCACGTCATAAAACGGCAGCTTTCGCTGAACGTATGGCGATGCGGGTGCCGCTGTGGGCTGAACCGGTGTACGAGATCGACTTGCGCGGGCCATGGCGGAAAACTCCACAAAAAAATCAGGCTGATTATGGGTCAACGCTAGCCCCATGCCCTGCTTCTGGCTGGCCCAGAGGCGGCGCTTTGGCTGGGGCTTCTGCCCAATCGCGTCATAGGGATTTCTACGCAAGGCCGGTAATTCGCGGGCAAAACAAAGGGCGCTCCCCATTGAGAAGCGCCCCGATTTTTTAGCTCGCATGCCTTAGAGCGGTCTAGCTGCGGACCCCGCCGGAAGTTCCATCTTCGCCGGATGGGCCAGCGTTAAAGCCCTCATTGCCTTGAGCCTTGTCGCCGCGCATGAAACGATCAAACTCGTCCCGCTCTTGGCGGCGCTGTTCATCGTTGCGGAAATCGCGGAACCGGCTCCAAGTATCCTTGATCTCGCGCTTGATTTCGGAGATCCGGTCGTACTGTGTCTGCTGATAGTCATCAAAGACGGTATTACCAGAGCCGCGGCCGCGACTAAAACCTTCGCTCCGCCAGTCGCTGCGCGTCCAGCCTTCGCCCCGACGCGGGAACCAACCCGAAATCGTTTCACCAATTGCCCGCGGCAAGTCGGCGACGTGGCGGCCCGAGACCATCCACAGGGTCAAGACCAAGCCAAGAGGCCAAAACAGAATGTAGGCCAGCACCATCATGCCGATGCCAAAAGGCGTCCAGGGCGTACCCGAACGAACATCAGAATCATTGCGGTCATGCCGCCTAGCCCAATTGCACATGGGTCTCATCCTCTCCTCAGATTGTCAAAAAGGGTTCAACGGCGGTCAAAGTGAACACCGTTCACAAACTTTAGATATGCCTTGCCCCCTTGACTTGCAAGGCTTCAACCCCCAAAAAAGTAATCACTGTTCACATTTTTTGATATGAGATTGATTTTGCGGCATAAATCATCCCGCTACCATCACGGACACTTGGCCGAAAGCCTGCTAGAGGCCGTTGAAGAGTTGGCAGAACGCTTCGGTTTAGAGGCCGTCACCTTGCGCGGCTGCGCAAAACTGATTGGCGTCGCACCGTCGGCCGCCTTTAAGCATTATCGTGATAAACGGGCGCTCTTCACCGCATTTGCAACGCGCGCTCTGCGCTTGATGGCCGCGCGCATGACTGCCACCGCCAGCCAGCCCCACGAACACCCGTTTCTTGAAGTGGGGCTTGCCTACGTCGCCTTTGGGATCGAGCGATCGGCCATGTTTCAAGCCATGTGGCGCAGTGAACTTATCGACCCCAGCGACGCGGACTACCGACAGGCGTCCCAGCATCTGGGTGCGCTTTTAGCAGGGGGATTTGCCGAAAGCCTGCTTGACGACGACCAGCGCAAACTGTCGCCGCAAGAACTCTTGGCCTGGAGCAGCGTTCATGGCTTGACCTCCTTGTTTGTCGAAGGGGCCTTGGGCGCAGGCCTGGACCACGCGGGCAAACTTGCTTACGCCAGGGCTACCCTTGTCGCGCTCGGCCCTAGCCTTGCCGGTGAAACCGTCGCCTAGATATCTATGGCTAGTAAATCGCTTGCCATCGTCACGGGGCCACCAAACGCCGCCTGCCCCGCCGATCGCATGCGTTGCAATAGGCCGTCCGCCTCATCGACCGCAGAGCGAAAATGGGTCAAGGCCAAGTGCCTTACGCCGATGCGCTTGGCCATAGCACCAATTTCAGAGGGCGTTGGGCTCATACGGCGAATGAAGGCTGGGGCGTCTTCCTCGTCGTGGCGATAACACCAATGCAACAGCAAATCCGCACCCTCGGCCAGCGCCTCCAGCTCAGGGCACAACGCGGCATCGCCCGAATAGACCAGGGACTTGCCGTCGTCACTTTCTAGGCGCAGCGCCATACAAGTTAGATGCGGTTGAGCGTGGGGCACAGAACACGACGTCAGCCGCCAACCCGGCCCCTCTAGTTTAATTCCTGGTTGCACCTCTTGCACTTGCGGCTTTGGCCAAGGTCTGGGCAACTGCCCGCCCCGCGCCACCCAAACATCCTTGCTGCCCTGCAATTCACAGCGCGCGGTTAGATCAAAGGCGAAAGCGCCCTGATCGCCAAACAAGCGTTGCGTGATGGTGGCGATGGGCGCGGGGCCTGTGACCTGCAAAACACGCTCTTCAGTTTGGCCGCCTTCGTCCCAGTGTGCGTGGACCAAGCGCGCATAATCCATCATGTGATCGCTATGCAGATGGGAAAAAAGGACGTGATCGACATCGGCAGGCCGAAAACCCGCCTCGATCAAGCGGCTCACCACCCCGCCCCCACAGTCAAGCAGCAACCGCTGGCCCGCCACCTCGAGTAGGTAGCCCGACGAGGCCCGCTCCGCGTGGCTCTCGGGCGAGCCGGTACCAAGGCAGGTCAATCGCACTACAACAGGCCCTTTTCTTCCAAGACCTTACGCGCGACGCGAAAGCACTCCAGCGATTGCGGCACGCCGCAATAAATGCCGACAACGTGGATGATGGCGCGGATCTCCTCTTTGCTGACGCCATTGTTGATGGCACCGCGGCAGTGGATTTCCCATTCGTGCATTTTGCCCAGCGCACCAATCATCGCCAGGTTCATCATTGAGCGGGTCTTGGCATCAATCGCCTCGTCGCCCCAGCCAAAACCCCAACACCAAGCCGTCATGGCTTCTTGGAAAGGGCGTGTGAAATCATCGGCGGCGGCCAGGTTCTTTTCGACATATTCCGCGCCCAGGGTCGCCTTGCGCTGCTCCAGGCCAATTTCAAATTTGCCGTCCATGGGGCTCTCCTCAAGATATCTAAGATTCTAGAATTATTAGAAAAAAAGGGCCGCTCCGGAGATGCCAGGCGGCCCCAATGGCTGATGGCGAAAGACCCAAAGGTTAGGCTTTCATGCGGGCATTGTCCGCGTCCCATACGGGCCCGTCAAGCACCACGGCCTTTCGCGGTTGCCCCATGACCATGACGTCAAGCTCCGTGCTCGGCGCGCTTGCATCAACCGCCAGATAGGCCCAAGCCAAATAGGCACCGACCGAGTAGCCATAGCCGCCCGAAGCGATGGTGCCGACATAGCGCTCACCGATCCAAATGCTCTCTGAGCCCAGAGGATCAGCCTCTACGCCAGGCGCTTCTTCTAGCTGCAGCAACGCCACTTTCCAGCGCAAGGCGGGCGCCATTGAGATTTCGGCGCCCTGGAACCCTCCGTCCTTGCGGGTAAAGCGCATCAGATCTGCTTCAGCTAGGGTCACTTCGTTGGTGATTTCATGGCCGGACTTATAGGCCTTTTCCATGCGCACCGCGTTTAGCATGGCTGAACCTGCGTGGATCATACCCAAGGGCTCCCCAGCGGCGACCAGTGCCTCATACACCGCCAACATACCCTCCATAGGCACGTGCAGCTCCCAGCCCAGTTCACCGGTATAGGTGACGCGCATCGCGCGAACGTCGTCAATGCCTGCCACCTGGATGTGCTGCGTTGTCAGCCACTTAAAGGCGCCGTTCGATAGGTCGGCCCCCGTGGCTTGGCCCAAAATCTCACGCGATTTTGGCCCGGCGATCATGATGACACCGCGCGCTTCAGACACGTTGTCAAAGGAGACATCTTCGCCCGCCTGAACCTGGCTTTGCATCCAATCCAACAGCATGGCCTCTTTGGCAGCCGCGTAAACCAAATAGAAGTGATTGTCCGCCAGCTTGACGATAGAGGTCTCACCCTCCAGGCGCCCGTTGGCACCAACCATGTAGGTCAAGCCGGACGAACCAACCTTGGTCGGGATGCGGTTTGAGGTCGTGCGCTCCAGGTATTGCTGAGCGTCTGCCCCAGAAACTTCGATCTTGGAGAAAGCCGAAAGATCCGCGATGGCCGCCGCCTCGCGCAATCCTTTGACCTCCGCAGCGATTATGTCGTGCAGCGCCGAACGACGGAAGGCGTGGATGTGCTGCTGAGCCAGGCCGCCGGTGGCATACCAGTAGGGACGTTCCCAACCGTAGACATCTTGATAAACCGCGCCTTTGGACTTCAAGACCTTGTAAAGGGGCGTTGTCTTGGAGTGCGACGGGCGGCAGTCTGGGCGATCCAAATGTGGGAATGGGATCTCGTGCCTCAGGCAGTAGTCTTCCTTGGCCTTGTTGATCCGGTAGTCATTGTCGATCTTGGCGCCAAAACGGCGTGGATCAAAGCTGGCCATAGAGATGTCGGCCGAACCATGCACCATCCATTGGGCCAAATAGCGCCCGGCGCCCGGTCCCCAGGCAATCCCCACTTGCGAACCACAGCAGAGCCAGAAGTTCTCAACGCCCGAAGGGCCCAGCATCATGTTACCGTCTGGCGGGTGAGTGATGGCACCATGCACAACGCGCTTGATCCCCAGCTCACCCAAAATCGGCATGCGCTCAAAAGCGTTTTCCAGCCAAGGCATGATGCGGTCATAGTCGGGATCGAACAGCTCATTTTCAGCGGCCCAGGGCGTGCCATCGTCCCAAATCGTCGTGGCATTGGTCTTTTCATAGATCCCGATCAAGCCCGACTTTTGCTCCATGCGGATATAGCCGGAGACCTTGCGGTCATCACGAATGACCGGCAGCTCCTTCTCCAAGTCCATGAATTCGGGCACTGTATCGGTGATTAGATAGTGGTGCAGCAGGTTGGCGATCGGCAAATCCAGGCCGACCCACTGACCGATCTGGCGCGCATATGTTCCCCCCGCATTGACGACAATCTCACAGCGGATATCGCCCTGCTCGGTCTCGACGATCCACTCGTTTTTGTCGCGCCTCACATTGGTCGCGCGATTATGTCGGACAACTTGCACCCCCATCTGCCGTGCGCCCGCAGCCAGTGCAAAGCTGACGCCAGCGGGGTCGACGTGACCGTCGTGCGGTGTATGCAGAGCCGCCTTGATGCCCTCGACATTATAATAAGGATGCAAAGCCTTGATCTGCTCCGGGCCGATGATGTGCATCTCGTGACCCAGGCCAACGCCGATTGAGCGCGTGTAGTGCAGCCAATCGACTTCAGCGTCCTCATAGGCCACGCGCAGCGAACCACAGCCGTGCCAAGTCGCTGACTGGCCGGTCTCTGCTTCAAGCTGGGGATAGAGTTCGGTACCGTAGGCGGCCATTTTTGCAAGGCCGAAGTGGCTCACCGAATGGGTGATCTGGCCCGCTGCGTGCCAAGTCGAGCCAGATGTCAGCTCGGCCTTTTCAAGCAAAATGGTATCGCTCCAGCCTTCTTTCGCCAGGTGATAAGCTAGAGAGCAGCCCATGACCCCGCCGCCAATGATGACGACCTTTGCTTGTGTTTGCATGTGACCTCTTGGGTATTTGACGCGGTAAAGATGGTCTGACTAGCTCGCACAGGCCGAGCCAGTCGCACAATCACGCAAGCGACTTCGCGCCCAGCAGTTCCCGCCAAAGCCGCTCTTTTTTTAAGATCAAGCGACCCATCCGATAGACTAGGTATAACCCCCTAGTCGCGCTCGTGACGGTGGATTGACGCTCTTGTCTGAGCGGCGGATGTTAGGATCTGCAAGTTTGGGCCAAACGCAACCTTTGGCCCAATTTTGCGGGTCAGTATTGGAGCCTGGCAATGACGCACATGCCTTCAACCGATCAAGCGCCTATTCGCACCCTGGACCCCAAATACT
>JAUIHE010000097.1 GCA_030432195.1 Alphaproteobacteria bacterium
CAATGACAGAAAATGGGGTTCAATCCGCATGTTCACATCTGAATCGCTGGAGCCTGCCACGTCAAGGAAAACGCGGATCTCTCAGGAATCGGAGTATAATACAAAAAAGGGGAGGCTAAGCCTCCCCTTGGGATAAGTGTCCGCGCATTCGCGTATAGCGAGAGCGCTAGACCTTAGCGATTGGCGTTAGGCCATCGCTTTGATGCGCGACGACAAACGCGACAGTTTGCGTGATACCATGTTCTTGTGGAACACGCCTTTGGTCACGCCACGCTGCATTTCGGGCTGCGCGTTTTTGAAGGCTTCAGCAGCTGCGTCTTTATCACCAGCGGCGATAGCAGCTTCTACTTTCTTGATGTAAGTGCGCACGCGCGAGCGGCGGGCACGATTGATAGCCGTCCGGCGCTCCGCGGTGCGGATGCGCTTACGGGCCTGTGGCGAATTTGCCATGGAAACATAATCCTTATGAATCGAGTTCTTTCACGTTAAGCCGGTCTATAAAGGAGCTGTGGATAGCTCGTCAAGCTGTTGCAGCGTCCAAGCGCTATAGATTCGTGCGATACGCTTGTCCAAATGGTCCAATTGGCGCGGCCTTGCGGGGGCGAACGCTGGTTGCGCGGGTTTACGGCGGCGCGTGCTAGCGTTAGCAGGCGTGGCGCGCGCTAGCGCTGGCAGGCGGGGCAAAGGAAACTGCTACGCCCGGATTGTTGGAGTCGCTCAACAGGGGTCTGGCACCTTGGGCAAGGTTGGTCTTCACGGCCATAGACCTGCCATTGATGGGCAAAGTATCCCAAGTTGCCGTCCACTTGGCGGAAGTCGCGCAGCGAGGAGCCGCCCGCAGCGATGGCCCTTTCCAGAACCTCGCGCAGGGCGGCCCAAAGCGCTTGGCAGTCCTTGTTGGTTAGACCGGCTCCTGAGCGGCTGGGATGAATGCGGGCCATGAACAGGGCTTCGCAGACATAGATATTTCCAAGTCCCGCGACGATCCGTTGATCCAGCAGCAGGCTCTTGATCGGGGCTTTGCGGCCAGAGAGGGCGCTCGCCAAACCCCTGGCGGTGAAATCTGGACCCAAGGGCTCCGGCCCCAGCTTGGCGAGCGACGGATGGCGCTCTTGGTTCTCTAAGTCGAACAGATCGACAAATCCAAACCGCCGCGGGTCATGAAAGCGAATGTCGTCGCCTGCTTGGGTCTGCCATTGCAGATGATCGTGCTTCGCCAGTGGCTCGTTGGGGTTGATTCGCAGGCGCCCCGACATCCCCAAGTGCATCAGCATGACCCGCCGATTGGAAAGGTGCCACAAAAGGTACTTGGCCCGGCGCTCTAGCCGCTCAACGACTTGACCTTGCATGGCTTGCTGAAAGTCCTGCGGGATGGCAAATCGCAAATTTGGGCGATAGGCGCGCGCCAAGGCCAGGCGCTGGCCGACAACAAAGGGCGCTAGCCCGCGCATGGTGGTCTCGACTTCGGGCAATTCGGGCATGGCGTTGGGTTCTTGACTGCTGTTACAAACTTTGCGGCGGTCCCTAGGACAAAATGGCCTTGGGAAAGCCCAAGCTTTCGCACTAGCTTAGCACAAGATCAAACGAGGATTCGCAGCAGGTCGATGCCGAGCGCGCCGCTCGTTCCCAAGAAGAGGTCCGCCATGCCAGAGCAGAGCAGCAGCCAAGATACGCCCGATCGCAGCCCAGATCGCAGCCCTATGAGCAGCCCCGACCCCCAACAGGCCGGACAAGCAACGACCCATTTCGGCTGCCAAGATGTGCCACTGGAAGACAAAGCCGACATGGTGCAAGGCGTCTTTACGTCGGTCGCGCGCTCCTATGATCGCATGAATGACGTCATGTCCTTGGGTGTTCACCGGCTGTGGAAGGCCCACTTTATCAATTGCATTAAGCCGCGAGCGTCAGAGCGTTTTTTGGATGTTGCGGGTGGTACGGGTGATATCGCGTTTGCCTTGGGGCGCGCCGCAGAACAAGACGCGCGCCGTCGTCGCCTGCCAATTGGCAGCCGCGCGGATGTCACGGTCTGTGACCTGACGCCGTCGATGTTGGTTGAAGGACAAGCGCGGGCTCAGCGGCTTGCCAATCCCTATCCCCAATATGAGACAAAGTATTCCTGGCTCTGTGGTACGGCAACCGGGCTCGCGCTGCCGGATCGCAGCTTTGATTGCTACACCATTTCTTTTGGGCTGCGGAACGTCGATGAGCCACAAAAGGCGCTGAATGAGGCCTATCGTGTGTTGAAGCCAGGCGGGCGCTTTTTCTGCTTGGAGTTCTCGCAGGTCGTTATTCCAGGCTTCGACAGATTTTATGACGCCTACTCCTTTAACGTCATTCCACGCATGGGCCAGCTTGTGGCGGGCGACCGCGATTCCTATCAGTATCTGGTGGAGTCTATTCGCAAGTTCGCCAAGCAAGGCGAATTGGAAGACATGATGCGCCAGGCAGGATTTGAGCGTGTCAGCCATACCAATCTGTCAGGCGGTATCGCAGCGATCCATACCGGCTGGCGGCTCTAACGAGCATGGCACGACAAGGCTCGATCTGGTTGCCGCCGCTGCGTCAGCTCTGGCGTTTATTGCGGGTGTTGCGGCGTCACGATGCGCTGGAGATTTTCGCCCCGCTGGTGCCTGAATCGGGTTTGGGTGCCTGGGCCTTTGGCGTTCTGCACGGGCGCAAACGGGCCAAGGCAGCGGGCGCGCCCGAAAGGCGACCAGGCCAACGCTTGGCGGCGGCTTTGACCGAGCTTGGCCCCTCATACATCAAGGCCGGTCAGCTTTTGGCGACCCGCGTTGATCTGATCGGCGAACAAGGTGTTCTGGATCTAACAGCCTTGCAAGACCGGCTGCCGGGCTTTGATTTCGCCCTTGTCCGCGCCGAAATTGAGCGCCAGTTCGAGGCCCCTTTAGAGACGCTCTTTGCCAGTTTCGATGAAGAGCCCCTGTCGGCGGCCTCTGTCGCGCAGGTGCATTTTGCGGTGACCAGCACGGGCCAACCGGTGGCGGTCAAGGTTCTAAGGCCTGGAATCCGCCGCGCCTTTGCAAAAGACCTGGCCCTGTTTCGCTGGTTGGCGGCGCTCACCACTTTATTGCCGGGCACGCGCTCGCTCAACGCGCCGGGCCTGCTGACGGTCTATGAGCGTCAGCTCCAGACCGAGACTGATCTGCGCCTAGAAGCGGCGGCGATGGAGACCTTTTTCGCCTACAATGAGCAGGAAAATCGCGTTGTGGTGCCGCGCGCGCATTGGGATCTGACCGCGCGCACGGTCCTGACCATGACCCGCGTTGAGGGCGTGTCGATGAATGATCGCGACGGGCTGATCGCGGCCGGGCATGACCTGGAGCACGTCTTTGGCCAGGCGGCGGAATTGTTGTTCTTGTCGATCTTTCGGGATGGCTATTTCCACGGCGATCAGCACGGCGGCAATTTGTCGATTACAGCGGCGGGTCAGGTGGCCTTGGTGGACTACGGCATCATGGGATCGGTCGCTTGGCCTTTGCGCGTTTTTCTGGCCGATGTGCTGATGGCCCTATTGCAACGTGACTATCGGGCTATTGCCAAGCGGTTCTTGGACGAAGGATATTTGCAGCGCGCCGATGACCTGGATTTCTTCGCCCTGTCTTTGCGCGCGGTCTGTGAGCCCATTATTGGCCAGCCGCTGGACAAGGTGTCTTTCGGGCGGCTGGTTGGTCAGTTGCTGGGCATGGGGCGGGCCTTTAATTTCGTCGTCCAACCCGAGCTGTTTATCTTGCAAAAGAACATGATTATGGCCGAAGGCATCGCGCGCCGAGTGGCGCCTGGGGTCAATATCTGGACGTTGGCGCAGCCCTTGATCGAAAGCTGGATGCGAGAAAACCGCGGCCCGCAAGCCCGAGTGCGCGAAGAGGTCAAGCGCGGCCTAGAAAGCCTGCAACGCCTACCCGATCTTGCCGACCGGCTGGAGGTCTATTTGGAGGCAAACACCCACGCGGCTCTGGGGAAGGCGGCTTCGGGGAAGAATAACCGCAGCGCGAAGGAAAAAGGTCGGGGTCCGCTGTGGCCCTTATTCTGGGCTACAATAGGGGGGCTGATTACGCTCTCGCTCGTGTTTGTAGTGGCGCTGTCGTCATAGGCGGATCGTCGCCCACAACCGAACCAATGGAAGGCAAACATGTCGATTTACAAAAAAACCAAAGCCCGTCTTGAGTACTGGCTCGCCAACCTCGCGGTTCAGGAGAAATTGGATCAGCGCGCCGACATTTTGTACCAAAAGAACGCAAACAGCTTGCTGAACGCGCTCTGCGATACCTACGGCAGTGACAAGGGGGAGATCGTTGCAGATGGTCACCCCTATCCTTGGCCAAGCCACACCTATGCGGACTTCTATGAGCTGCTGTTTCAGCTCAAGCGCCAAGACGTGCGCGCGGTGCTCGAATGCGGGCTGGGCACCAACAATCCCAACGTCACCTCGAACATGGGTGTCAAAGGGCGGCCCGGGGCTAGCCTCAGGGTTTGGCGCGACTTTTTTCCAAACGCGCAGATCACCGGGGTGGATATTGATGCTGGCGTGCTGTTCGAAGAAGAACGCATCAAGACCTACCAGTGCGATCAGACCTCGGCCGACAGTATCGCCAGCTTTGCCGCAAGCGCTGAAATGCAAAGCGCCAGCATGGATATTATCATCGACGATGGCCTCCACGAGTTTGCCGCAGGAGTGACTTTCTTTGAAAATACAATAGGATATTTGGCGGAAAACGGCCTCTATATCATCGAGGATGTCAACGCCAAGGACTACCAAAAATACGCGCGCTACTTTGCTGAGCGCTCTGATCGCTACGCGGCTAAGTTCATCAACGGCTATCGGCCAAAATCTTGGATGGGCAACAACCGTTTGATCGTCGTGTCGAAGATCCTGGGCTAGCATCCATCCTCGGCAGGCGCGATTTCTGACGCCTGCCTGCTGGCCAAGTCTTGCGGTATGACTTAGAAAGGCCAAATTGAATTGGTGGGCAAAGCGCGGTGAAGATTGATCGCGCCGCGCCCGCCAAGCTGATCTTGGGGCAGGTATTGCGATGCAGTTGGCGTCAAAGCGCATCCTTTTGATAATCGGCGGCGGCATAGCGGCCTATAAATCCTTGTTCCTCATTCGCCGCTTGCGCGACCAGGGCGCTGAGGTCCGCTGTATTCTGACCAGCGGCGGGGCGCAGTTCGTAACCCCGCTTTCCGTTTCTGCGCTAAGCGAGCAGCCGGTCTATCAAGACTTGTTCTCGCTGACCGAAGAGGCCGAAATGGGCCATATTCGCTTATCGCGTGAGGCGGATCTGATCGTGGTCGCCCCGGCAACGGCAAACCTGATGGCGCGTATGGCCAGCGGCTTGGCCGACGACTTGGCTACGACCTGTCTGTTGGCCAGCTCAGCACCGATTTTGCTCGCGCCAGCGATGAACGGCTATATGTGGGCGCATCCGGCAACGCAAGAAAACCGCCAGCGCCTGGCAGCGCGCGGCCTTGGCTTTGTTGGCCCGGAAGCGGGTGATCTGGCGTGCGGCGAAGTGGCGACCGGTCGCATGGCCGAGCCCGAAGAAATTCTAGCCGCGATCGTTGCAAAGCTTAATCCGAGCGCGGGGCCCTTGGCTGGGAAGAAAATCTTGGTCACGGCGGGTCCAACACGCGAAGCGCTGGATCCTGTGCGCTATGTTTCTAATCATTCTTCGGGCAAGCAAGGCTTTGCCATTGCCTCAGCTCTGACCGCGCTGGGTGCTCAGGTGACGCTGGTCGCGGGCCCCGTTTCTTTGCCGACCCCTCAGGGTGTCAAGCGCCTGGATGTCGAAAGTGCCGATGATATGCTTGCCGCCTGTTTGACCGCTTTGCCGGTAGACGCTGCAATTTGCGCGGCGGCGGTGGCGGACTGGAAGGCGGATATACCGCCCAACAAAATGAAGAAGACCGGCGATGGCCTGCCGGTCATTGCCTGGCAACAAAACCCGGATATTCTGGCAACGATCTGCCAGCAGACGAACCGGCCGGCGCTGGTGGTGGGGTTTGCGGCAGAGACCGAAAACGTCGTCGAATACGCACAGGCCAAGCGGCAGCGCAAAGGCTGTGATTGGATCCTTGCGAATGATGTAAGCGCCGAGCGCGGCGTTTTTGGGGGCGATAGCAACCAGGTTCACCTGATCGACCAAGACGGCGTTGAAACCTGGCCGCAGCTGGACAAAACGGCGGTTGCTCAGCGGCTGGCTGAGCGCATCGCGCGGAAGCTGGTCCAGCAATGACCCCAGAATATTGACCCCAGAGCCATGACCCCAGAGCCATGACCCCAGTGCAATAACTGGCAGGCAAGCGGCGCCAAGGATTTCAGAAGTCGAAGGAAGAAACGTTTGTGACTAGTCCCGAACTCGATGCACGAGCGCCAAAGGTGCGCTTAAAGCCTCTGGACCACGGTCTTGATCTGCCGCTGCCCAAGTACGAGACATCGGGCTCCGCGGGTATGGACTTGATGGCGGCGGTGGTGCAGCCGCTGACCCTGGATCCCGGCGCGCGTGCTTTGGTGCCTTGCGGCTTTGCCATGGCCTTGCCCGAAGGGCTGGAAGCGCAGGTGCGCCCGCGCTCGGGCCTGGCGGTGCGCCAGGGTTTGACGGTGCTCAACGCGCCGGGCACGGTTGACAGCGACTATCGAGGAGAGATTTGTGTACCGCTCATCAATCTGGGCCAAGAAGCCGTTCTGATCGAGCGGGGCATGCGAATCGCACAAATGGTGATTGCGCCGGTGCTGCAAGTCACCTGGGAGTGCGTGGAATCGTTGGATGACACGGCGCGCGGGGCTGGTGGCTTTGGGTCAACTGGGGTCTAGGAACGGACTGTGATGAGCGAGGATAAGGCGCCAGACCTGATCGAGTTGAGCGATGCCCAGATCGAACGATACGCGCGCCACTTGGTGCTGCCCGAGATCGACGAAGAAGGGCAAGTTCGCTTGTTGCGGAGCCGGGTTGCGGTGGTTGGTGGCGGCGGTCTGGGCTGCGCAGTGGTACAGAGCTTGGCGGCAGCCGGGATCGGGCAGATAACGGTCTTTGACCCTGATGTGGTCGAGCTGTCAAATTTGCAGCGCCAGGTTTTGCACACCTCGCACGGGATCGGTCAAGCCAAAGTGGCCTCGATCCAGCGGGCTGTCGCGGCCCTCAATCCCGACGTGCGGCTTGAGGGGCGGCAAGAGGCGGTGACCCACGAGCAAGCCGGTGAACAGCTGGCCGGTCACGATTTGATTGTTGACGGTTGCGACAACGGCCCAACACGGGTTGCGGTGGCCGAGGCTGCCAAGGCTCTGGCATTGCCGCTGGTCAGTGGCGCCATTTTTCAGAGCCAAGGTCAGATGACGACGCTGAAACCCTATGAAGCAGGCCAGCCTGATTTGCTCGATTTTTTCCCTGAACTTGCAAACCCAAGGCCGGGCCAAAGCTGTGCCGATGTTGGCGTATTTGCGCCGCTCTGTCCTTTGCTGGGGGCTTGGATGGCAAGCGAGGCGATCAAGGAGCTGCTGGGGATCGGGCAGAGCTTGGCGGGCCGCTTGTTGATGTTGGACCTATTGAGCGCGCGGGTCCGTATATTCGACATGGCAGGCTAGGGATGCCAGCGCCACCGGCTGAGCGACTAGCGTTCCCAGAGCCACGGTGCTCATGCTCTTTAAGAAGCGAGATCGCGACAAAGATCTGATGCGATCGACGATCATTGCTGAATGCCTGGTTGCCGATCCAAGCATGCAACAGCTTCGCAAACCAGCCTGCGCAAGTCGGGCGCGTTTCGCCAATCGCCTTCAAATCCAAAGGCATGCCGAAATCCATCGACTTCATAGCCACCTTGCGGAACCTGCTCAGGCGTCGGCAGATGGCCAAACACCGGGCCGACGTATCCTGTCACCGCCACCTTCGGGTCATCGTCGGCAAATCCAAGATGTTGGGTCCAGGCAAATGAGGGCTCAGCATTGAAGCCAACCAGTCGCAAGGGCCCTAGCCTTAGGTCGCGCACGACCAGTTGCACCTTGGGCAGCAGGGCGCGTTGGGCCGTGGCGTGGGTGAGCGGCAAGCCAGTCGGGCTACCTTGCAGCCGCTGTCTGTCGTCTGCCAAGGGCGCCAGGGCGGCTAGGGCGCGTTTGGTGGCGTTGGTTAGGCCTTGGTGGAACTTGGCAATGACGCTGGGCGTATTGGGCCCGAATTCCGCCTGCAAGTCTGTTGAGGAGGGTTTGAAGCGCGCGTGCCAGGGCGCTGGGAAATAGGGGCCGATATCCCCTGAACAGCCCGGCAGCCAGATGACTGGCAGCGTCTCGCCAAGCGCCCGGCGCAGCGTCGTGCGCACCGCGCCGACGTGGGCGGAAGACATACGATTGACTGGCGCGGAGGCGACAGCGTGGCAAGGCCAGTGCGCCAAAACCGCCAGCGGCGCCCCGTCGCCCGCGCGCAGACACCAAAGTCGCAATGCTCGTGGGATAGTCACGGAGGTGTTGGGGCGCAGGGCGGTGGTAAGCGCCAGGTAAGGCGATCGGCGAGAAATCACTAGGCCCTTTTTGCGGCTACATGCGGCGCCAAGGGCCTTGGCTTGACCGGCTTCAATCGTCGCCAGCTTGCGCCCGTCCTGGCCTTGCCGGGCTGCGATAATGGCGTTGACGATGGCGCCAGCAGTCTGGTGGATATGGCCGCGCTCACAGCGGCCGAGCCTCGGAAACTCGGGCGCGAGCTGGGGCGCAAAATGACTGTGCGACGCCACGACCCAGAGCCCATCTAGGGCGATGTCGTGCTCGCCCAAGGCCTTTTCGATATCGGCCTCAAAAGTGGCCGAGGAGAACAGCGCGTCCACGGCCAACACCGCGACAAGGCGCTGTGGCCCGGTCTCAATCGCCAGCCAATTGGCTTCGAGGCAGCCACCACAGGGCTCACCAAAGCCGCGATGCGCTGCGTTGCCCGCCAACGGCAGCGGCTTATCACCGCCGATGGCCAGGCTTCCGCTCCAAACGCGATCGGTGTTAGAAGTTACAATGTCACGCTCAGCTATCGAGCTGGGGGTCATAAAGACCTCCAAACATGTCCGCGCGCTCGGGGATCACCTTGTCAAAGGTCTTCACCAACACGGTCTTGTTGACAAAGTTTTTGATCGACATGTTCTCGCTGATTGAGTTGCCTGCCCAGGTGCCGCAGCCCATCGACAAGGTAAAGGGCAGCGCGTTGTTCATGCCTCCGCCATTGCCGAAAGTGTGGGCCTGGTTGACCAGCACGCGGGCGACCGGAATGCGCGCCGCCAGCTTGTGCGCAAGCTCGTCTTTTGCGGTGTGGATGCCAACCGAATGGCCAATGCCTTCGTAGCGCAAAATGGCCTCGCACTTGTCCAGGGCCTCGTCAAAGCTCTTGGCGCGATAAACGGTCAGAACCAGAGACAACTTTTCGCCCGACATGGGGTGCTGTGCGCCGATGCCTTCGTCCTCGGTGATGATGAAGCGCTTACCCTCGGTCACGCCCTCCAGTGCGAACAGCTCGTCCAGGTGGCTCAGCGGCTTGCCGACCGCATGGCGGTTGATCTTACCGTTTTGGAACAGGGCGCTTTGGATCTTGGCCGCTTGCGCACTGTTGGCTAGGTAACCGCCGACCTCTTGCAGGGCCGCGATGGTGGCGTCATAGACGTCATCCAAAACCACCAGCGCGTTTTCTGACGAACAAGACGTTGCGTTGTCGAAGGTCTTGGACAGCAAAATCTTTTGGGCGGCCTCTTTGGGGTCCGCGCTGCTTTCAATGATGACGGGCACGTTGCCTTTGCCGACGCCGATGCAGGGCGTGCCGCTCTGATAGCCGCGACGAACGTTGACCTGGTCGCCGGTGACAAGAATGAGGTCAACCGCTTTCGATAGGTAAGACGCTTTGGCGAAGGAGATCGGCGGCTCCAGCACTTGGAACAGATCGGTAGGAGCACCTTCGCCCTTTAGGGCTTCGTCAAAGTATTCTTTGAGTTTTAAGGCTGTACGCGCGGCCGCGGGCGATGGGGAGATGATAATCGCGTTGCCACCTTTGACCGCCATCAAGGCCTGGTTGGCCGGTGTCGCGGCGGGGTTGGTCGATGGGGTGATGCTGCCGACAACACCGACGGGCTTCAAATAGGTATAGAGGCCGCGCTCGGGATCGCTGTCACACAGACCGCGGGTCTGGACCTGCATCAGATCGCACAGCGTGCCATAGGTCTTGCGCTTGTTCTTGGTGATCTTGTCAGGGACATTGCCCAGTTTGGTGTCTTCGACGGCCATTTCAGCCAGGGTGCGCGCATGGTCATCGCGATAAATAGCCCAAGCCAGGGCTTTGACCAGCGCGTCAATCTGCTCTTGGCTGTAGTCTTCAATTTCGGCCATGGCCGCCCGCGCGCGCTCGACCGTAGCGTCGATTTCCGGCATGGCCTCAGCGGCGGGTGCAATCGCGCTCTGCGCCGCGGCTGCGGGTTGGGGTGCATTGGATGCAAGCGTGTTGGTCATGGTCCAAACCTTATTATTGAGACCATAAAGCTAAGCCGCTCTTGGGGCGTTTGGGCTTTGGTCTGCGGGAAACGGGGAGAGGCGGGTTCTGCTGCCTACTTTTACGATAGGTTTATTCTGGTTGAATTTGCGGGTCTATATGTGTTTTGGCGCTATACGGCGCGCTGTGAAGGCTGTCGATTACGGCGCTAGCGTCGATAAAAGGGCCTGGGCCAATCTTTGCGCTGATGTGTGCGGCGACGCTAGGGTTTGCCTGAGCTCTGGGGTCGATGTGGGCGCTGAGGTCGATGTGGGCGCTGGGGTCGATGTGGGCGCTGGGGTCGATGTGGGTTCTAGCTTGGTTTAGTTCCATGCTTGCAGCTCCTTTTGTAGACCTCTTCTAGCCGCAGAGTTTCTTGTTCCCAAGCGCAACGACGCCGCACACTATCGGGCATAGAGTGCGCAAAGTTTGCAGTGCCTTCTTCGCTTGGGCAGGCATCCACTGCGCCGGCATTAGCCTGAGGACCATCGGGGCCGACCCATAGGTCGGTCTGGTCTGCTTCGACAAATTCATGCCAAGTGGGGGTGTTGGCGGCAGTGCTGGGGCGCCTGCAGACAGGTCAACGTCGCAATGGCGTGGAGGTGGTTCGACAGCGCGTTCTGGATTTCTGTATCGTGGGGGCAGGTCAGGCCTGGTTCATAACCGCTTGGTCGCCGATTTGCCAGCGGTCACAGCGGTTTGCACGTCGCGACGGTACGGCCGCCCGCCAAAGGACGCGCGCACGGTCAAGCCCGCAGCCTGTTAGAACGAGCCGACAACGCGGTCGCGCGGCGCGTGGCCATCGGCAAAGGAGCGAATGTTGATAATGACCCGCTCGCCCATCTCTATGCGGCCTTCGAAGGTCGCAGAGCCCAGGTGCGGCAGCAACACGACATTGTTCAGCTCAAGCAGGCGCGGGGTAACACGTGGCTCGTGCTCATAGACATCCAGGCCCGCGCCAGCGATTTTGCCTTCGATCAGGGCGTCAGCCAGGGCTTCTTCGTCGATCAGATCGCCGCGGGCGGTATTAATAATGATGGCGTGCGGCTGCAACTTGGCCAGGCGCTCGCGGTTCATGATGTAATGCGTTTCTTGGGTCGCGGGCGCATTCAACGAAATGATGTCCATGTGGGAGAGCATGTCGTCCAAATCGGACCAGTACGAGGCCTGCAACTCATTTTCGATAGACTCGGCCACCGGCGAGCGGTTGTGGTAGTGGACGGCAATACCAAAACCGTTGGCCCGACGCGCGACCGCTTGACCGATACGCCCCATACCGATGATGCCCAGGCGCTTGCCCCAAACACGGTGCCCCAACATGGCGGTCGGCGACCAGCCTTCCCAGCCGCCCGAACGCACCCGCCGTTCGCCTTCGGCAAATCGGCGCGCCACGGACAGCAACAAGGCCATCGTAATGTCCGCTGTGTCT
>JAUIHE010000098.1 GCA_030432195.1 Alphaproteobacteria bacterium
CTTCGCCTGTGTTCGTCGGGATTGACGTGCACAAGCGCAGCTACAGCATTGCGCTGCTCTCTCCCGCTGATGGCCTGATTGAGACCTACACGCACCCTGCCGATGTTGAGAGCTTCACTGCACAGCTCACAAAGCTGGGCCTTACAATCACGGCTATTGCTTACGAAACGGGTCCGACCGGCTTTACCTTGGCGCGTCGGCTGATTGCTGAGGGATTTAAGACCATCGTCGCGGCCGCTTCGCGCATTCCTAGAGGCGGCGCAGCCGAAGCGAAGTCTGATCGCATTGATGCCACCAAGCTCGCCCGCTATTTAAGCTCCGGCTTGCTGTCATCGGTTGCCATTCCAACCGAGGAACAAGAGGGCTATCGCGCCCTTGTTCGCCGCCGCAAACGGCTGGCGGAAGTCCGCGCCAAGTGCAAACAGCGTATCAAAGGTTACTTGCTGTTCCTTGGCATTCGCGAGCCCGCGAGCTTAACGCATTGGACCAAGTCATGGGCAAATGATCTGATGACCTTAGGCTTGGATGACTGCAACCAGTTGACCATGGCTTCTTATGTTCGAGAACTACAGACTTGGACGGAAGAGCTTAGGCTCCTCGATCGGCACATTGCCGACGCAACAAAACGCCTTCACCCTGAGCGCTTTCAGCGACTAACGGCGGTTGATGGTGTCGGTGAGATCGCGGCGACGACCTTCCTGTCTGAAATCTTCATGCCGGATCGCTTCCGGCGAAAGGAAGAAATCGCCAGCTATCTCGGCTTAGCTCCGGTGGTTCACCGAAGTGGCGACGGTCCGGTCCGCGCCAAACTCCGGTCCGCGCCAAACTCAGGCCCGTGGGCCAGCGGCGTCTGCGGTCATTGCTCATCGAAGCTGCTTGGCAATGGACGTGGCGCGACGAAGAGGCCAAGCGCCTGTTCGAGCATTACTTCAGTAAATCTCAAGTGAGCCAGAAGGCGATTTGCGCAGTCGCACGACGGCTGGCGATTAAGCTTTGGAAGCTGGCGATGGACCCATTGCCAGCGGCCAAGGGTGCAGCGGTGTGACCGGGGTTTGGTCCGCTTAGTCGGACGGCAATAAAAAAGACATCCTGCATCCAACCGCAACCGTACCGAAAACGGTACTTGGTGACCAGACAAGCCGGTCACGAATAAGAAAATGCTTACGATTTGCGCATTGCAACACATTCAAACGGAGACGACCCTTGACTTCTGCCCACATAAGAAAACCCCGCCACCAAGCGGCAGCGGGGTCTTGGGGTTCTGCCGGAGGGCACCAGCTTATTCGACTTCCAGCTCTAGCAACAGGTCTTTGGCGTCGATTTGCGATCCAACCGAGACATGCAGCGCTTTGACCAGGCCCCCGCGCTCAGCGTGCAAACCGGTCTCCATCTTCATGGCTTCGATGGTCAGCAGCATATCGCCCGCTTTAACCTCCTGGCCTTGCTTGACCGCTACAGAGGCGACCACGCCCGGCATGGGCGCACCGACATGCCCCGGATTGGCGTCATCGGCCTTGGGGTGCTTGGCAACGCTGGCGCTCACACGGCGGTCAGAAACGCGCGCGGTTCGCGGTTGGCCGTTCAGCTCAAAGAAGACGCGAACCGTGCCTTCATCATCGACTTCAGAAATGGCCTGCAAGCGGACTTCCAAAGTGACACCGGGGTCGATTTCGATTGAGATCTCCTCGCCCACTTCCATGCCATAGAAGAAATTGAGGGTCGGCAGGCAATGCACCGGACCAAATTCGCGTTTGCGCCCTTTGTAATCCAAGAACACCTTGGGATACATGAGGTAGCCGTTCAAAGCCTCTCCGTCGATCGTCAGACCTTCCAGCTTGTCGCTCAGCTCTTTACGGGTGGCCTCCAGGTCAATTGGGGCCAAGAAGTCACCATGCCGGCGGGTCTCTGGCTGCTCGCCCTTGAGTACCTTTGCCTGGATCTCGGGCGGGAAGCCGCCGTGCGGCTGGCCCAGTGCGCCGCGCATCATATCCACCACCGAGTCCGGGAAGGCCAGATCGACACTCGGGTCTGCGACTTGATCAATGGTGACGTTCTGGCTCACCATCATAATGGCCATGTCGCCCACCACCTTAGACGTTGGCGTCACCTTGACCAGATCACCGAACAGCGTGTTGACTTCGGCATAGGCCTTGGCGATCTCGGGCCAGCGCTCGATCAACCCCATGGAAGCCGCTTGGGCCTTAAGGTTGGTGAATTGGCCGCCGGGCATCTCGTGATGATAAACCTCTGATGCTGGCGCGGACAGGCCGGCCTCGAAGGCGGCGTACTGCTGGCGAACACCCTGCCAATAATCCGAAATCTGCTGGATGGCCTGACGGTCCAGCCCGGTATCGCGGTCGGTGTTGCGCAGCGCTTCGACGACCGAGCCCAGACAAGGCTGAGACGTGCCGCCCGAAAAGCTGTCCATCGCCGCGTCCGCCGCATCAACGCCCGCTTCAGCAGCGGCCAAGATGGTTGCAGCCGCAATGCCCGAGGTGTCGTGGGTGTGGAAGTGGATTGGCAGCCCGACCTCTTCCTTCAGCGCCCTAATCAAGATGCGCGCAGCAGCGGGTTTCAACAAGCCTGCCATGTCTTTAAGACCGATGATGTGGGCGCCAGCGGCTTCCAGATCGCGGGCCATTTGCAGATAGTACTTCAGATCGTACTTGCTGCGGGCCGGGTCCAGAATATCACCGGTATAGCAAATGGTGCCTTCACAGATCTTGCCCTGCTCGACCACGGCTTCCATCGGTACCCGCATCGACGGCAGCCAGTTCATCGAATCAAAGACGCGGAACACATCTACGCCCGAGGTGGCCGCTTGGCGGATGAACTCTCGCACGACGTTGTCCGGATAGGCCGTATAGCCGACCCCGTTTGATGCCCGGAAAAGCATTTGGGTCAGCAGGTTGGGCATCTGCTGGCGTAGGTCCCGCAGGCGCTGCCAAGGATCTTCTTGCAAGAAGCGGTAGGCCACATCAAAGGTCGCGCCACCCCAGCATTCCATCGAAAATAGCTGCGGCAGGTTGTGGGCATAGACGCCTGCGATATTGATCATGTCGATCGAGCGCATGCGGGTCGCCAGCAAGGACTGGTGGGCATCGCGCATCGTCGTATCGGTCAACAGCAAGCGGTCTTGGGCCAACATCCAATCGGCAACCGCTTTGGGCCCCTCGGCTTCAAGCAAATTGCGCGCACCCGGTGCAGGCGCATCATACGAGCAATGCGGCACCTTGGGCTCAGCATGCGGCCGGGTCGAACCTTTGGTATCGGGGTGCCCGTTGACGGTCACATCCGCCAGAAAGTTCAAAAGCTTGGTAGCGCGGTCGCGGCGGGGCTTGAACTCCAACAGCGAGGGCGTGGTGTCGATGAATTTGGTGGTATAGGAGTGATCCTTGAAAGCCGGGTGGCTCAACAGGTTTTCGACGAAGGCGATGTTGGTCGAAACACCCCGAACGCGGAATTCACGCAAGGCGCGGTCCAGGCGATGGATTGCTTGCTCTTCGCTTGGTGCCCAGGCGGTGACCTTCACCAACAGGGAATCGTAATAACGGGTAATCACGGCGCCAGAATAGGCCGTGCCACCATCCAGACGGATCCCCATTCCGCTGGCGCTGCGGTAAGCGGTGATGCGGCCATAGTCGGGAATAAAATTGTTGGTCGGGTCTTCGGTCGTGATCCGGCACTGCAGGGCATGGCCGTTAAGATGGACCTCATCTTGGCTGCTGGCACCGGTCGCCTCGGCTAAGGTCTTGCCCTCAGCGATCAGGATTTGCGCGCGCACAATGTCGATGCCTGTGACTTCTTCGGTCACGGTATGCTCGACCTGAACGCGCGGATTGACCTCGATGAAGAAGAATTCACCGGTGTCGATATCCATGAGGAACTCAACCGTACCAGCGCACTCATAGCCGACGTGGCGGCAGATCTTCGCTCCCAGCTCACAGAGTTGCGCCCTTTGTTCGCCGCTCAGGTAGGGCGCCGGGGCGCGCTCAACGACCTTTTGGTTGCGCCGCTGTACCGAACAATCGCGTTCATACAGGTGGTAGATATTGCCGTGGCTGTCGCCCAAAATTTGAACTTCTACGTGGCGCGCGCGCTGTACAAGGCGCTCCAGATAGCCCTCACCATTGCCAAAGGCTGCCTCGGCCTCCCGGCGGCCTTCAAGGACCTTCTGCTCCAGCTCATCGGCCGAATATATGGGACGCATGCCGCGACCGCCACCGCCCCAGCTCGCTTTGAGCATGAAGGGATAGCCGACCTCATCGGCCATGGCGCGCACCTTAGCCATATCTTCAGGGAGGACGTCGGTCGCAGGCACGACCGGGACACCGGCTTCAATCGCTACGCGTCGCGCACTGGCCTTATCGCCCAATTGACGCATGGTCTTGGCTTTCGGTCCGATGAACTTGATGCCGGCCTTTTCGCAGGCGTCAACTAGGTCAGGATTTTCGGACAACAGGCCATAGCCGGGGTGAATGGCGTCTGCGCCAGACTCGACCGCGACCCGCATGATTTCGTCGATAGACAGATACGCAGCAACCGGCCCCATGTCCTCACCGATCAAATAAGCTTCATCCGCCTTGAAACGGTGCAGACCCAGCTTGTCTTCCTTGGCATAGACCGCGACCGTTCGCTTGCCCATCTCGTTGGCGGCTCGCATGATGCGGATGGCGATTTCACCACGGTTGGCAATGAGGATTTTTTTGAATTCGGTCATGGGCTCTGGGTCACCTAAAGGGGTTAGACTTTTCTGAGAGTTAATTATTGGCCGATACCACGCTGTGGCAAAGCATGGCTTATCTGTGCCGCGACAGCTTGGCAAGTAGGCCGAAAAGCTGCTTGGGGCTGCACGTCGCGCACGCCTGTATATCACAAATCAATGTAACTATTCGAACAGAAATTTGTTCGTTAAACAACATTCAATGTCGCAGCTGGAGGCTTGGCTGTGTCGCTTATACCATCACCACCCCCAAGGGGCTGACCTCCGCATCGATTGACCAGTGTTCGGAGGTGCGCAAAGCGAATCGTTGAACATTAAGCGCAAATTTGGCAAAAAAAGTTTACCGACCAAGCGAAGCTGTTAGACTGTTCGCCGAAACTGAAATCAGAATTGCACCTGCATCGCCATCGCGTGGTGGCTCGAAATTGAACTGTCTATGCCATTTGAACCCGTTCAGAACCAAAAAGTTGCCGCGCGCATCGTGGCCCAGATCGAGCAACTCATTTTGTTTGGGGTGTTGTCGCCGGGCGATGCCTTGCCGCCAGAGCGCGATCTAGCCGATCAGCTCGCGGTTTCCCGCCCCACATTGCGCGATGCCTTAGCAGAGCTGGAAAAGCGCGCGCTGATTATGGCCCAGGAAAACGGGCGCGGATATCGTGTCCAGCCCCTGGTGACGAGCGCTTTTTCTCCCCAACTTTTGGCGCTGTTTCAACGCTATCCTGAGACCTTTTCGGACTATTTCCAGTTTCGGCGCGATATCGAAGGCTTGGCCGTAGAGCGCGCGGCTCGCTATGCCACGGCGCACGACAAAGAGCTGATCCAGCTGGCCTTCAACCGCATGGCGCCCGAAGACGTCGGCAGCTTGGAAGAAGAGGCAGAAGCCGATGCCGCGTTCCACATGGCTTTGGTAGACGCCTGCCACAACACCGTTATGATCCACATGATGCGCTCGATCTTCGATTTACTGCGCAGCGGTGTGTTCCAGTCGCTGAGCGAGCTCTACCGCGATCAAGACCAAAGACGACAAATTCGCGAGCAGCATCAGGCCATCATGGAGGCCGTGCTGGCGAGCGACGACAAACGCGCGCGTCAAGCGTTGGTCGATCACGTTGATTTCGTGGAAGAGTGGTTCGAGCAGGCCGGGCGACTAAGGCGCCTGGATGCCATGGCGCTCAAGCGGGTCGAGCGCGCCCAAATTGAGCGCAGCAATCTTCCAAAAGTCGGTACGCTAAAGACCCTAAGCGAGCGGGGCACAGCAAAGAAGAACCAGGCTTCGTGACCCAACATCTAGCCCCATTCTTGTTGCTAATCCTGGTTGGCTTGGCCGCCGGACGGCTGAAAGTCTTCACCCAAGAAGGCCTGGGTCAGCTCACGGTCTTCCTGCTCTATGTCGCGCTTCCGGCCATGTTTGTTCTCAAGCTTTCAAGCTTGGATTTACCGGTAAAGCGCAGCCTGGCTTATCTGCTAATTTTCGGCCTGGCCCACCTGGTGAACTTGCTCGCCGCCATGGGTTGGCAACGCTATGTCCTGAAGCAAACGCCGGTCGAGGCTGTCTCCTTCGCGGCTGCCAGCACCTGGCCCAATACCGGCTTTGTCGGCGTCGTTGTCGCGACCGCTTTTCTTGGCAACGCAGGGCTGCTGATCGCCCTGTCCTGCGTCGTGATGGAGGTGGTTGTGATTGGAACAACCATGATTAGCCTCAAGCAGCCAAAACGGGGGCCAAAGGTCCAACAACTGGCGTCAAGTTTGATCCGGGCCCTGACCCTCAATCCCTATTTGATCGCGATTGCGCTCGGCGTTGCGGCAAGCTTGCTGTCGTTGCCCATCCCCGCGATCCTCGCCAAGACGCTAAACTACCTGTCTGACACGGTGATGGGTCTGGCGCTGTTCTGCGTCGGGCTGGGGCTGGCCTTGCGCCCAGTTGGCAACTTTATGCACGCCGCACCCACCGTGCTGTCGATTGTGGGCTTCAAGCTGCTGCTGCACCCCGCCGTCATGGCGCTTCTTGCTTGGCTGCTCGGCTTCCAAGGGCTGGAGTTCAAAATCATCGTCGCCATGGGCGCGATGCCCGTTGCCGTCAACGCCTTCATCTTCGTATCGCGTTATGGCAAGGGCGACAATCGGGTGTCGGCGGCCATCTTGGTCTCGACGCTGCTCTCGTTCGTCAGCCTCGGGCTGATTATGGGCTTTTAGAGTCCGCAGGCTGATTTTGCGCGCGAAGATAGCCCGGATAGCTATCCCCGCGCTCGCCAACAAAGCGCAGATGTAGCGGGTCGCCCGCGTCCTGTTCCAACTTGTAGCAGCTCCAAGCCGTTGAAGGCGGCCAGAGTGAGCAATAGCGATTGGCGCGCGCTTCCCATTGACCGAATTCTGTCTCGCCGCCGGTTTCCGCGTAGTAGCTGCGCCCCGACGCGCTGAACTCCTGGCGCGCGTTGGCATAGTCGATGATGTTCCCTGCGAGCACCGTCTGGATCGCGGCTGTATCCAGCCTTTGCCAAGGCACCACCTCCTCAGCGCACGCCGTCGTGACTGTGCCTGCCACCAAAACCAGCCCCGTAATGGCCGCTAACATGCTCCGCTTGCTCTGACAGATCGTCATAACAGTGCCTCCGCCTGCCCCTTGGTGAAGCCAGAAGTCTAGCCGTTTGTGAAGACCAAGCCAAACCCTAGCGAGCGTTGCGGCCCTCACATCTTAGTGCGCGTCCGGTTGCATCCTGGCATTCGTCCAGTCAGTTCAGTCGCCCGCATAGCCTGCCCAGGCGATAAAGCCCTCGTTGAAATACTTCGGCTTCCCATAAGCAAAGGGCGTGCGGCCGTCGGTCGTGGTCACATGGCCTCCGGCAGCGGCCAGAACCGCGTGCCCAGCCGCAGTATCCCACTCCATGGTGGGCGCAAAGCGCGGGTAGACGTCTGCCTCGCCCGCAGCCAGCAAACAGAACTTGAGCGAAGAGCCGATCGAAACGGTCTGACTGATGCCGTGGCGCTCTAGCCAGGCATTGGTGGTCTCGTCGCGGTGCGATTTGGAGGCCACCGCCACCGCTCCACCAACGGGCACTTGGCGAATGGTAATTGACTGGCCGTCCTCGGTCGCACCATGTCCAACGCAGCCAGTAAACATGCGATCCAGCGCCGGAGCATACACCACGCCGAGGGTCGGCTGGCCGTTTTCGATCAGGCCCATGTTGACGGTAAATGCGCCCTGGGAGTCGCTTCGCAAGAATTCCTTCGTGCCGTCTAAGGGGTCAACCAACCAAAAGCGTTCCCCGGCAGCCATGGCATGACTGGCTGCGTTTTCTTCAGAAACAATAGGAATGTCCGGGGTCAAGTCCGCCAGAACCGGCAAAATAACGGCCTCAGCTGCCGTATCGGCCAGGGTCACTGGCGAGCCATCCCCCTTCTTCGTCGCGCCTTTGTCTTTTTGGGCGTAGATTTGCATAATGCGCTCACCCGCCAGGCGCGCGCAGTCCATCAATTGTGGTAGAAGTTCCGGGCGAGACATAGCCAGACCTTTGATTTGCGAGTTGGTCACATGCCTTGGGCCTAGCCAGCATGCTAGCTTGAGCGCAAGCAAAAAGGCTGCCCACCGTAGAAAATGCGGAAAAAGTTGCGGCAGCATCGCCAGAACAAGGAGGGCGTTCGTGAAAATTGCCATTGTCGGATGCGGCATCGGTGGGTTGGCGGCGGCTCTATTTTTGCACCGCCAGGGCCACGACCTAACCGTGCTAGAGAGCTTTGATCGCGCGCGGCCCGTCGGCTCGGGCCTTATGATCCAACCCACCGGACAGGCCGTGCTGGCGCGCCTGGGCCTGTTAGAGGCAGCCTTGCAGCGCTCGGCGCGGGTCGGGCGATTGGACGGACGCGATATAAAGGGCCCTCGCCCCCTCAACCTGCTTTACAGCGACTGGCAACCAACCGCTTTTGGCCTGGGCATGCACCGCGCCGAACTGTTTGGCTTGTTGTATGACGCGGCGCAGAGCGAAGGCATTGCCCCCAAAACCAGCCATCGTGTCGCTGCTAGCCACCAAGACGCACAAGGGCGCTGGTTGGTGCTTCAGAGCGACCAGAGCGACCAGGGCGAGCAGGCCGCCGCCAAATCGCCGCTTGGCCCCTTTGGTCTGGTCGTCGATGCCAGCGGATCGCACTCACCCTTGCGCGGTGACTTGGTTACGCGCGATCGTCCCTTTCCCTTCGGCGCGGTCTGGAGCTGTGTTGACAGCGATGCCCTTGCCGATGACCGACTGCATCAACGCTTTGACGGCGCCCGCTTCATGATGGGGGCCCTGCCACTGGGAAAAAATTTGCTGGGAAAAAATCTGCCCCAAAGGGGCGGGATCACGACGGACGCACCCAAAACCAGCTTCGCGATCTTCTGGTCATTGCAGCGCGAGGGCTTGGAAGCCTGGCAAAATGACTATCCTAATTGGCTCAACAGCCTTCAGAGCTATTGGCCAGAGCTGGCTCCAGCCATTGCCGAATTGGAAGGTCCGCGAGCCTTTACCGCTGCTTGGTATAACGACACTTGCCTCAAGCGCTTTGTCCAGCCTGGTATGGCCCACATCGGCGATGCCGCGCATACCACTTCCCCCCAACTGGGCCAAGGCGGAAACCTTGCCCTGTTGGATGCCGCGGTTTTGGCGGACGCCTTGCAAGCCAACGAGGACTTGACAGCCGCGCTTGCTGCCTATGATGCGCACCGCCGCCCGCATGTACAGCTCTACCAACGGCTCAGCCGCTGGGTGACGCCCCTGTTTCAAAGCGATCAACGAGCCTGGGGCTGGCTGCGCAATACCAGCATGCCGTTGGCGGGCCGTATTGGCTGGATGGCGCGCACGCAAACGCGGGTCATGTCTGGTGTGCAAACGGGCCTGCTGCCCTGGCAGCACACCAAGGCAGAGGCCCTTGCAGCAAGTGCCAAGAAAGACGAAAGCTAGAGGTCCAACTGATCCAAGGCAGCGCTGATCTTCTGGACCGCTGCCTGCGGATCATAGAGTTTATCGAGGCCGAATAGGCCCAGTCTGAAGGTCTTGAAGCTCTCTGGCTCGTCACAGGCCAGCGGCACACCGGCCGCGATCTGCATACCCAGCGCTGCGAACTTTGCACCTTTGTGAACCCCGTCGTCCTGGGTGTAGGAGACCACAACGCCGGGCGCTTCAAAGCCAGGCGCCGCAACGCTAGCGATGCCGCGCTGAGCCAGCAACTGACGCACGCCTTGCCCCAGCTCTGCCTGTCGATCGCGCAACTTGTCGAAGCCGTAGTCTTTCGATTCCAGCATGGCATCGCGGAAACCACGCAAGGCATCAGTGGGCATGGTGGCGTGATAAGCATGGCCACCACCGATATAGGCCTGCATGATGCTGTGCCACTTGGCCAAATCCAGAGCAAACGAGCTAGTTTGTGTTTCCGCCATGCGTGCCAAGGCGGCGCCATTCAGCATAACGATGCCCGCCGATGGTGAGGCGCTCCAGCCCTTTTGTGGCGCCGAGATCAACACATCGACGCCCAAGGCCTGCATATCGACCCACATTGCGCCCGAAGCGATGCAATCTAGCACCAACATGCCGCCGACGCTGTGGACAGCTTCGCCCAGCTTAGCGATGTAGTCGTCCGGCAAGATCAAGCCAGCAGAGGTCTCAACGTGCGGAGCGAACACAACACCGGGCTTTTTGTCGATAATGGCGGCCACCACCTCTTCGATGGGCGCCGGGGCCCACGGCGCTTGGCTGTCGTCGCTCTGAGGGCGGGCCTTGCATACGGTCTGGGACTTGGCGATGCCTGATGCATCGAAAATTTGCGTCCAACGGAAGGAAAACCAGCCATTGCGCACGATCAACACATCTTGGTCTTGCGCGAACTGCCGCGCGACCGACTCCATTGCATAGGTGCCGCCTCCAGGCACCAAAACACAAGCATCAGCCTGGTAGACCTGGGTCATCGTGGCATAGATGTCGCGCATGACTTGCTGAAAGGTCTGGGACATGTGGTTGAGCGAGCGGTCTGTAAAGACGACCGAAAATTCCATCAATTCATCATCTAGCGGAGCTTGAGCCACCTTGCGTTCCTTTTCTCTGGTCGATGTTTTGCGGACGGCTGTTTTGGCTGAACGAGCACGAATGCCGCCAGCAAAGGACCATGAATCCCATACAATTCAGACTCGTCAGCCCTTGTTTCCTAGCCAAATCGCGTCAAGCTCCAAGATCAACACGCATAACGCCGCCCCGCTTTTCTGCTAGCGCCACTTCCTACCCCTCATCACGCAAGATTGCTGCGCAAGTGAATGCAAAGCGTTGCTTTCTTTACAAAGCTGACAGGAGTTTTGCAGAAATAAAAAATAACATGGGCAACCGGGTCGCATTGTTGCTATTGAGCCTTTAAGCTAATCCCAGTCGCAAATTGACGCGTAATTGACTTGATTGAAGCCGTCTTGGCCAAGCCCTCTGGCTTCACCGAACTGCCGCGCTAAATCAGTCGTGACACACAAATTTGCCAATTTGAAAAGAAGCGAGATTCAGGATGGCCGACGCTAAGTCGCAAGAGGAAAAGAGACCTCTTTCCCCCCACCTACAAGTCTATCGCCTGCCCATGCTAGCGGTGGTCTCCATTTTAAACCGCGCCGCTGGTGTCGCCCTGTCGGGCGTGCTGGTGTTGTTCATCGTCTGGCTGGCGGCCCTGGCAAGTGGCCCCGGCGCCTTTGCCCTGGTCAACGGTATCGTCCAATCGATTATCGGCAAGATTGCGCTGGTCGCCGTGGCTTTCGGCCTGGCTTGGCACGGCGCAAACGGCATCCGCCACTTGTTCTGGGACGCGGGCAAGGGCTTCAGCCTGCCTGCTGCTGAAAGAAGCGGTTGGCTGGTCGTCTTGTTCGCGGTCGCCGTGGCGCTTGTCACCGCGGCTAAGTTATTCCTGGGAGGGATCTAAGCATGTCTCGTTCGTATGAGGGCCGGGTTCGCGGCCTCGGCACGGCCCATGAGGGCCTCCACCATTGGACCGCTCAGCGCCTGACCGCTGTCGCCAATATTCCCCTGATTACCGTCAGCTTGCTGCTGCTCTGCAAAGCGAGCGCGGGCGGCTATGAGGGCGCGAGCAACTACATCGGTCAGCCTCTGGTGGTTGCTTGGTTCGCCTTGACGTTGGTTGTGGCCTGCTATCACGCAGCGCTGGGGCTGCAGG
>JAUIHE010000099.1 GCA_030432195.1 Alphaproteobacteria bacterium
TGAGCGAGCCCAGCGTATTCGCGCAGCGATTCTGGTAGCGCCGCTCCTCTTGTTCATTTTGGTCACGTTTATCGCGCCGATTGTTAACATGCTGTTTCGTTCGGTGGACAATGAGATTGTGCCCAACACCTTGCCTCAAACCGCTGCGATAATTGGCGATTGGGATTCTGCATCGGACCCATCACCCAGCGAAGCCGTATACAGAGCATTCGCGGAAGATTTTCGGGCCGCAATAAAGGCGCGCGAACACACAAAGCTTGGTTCACGATTGAATTATGAACAGGCGGGCATTGCCTCCTTGTTCCGGAAAACAGGTCGAAGCGCCAAAAAATTCGATATGGAGCAACCACTAAAGCCCCAGTTCTTGGCAGTGGATGACAAATGGGCGGATACCGAAGTATGGCAGACCATCCAGCAATTTTCGCACAAACTGACGTTGGGCTATTACTACGCTGCCCTCGACATGGAGTCGGGTCCAGATGGCATACAATTGGTCCCTGAAAACCAGCGCCAATATTTGCGTTTGTTTTGGCGCACACTTTGGATGTCTATGCTGATTACAGGGCTTTGCTTCGCCATGGCCTACCCCGTGGCCTATCTGCTCTCGATCCTTCCAATGAAGAGCTCAAACCTATTGATGATCTTGGTCTTGCTGCCCTTCTGGACGTCGCTGCTGGCACGTACCTCGGCCTGGAAGGTCTTATTACAGCGCGAAGGGGTCATTAACCAAACCCTGGTGGCACTCAAGGTCCTTGCCTCGGACAATCGTCTGGAACTCATCAACAATACCTTCGGCACGATAACGGCCATGACCCATATCTTGCTGCCCTTTATGATTTTGCCCTTGTTCTCGGTCATGCGCACCATCCCGCCATCGTATGTTCGGGCCGCGCGTAGTTTGGGCGCAACAGAGTTCACGGCTTTCTGGCGCGTTTATTTTCCGCAAACGATTTCGGGCATTGGCGCGGGTTCGATTTTGGTCTTCATCTTGTCGATCGGCTACTACATCACGCCTGAACTGGTGGGCGGCCGCACGGGCGTGTTCATTTCTAGCCGGATTGCACACCATGTGCTGACGTCATTGAATTGGGGCCTAGCGGCCTCGCTAGGGTCTTTGCTGCTGATCGGGGTCTTGGTCGTTTATTGGCTCTATGATCGCATCGTCGGCATCGACAACGTGAAACTGGGCTAGGGAGTTAGAGAACATGTCAGGCCTTCCTTCTTACGCCAATACCGGTAACTATCTGTGGTATTACATATTCCGCACGATTTGTTTCTTGATCTTCTTCTTCCTGATCTTTCCAATTTTGGTCATCATTCCGTTGAGCTTCAACGCACAGCCGCTGTTTACCTTTACCAGGGATATGCTGCTGCTGAAGCCTGAAGCCTTCTCGTTGATGCATTACCAGGACTTCTTGTCGAATTCTGATTGGCAGCGTGCTTTGCAGAACTCTTTCAAGATTGCGCCGGTGGCCACTGTTCTGTCGGTTACGCTTGGCACCGTGGCCGCGATCGGCCTGTCTAACCCCAAGATGCCGTTCCGTAAGGCGATTACGGCCGTGCTCATCTCGCCGATGATTGTGCCGCTGATTATTTCAGCGGCGGGCATGTATTTCTTCTATGCCCGCATTGGCATCTCTGGCACTTACTTGGCTGTTGTGTTGGCGCATGCCGCGCTCGGCACGCCGTTCGTCATCATTACGATAACCGCGACGCTTTCCGGCTTTGATCAGTCCCTTGTGCGCGCCGCAGCAAACTTGGGCGCCAGCCCTGTTCGCACCTTCTTTAGCGTGCAAATGCCATTGATCTTGCCGGGCGTTATTTCTGGTGGCTTGTTTGCCTTCATCACCAGTTTTGATGAGGTTGTGGTCGTAAAATTTGTGGGGTCGGCAGCGCAGACCACCTTGCCATGGCAAATGTTCACAGGTCTACGTGAACAGATCTCTCTCACCATCTTGGCGGTGGCGACAATAATGGTGGCGATTTCGATCTGTCTTTTGATTACGCTCGAAATTTTGCGCCGGCGCTCTGAGCAAATGCGCACCGGCCGCCCCGGCTAGTGGGGGAGATGCGGGTTTCGCGGCGGGCTAGGCTCTCTACGGCCAGCCAGAAATGAGAAGAAAGCGGGGTCAGAGTTGGCCCCGTTTTTTGTGGGCTCCCCTAAGCTCACGGCGCACACTGTAAGGAAAAGGGCTGCAGTTTCTTGGGCTTGCAAGTGGACAAGCTGGCCAATTGCATACGCCAAACAAGGGCGCTATCACAGGGGCAACCTTTCTTTCTGGAGCTGCACTTATGACAACCCCTTCTTCGACTGTGTTCCGAAAAATCTCTGACCAAGGCGTTCGTCTGGAGTCTTTCCAGGGCCAAGACATGCTTGTGGTGGAGCCCGAAGCGATTGAGACCTTGTCCAAGGCGGCCTTCGAAGAGATCAATTTCTATCTGCGCACCAAGCACTTGGAGCAACTCAAAGCCATCGTCGATGACCCGGAAGCCTCGAACAATGATCGCTTCGTTGCGCTGCACTACTTAAAGAACTCGGTAATCGCGGCCGGGGGCGTTCTGCCTATGTGTCAAGATACGGGCACCGCGATCATCATGGGCAAAAAGGGACAGCGGGTTTGGTCGCAAGGCGATGACAAGGGCGCACTCAGCCGTGGTGTGTTGGGCGCCTATGCTGAGCGCAATTTGCGCTATAGCCAGTTGGCGCCGCTGAGCATGTTCGAGGAGAAGAATACCCGCAACAACCTGCCAGCCCAGATTGATATTTTGGCTGATGGCCCGCAAGACGAATACAATTTCTTGTTCATGGCCAAGGGCGGCGGGTCAGCAAACAAGACCTTCTTGTTCCAGTCCACGCCGTCAACGCTGGAAGAAAGCCGCCTGGAGGCCTTCTTGGATGAGAAGATTAAGACCCTGGGAACAGCAGCCTGCCCGCCGTATCATCTGGCTGTCGTGATCGGCGGCCTGTCCGCGGAGCAGAACCTCAAGACGGTCAAGTTGGCCTCGGCACGTTATTTGGATGATTTGCCCACGCAAGGCGCCGATGACGCTCGTGCTTATCGCGACTTGGATTGGGAAGCCCGCATTCTTGAAATGACGCGCACCATGGGCATTGGGGCACAGTTCGGCGGCAAGTACTATTGCCACGACGTGCGGGTCATTCGCCTGCCGCGCCACGGCGCGAGCCTGCCGATCGGGCTGGGCGTTTCTTGTGGGGCGGACCGCCAAGCTTTGGGCAAGATCACTCGTGACGGGGTCTTTCTGGAGCAACTGGAGCACGACCCTGCCCAGTTCTTGCCCGAGATCGACGAGAGCGCGCTTTCTAGTGACGTCATCAGCGTTAATCTGAACGAGGGCATGGAACAGACCCTTGCCAAGATCGCCAATTTGCCCGTTTCAACGCGAGTCAATCTGACCGGCACAATCATCGTGGCACGCGATGCTGCCCATGCCAAGCTGCGCGCTCGCCTGGATGCGGGTGAGCCTTTGCCGGATTACTTTAAGAACAGCCCCATCTATTACGCGGGGCCCGCCAAAAAGCCCGAGGGCTATGCCTCTGGCGCTTTTGGCCCAACGACCGCAGGGCGCATGGATAGTTTCATGAAGCAGTTCCAGGCGGCTGGTGGCGCGTTGGTCACGCTCGCAAAAGGCAACCGTTCAGAGGAGGTGCGCGAAGCTTGTGCCACCTACGGCGGCGTGTATTTGGGCACGATTGGCGGCGTCGCGGCCAAACTGGCTCAGGAAAGCATCAAGGCGATGGAGGTCGTCGAATACCCTGAATTGGGCATGGAAGCAATTTGGCGTATCGAGGTCGAAGACTTCCCGGCATTCGTTATTATCAATGCCAAAGGCGAGGACTTCTTCCAAGGGATCCTGTAGTCCCGTTGGGACCTTGGCCTGCCCGTTTCCTGCGTGACAGGAGGCGGGCGTTTGGGCCCAGTTCCAGCAGTCAAGAAAACAGCTATGGCATTGGTCTCAGCGCCTGCGCCCGGCTATTTTGGTTGAGTGACCATCTAGTCGTCGTCGCGGCGACATTTGCAGCTCATCTTATCGGGCGCTACAATAGCGCTTGTTTTGAGCTGCGAAAGGTAAACCGGTGTCGAGCCCCGATCTTCCCTCGACCATGCGCGCCATGCTGCTAACTGGACAGGGCGGTCGCGATAAACTTGTGCTCGACCCGGCCTACCCTCGACCTGAGCCCGGCCCCGATGAAGTATTGATTCAGGACGGCGCTTGCGGCGTCAATAACACCGACATATGGCTGCGTGAAGGTGCCTATGGCTCGCCAGACAACCCCGAGGCGGTCGCGAGTTTTTCTGACAGCCCACTGCTTTTCCCGATGATTCAAGGCGCTGACATCGCGGGGCGTGTTGTGGCTGTGGGGCCGGGGGGTGATGTTGGCCGTATCGGACAGCGGGTTATGGTCGATTTCGGCATCTATTCGGGGCCTGGTCAGGATATTCCAAGCCACGATTATATCGGTTCGGCGCGTCCTGGCGGCTTTGCGGACTACGTATGTGTTCCCGCCGAAAATGCACACGTGGTCGAGTCATCCCTGAGTGATGCAGAGCTTGCGACCTTCTGCTGTGCCTACACAACAGCCGAGCACTTGTTGCGCCGGGCACGCGTTGCCCAAGGTGATCGTGTGTTGATCTCGGGTGCCTCTGGCGGTGTTGGATCGGCGGCAATTCAGCTTTGCCGCGCCCGTGGCGCACTCCCCTATGGAATTGTTGGCAGTGGCAAGGTGGCGGCCGTTCTTGAAGTCGGCGCCAAGGCTTGCGTCGAGCGCGGCAGCGAACCTTTGTTGGACCCGATTGCCCAAGCCGTAGGCGGCGCTGATATTGATGCTGTGATTGATACCGTTGCCGGTCCGCTGCTCCCTATCCTGTTGGAGGCCTTGCGCACAGGCGGGCGCTATGCAACCTGTGGCGCCGTTGGAGGCGCCATGGTTACACTCGACGTGCGCCGGATTTACCTAAAGAACTTGGAAATGCATGGGGCCAGCCAAGGCAGCCGCCGCGACTTTGCTCAGGTTCGCGACTATGTGCTCTCTGGCGCCATCCGTCCTTTGCTGGCAAAGACCTTTGCTTGTCTTATGGATTTGTTGGAAAACTGGTAGTCGCGGTCGATCCCTAAGGAACTGGCTTAGGGCTTGCCAAGACAGGGGCAGGCTCTACACTTCTGGTAGCGGCGGCCCAATTCAGAAGAGCGAACCCTATGTTTCAAGATCGCGACGAGACCACCGAAGCGGTACGTTCCGGCGTAGCCCGGCTTTGTATGGAGTTTCCGGGTGAATACTGGCGTGCATTGGACGAAAAGCGTGCCTATCCCAAGGCCTTCGTCGATGCCTTGACGGAGCAGGGCTATCTGGCCTCATTGATACCGGAAGTCTACGGCGGAGCGGGCTTGGACCTTGCCACGGCCTGTGTGATTTTGGAGACGATTCACCGTTCAGGCGGGAACGCTGGCGCGGCTCATGCGCAAATGTACACCATGGGTACGTTGTTGCGCCACGGCAGCGAGGCTCAAAAGCAGCGGTACTTGCCGGGGATTGCCGAAGGCAGCTTGCGCTTGCAGGCCTTCGGTGTGACCGAGCCCAGCAGTGGGACGGATACAACCCGCATCAAAACAACGGCGGTTCGCGAAGGCGATTTCTATCGCATCAACGGTCAGAAAATTTGGACATCGCGCGCGGAATACTCCGACCTCATGATCTTGCTGGCCCGCACGACGCCACGTTCGGACTGCGCCAAACCCAGCGACGGCATGTCGGTTTTTATCGTTGATATGCGTGAAAACCTGGGCAAGTCGATCACGATCAACAAGATCGACACCATGATTAATCACTCGACAACGGCGGTCTTCTTTGACGATCTCATGGTGTCCGCAGACAACCTGATCGGCCAAGAGGGCAAGGGCTTTCGCTATATCCTGGGCGGCATGAACGCAGAGCGCATTTTGATTGCCTCAGAGTGCATCGGCGATGCGCGGTTTTTCGTTGATCGTGCCACCACCTATGCGCGCGAGCGCGAGGTGTTCGGGCGCCCGATTGGCCAGAACCAAGGGATTCAGTTCCCTTTGGCCCAAGCCCACATGCAGACCGAAGCGGCTATGCTGATGGTCGAGCGTGCGGCCAGCCTCTACGATCAAGGGCAAGTGCGGGGCTCTGAAGCCAATATGGCCAAGTACCTGGCGGCGGAGGCGTCTTGGTTCGCCGCCGATACGGCCATGCAGACCTTTGGTGGTTTTGCCTTTGCCGCCGAGTATGACATCGAGCGCAAATTCCGCGAGGCCCGGCTCTATCGCACGGCGCCCATCTCAACAAACCTCATTTTTAGCCATGTGGCGACGCACGATCTGGGGCTTCCAAAGAGCTTCTAGGAGACCTGCGAACCGCTCATGACGGCGTGTTGCTCTGCGGTGCAGGGCAATCAACATTTCTTGGAGACAGAAAAGACATGGATAAGATTGGCTGGGGCGTCCTGGGCGACGCAAAAATCGCTCGTGAAATGCTCAACCCTGCAATTGAAGCTGCCGCCAACGCGGAACTGGTGGCGGTAGCCTCCCGTCGTGGCGGCCTGAGTTATGATGAGCTGCTGGCTCGCGATGATATCCAGGCGGTCTATATCCCATTGCCGAACCATCTGCACGTGCCTTGGGCAATCAAGGCGCTTGAGGCGGGCAAGCATGTTTTGTGCGAAAAGCCGATTGCCATATCCGCCCAAGGCCTGTTGCCGCTCCTGGATACCCGGCCAGATCTGCTGTTGGCCGAAGCCTTTATGGTCTTGTGGCACCCGCAGTGGGCAATGGCCGAGCAAATGATTGCAAACGGCGATATCGGCGAACTCCGTCATATTGATAGCCATTTTACCTACTTCAACCCGGATCCCAGTAACGTCCGCAATCAGCCCAATATGGGCGGCGGTGGCTTGCTGGATATCGGCTGCTATCCGCTCTATTCGGCGCGTCGCATGTTCGATGCCGAGCCGGTGCAAGCCAGCAGCATGATGACGCAAGATCCTGCGACCGGCGTTGATACGGTTTGTTCGTCCCTGGTGGCTTTTCCAGGTGAGCGGCATTTGACCTTCTATGTCTCGACCATGATGAGCCCCGCGCAAGAACTGACGCTACACGGCACACAAGGGCGGATAATCATCAAGCGCCCCTTTAACCCCTTCGTGAACGAAAAGGCTGAATTGGTTCTGGAACGCAGCGAAAAACCGTTGGTTTTTGAGAGCTTCGAGACCGAAGCATGTGACCAATACCAGTTGCAGGTCGAAGCCTTTAGCCGCTCGATCCTCGACGGCTCGCTGGACTGGCCGCGTAGCCGGGCGGAAATTCTGTCCCAAAGTCGGGCCATGGATCTCATTCGCGCTTCGTGTGTGCGTACCGACGATCGCAACCTGCTTTAGCGGGGCGTGCAGGGCTCGGGTTGAGGGCAGCGCGCTAGTTTGAAGTATGATTCACAAGCAGCGTATCTGAACACTTGGCCCGGGCTCACGCTTGGCCTAACATCGGCGCCCGAAAGAGGTAAGGCATGCCAAGAGACGAAGCGCTGATTGATGACCTAGATAGCCAGCAAAGCGACAGCTTCGCGGAGAACGCCGCAGTTGCGCTTGATCTTCGGTTTATCCATTTGCGCGTACACTCGGCCTATTCGCTGAGCCAAGGCGCTATTCATGTCAAAGACTTGATAAAGCTGGCTGCGGGCCAAGATATGCCCGCCGTCGCGGTCACAGACACCAACAACATGTTCGGTGCCTTGGAGTTTGCCATTACGGCGCGTGGGGCTGGACTCCAACCAATTATCGGTTGCGAGCTCACCTTCTTTTCGCGTCGCGCGGAAGGCGAGCAAGGCGGGGCCAGCGACGCCGGGCCCTGGCCGACCGGTAAACTGGTGTTGCTGGTCCAAAACCAGCAAGGCTATCTCAACCTGATGAAGCTGGTGAGCCAGGCCTACCTTGGCGCCGCTTCCCACGAGCTGGGCACGGGCCTTTACTACGATACCGTGGCGCCTGGAGATTGCGTGGGTTTGATCGCCTTGACTGGCGGCCCAGAAGGCAGCCTCAACCAGTTGCTGGCCAATCAACAGCGCGAACACTGCGATGACTTGCTTGACTGGCTGCAAGCGCGTTTCCAAGGGCGGCTCTACGTGGAGCTTCAACGGCACGGCTGGCCACAAGAGCGCGAGGACGAGGAGGCACTGCTCGATCTGGCCTACGCGCAAAACCTCCCGCTTGTTGCGACCAACAACGCGCATTTCAAACAGCCCAGCCAGTACGAAGCCCACGATGCTTTGCTTTGTATTGACCAAGGCATGACGATTGCGCACGAGGAGCGGCGGCGGCTGACCGCTCAGCATGATTTCAAGAGCGAAGCGCAGATGATCGAGCTGTTTGCCGATCTGCCTGAAGCCATCGCTAATACCGCGATTATCGCCCAGCGCTGCGCTTATGCACCTAAGCGAGTCAAAGAAATCTTGCCGCCGTTCGATTGTGGACCCGGGCGCAACGAAGAAGATGAATTGACCGTGCAAGCCCACGAGGGGCTCACCTTCCGGTTAGAGCAGGTGGTGTTCACGCCGGACATGCCCGAAACGGAAAAACTGCGTCTTCGTCAAGAGTATACAGAGCGCCTAGACTATGAGTTGGATGTTATCAAGAAGATGGGCTTTCCCGGCTACTTCTTGATCGTCGCCGACTTCATCAAGTGGGCCAAATCGCAAGGAATCCCGGTCGGACCAGGTCGTGGTTCGGGCGCGGGCTCTTTGGTGGCCTATAGCCTGCTGATCACCGATCTCAATCCCATTCCGCTCAATCTGCTGTTCGAACGTTTTTTGAATCCAGAGCGCGTGTCCATGCCGGATTTCGATATCGACTTTTGTCAGTCGCGGCGGGACGAGGTGATCCGCTATGTCCAGGACAAGTACGGCCACGATAAGGTCGCGCAGATTATTACATTCGGAAAGCTGCAAGCGCGCGCCGTGTTGCGCGATGTCGGCCGTGTCCTGCAAATGCCCTATGGGCAGGTGGACCGCATTTGCAAGCTCGTGCCGAACAACCCAGCCAACCCGGTAACCCTGGAGCAAGCGCTGGAGAGCGAGCCAGACCTTCGCGAGCAAGTCAACGCGGACCCCAGCGTGGCCCATCTGGTGGGCATGGCGCGCCAGCTCGAAGGGCTCTATCGTCACGCCTCTACCCACGCCGCAGGCGTTGTGATTGGCGATCGGCCTTTGCACGAGCTGGTGCCGCTGTATCGCGATCCGCGCTCGCCCATGCCCGTGACCCAATTCAATATGAAATGGGTCGAGAGCGCGGGGCTGGTCAAATTCGATTTTTTGGGCCTGAAGACCTTAACCGTCATTCAGACCTGCCTGGATCTCATCAAGAAGTCCTGCGGCGATGAAATCGACATGGCACGCCTGCCGATGGACGACCCGGATACCTTTGCAATGCTATCGCGTGCTGAGGCTGTCGGTGTGTTCCAATTGGAATCCTCGGGCATGCGCCAGGTTTTGCGCGATCTGAAGCCCGACCGCTTTGAAGATATTATCGCGGTTGTGTCCTTGTACCGGCCGGGGCCCATGGACAATATCCCGGCCTACGTTCGCCGCAAGCACGGCGAAGAAGAACCTGACTACATGCACCCCTTGCTGGAGCCGGTTCTAAAAGAAACCTTTGGCATCATGATCTATCAGGAGCAGGTCATGCAGGCGGGCCAGGTCTTGGCGGGCTACTCCTTGGGGGGGGCCGATTTGCTGCGTCGTGCCATGGGTAAGAAAATCCCTGAGGAGATGGCCAAGCAGCGCCAGTTGTTTGAAAGCGGCGCTGCTGAAAACAAGGTGCCAGCTTCCAAAGCGAATGAAATCTTTGACCGCATTGAAAAATTTGCGGGCTATGGCTTCAACAAATCCCACGCTGCGGCCTATGCGCTGGTCTCCTATCATACCGCTTGGCTAAAGTGCCACTATCCAGCCGAGTTCTTGGCCGCTTCGATGACGCTGGATCTTGGCAACACCGATAAGCTGGGTATGTTTAAGGCCGAGGCTGATCGGTTGGGGATCGCGGTGCTGCCGCCGGATATCAACCGTTCGCAAGCCACCTTTAGCGTCGAGGTCGAAGGGCAAACGCGCGCCATTCGCTATGCGCTGGGGGCGTTGAAGAACGTCGGTGAGGCCGCCATCGAAACAATGACAGGCCAACGTGCCGCCCAACCGGGGGGACGCTTTGCCGGTCTTGCCGAATTCTTTCAGAACGTCGATGGTCGGGCGCTCAACAAGCGCTTGCTGGAAAACCTGGTTCAGGCCGGAGCGTTTGATTCGTTGCACGGCAATCGCAATCAATTGCTGGAGAGCCTGCCGTATTTATTGAAACTGGCGGCCGCAGAAGCAGAGGCGCGCAATGCCGATACGCTAAGCCTGTTCGGCGATCAGCCTGCCCAGGCGCCTGAGCTGCGGCTTGAACAAGTTTTGGACTGGCCGGTGCTTGAAAAGCTGGAACGCGAAGCAAAGGCGGTTGGCTTTTATCTCTCCTCACATCCGTTGGAGGCCTATGCTGGGGCACTGGAAAAGCTGAAGGTCAAGAGCTTCAAGACAATCGCGCAAAACCGCGAGGCCGCCGCGCGTATGGCAGCGATTGTGACCGGGCGCCGCTTTGGCACAAGCGCACGCGGGAATCGCTTTGCCTTCGTGCAGTTGTCCGATGCCTCGGCGGCCTACGAGGCTATTATGTTCTCTGAGGCCTTGTCGGCTAGCCGCGAATTGCTGGAGCCGGGAACGGCCATTGTCGCTGAAGCGGGGATTCGCCACGAAAACGATGAAGTCAAGATTGCCTTCAATAGCATCGCGCCTCTGGACGAAGCCGTGGCCCGGGTCGCCAACAAGGTTGAACTCTATCTTGATGGGACTCAAATGATTGACGCGGTAAAAGAAGTGCTGGAGCGTGAGGGCCGCGGGCGCGGCGAGCTTCGTATCTGTTTAATTTTGGACAACGGGCTGGAGGTCAAAATAGACCTACCAGGGCGCTGGAACCTCTCGCCAGGGGTGCGCTCAGCATTGCGCGCTTTTCCCGGCGCGGAAGTCATTGAAGCCTAGCCTGTGCCGCTGCCTAGCCAGTGCCGCTGCCTAGCTTTGACTAGAGCAAGCCGCGAATGAGTGGCACTACGAATGAGCATGGACTTGCGTTAGAAATCAGTCAGCTAGAGCGGAAGGGCTGTTGCAAGGCCAGCGCCCGACGCACTAGCTGTCGCAGCGCTCGCTGATCTTCTTGACCGGGTGGCAAAGCTGATCGCCAATTTCAATACCGCGTTCGGCGGCTTGTCCTGCATTCAGCTCAAGCACGTATTTTGCGGGCAGAATCGACGGCAGCGGGGTCTCATCTTCGGGCACGGCATCTGCTACGATGTGAACGATCTGGCCGGTTGCATCAAGATAGATGATATCAAGCGGAATGAAGGTGTTTTTCATCCAAAAATGACGCGGTGCTTCGTCCGCGAAGTAAAAAATCATACCGGCATCGTTCGGCATAGTGCGCCGATACATCAGGCCACGCTGGCGGCGCTTTGGCGTGTTGGCGACTTCAACGGTAAACCAGTGGCTTTCGTTTTCGGTCTTCACGTAGACCACATCACGATCAAAGGTGATCTGTGGGATATTGGACTGCTCATCATCGCTCTGCGCTAGGGCAGCGAGCGCGACAAGGGCGGTAATCAAAGTGATGGCAAGAGCGTAAGCGAGGCGCATGGGGGGAAGAATCCATAATTAAGCGGCTGAGCTGCAACCTAGGCAGGTAATCCGACATAAAAAAGATTGACTCACAGAA
>JAUIHE010000100.1 GCA_030432195.1 Alphaproteobacteria bacterium
GCTCCCCAATCAACGACCGAGCAGGCCGCACGGGCTGTGGGGCGGCACTAGACAGTGACATGGCTCCTGGCCAGGATCTAGGCTAGCCCGAGCCGACGATAGATTACCCCCGCCGCTCGTCGGCTACTAGGCCAACGCGCGCACCCTATACGAATAACAATTGGCCCTCTGCCCATTGATTCAAGGCTATACCACAAAATGCCTCTGTTTATGGCTGGGGTGGGCCTCGCGATACGTGCTTTGGCTCAGGACTCGACAAGACAGGCCTTGCTGCCTAGCATGCGCTGCCGTGACGCCCGGGCCACCCGCTCGCGCCCAGCGCGCGCCCGTTTTATTCCTCGAAAGGCCCGCCCTGACATGCAGCCTCGCCACCCGTCATTTTACAAGCTTTGGCCTTGGAGCATCGTGGCAGCAGCTGGCTTGTGGGCCGCCGCGGCCTATGGCTATCTCTTATTCCGTGCGGACCAAGGCATAGAGCTTTCCGATTCCAGTTTCTATCTGCTCAACAATCTCTACGGTTCCCAAATCGCGATAGAGCTGCGTCAGTTCGGGGTCATATGGCAAGCGCTGGTTGGCATCAGCCACATCGAAACCGGCCGCATTGTCAACATCAGTCTGCACTTCCTCATAACGCTGTGGGCGAGCGCTTGGATACTCACCAGCGCAGCACATCGCTCCGCGACGCCGCCAAGCCGACGGTTTCTTCTTGCATTGGGCCTGGCTCTAGCCCCCACAAGCGCAATCTTTTTCGAGAACCACTTAGTGGATTTCTCCTATAATTCCGCATCCTATTTGTTTTTTGCGGCCATACTGGCCTGCATTTTCAGATTGGCACGAAGCGGACTGGCCCGCCCGCCCAAGCTGGCTGACTGGCGGGCCCTGACCACCGCGGCTGTCCTGGGGTTTGCTTTCTTCGGCATGGGGCTGGTCAAACCGCAAACCGCGCTTGCCTGCGCCTTGGTATTCTTGGTTTTGTTCCTTTTGATCGAGCGAAAGCACTGGCCTGCCAAAGACTTAGCAATACTTGTGCTTGGGTTTGGGCTGGGCTGTTTGCTGTTCTTGGCCTTACTCGCTCGGGTTGTCTCGCCGACCGCGCTGGCAGAGCACATGAGCGACGGCTACACCGGCCTCAAGCTTTTGGGTGCGCAAAAGGCAAACCTGGGGACCGAAGGACAAAAGCTTTTGCACTTTGGTGACAAACTCGCCTCCGCCCCCCTTATCTTTGTGGGCAAAGCCCCCTTGGTTGCTCTGCCTAGCCTGGGGCTCTTGCTGAGTGTGGTTTTCCATGCTCGTCTTGGCCACTGGCTCGGCAAAACAAGAGTCAATTTGGCTCAGATCGGCTTGCTTGCGCTGCTCTCGCTCAGCTTGTTGCAGCTTGGTGTCGAGGATACCCCGCGCATCTATGCCTTTGCTTATCTGTGTTTGCTCGCCTTTTGGGCCGCTCATCTCAGCATGCTTCCCGCTGGGCAGCGCGCGGTCTTCTTGTTGTGGCTGCTGCCGGCACTGGGCGGATTTGCCTTCCTGCTCTTTATGTCAACAAACGGCTGGTATGGAGCACACCATCGCTACATCAGCTTTTCCCTAATTGCCACGGCAGCTTTGATCCCACTTTTACCTGCCGAGAGGCGATTTGCCAGCGTCGCGGCCCTACTGGCACTTGTCCTGCTCTATACGCTGCCAACACTGGAGCGCCACGAAGAACGCCCCTATCGCCTTGGTGCTCCTTTAAGCCAAGCCAGCGTTCGTGTCGATTTTGGCCCCGAGCTGGGCGCGCTGCGTCTGCCCCCGCGTTTGGCGCAGTCCTACGAGACGCTTTCGGATCTGCAACGCGAGCTTGGCAGCATTCCGCTAGACCAACGCCCCAGCCTGATTGATATGACGGGCCGCGCGCCTGGGTTTGCCCTGTATCTGGGGCTACGGCCACCCGCGACCAGCTGGATCGCCAGCGGCTACCCCGGCAGCGACGCTTTTCTTGCTTACACCTTGGAAAAAATGAGCGACCACGCAGTAGCGCAAGCCTATATCGTTGCCGCGCCCAAGGCCCAAGACAACAGCGCACATCTTAGTCCAGAGGTGCTGAATGCACGCCTAGCCCCGCTTGGGTTGGTCTTTCCCGATGACTATAACGTGGTTGGCCGCAGCGAAAATTTGTACAAAAAGCAACCGGTGGTCTTTTATCGTCCGCGACCGGCCCGCTAACGACGGCTTGGTTGCTCTAGCGCCTAGAGCGTCGGGCGCTGGCCCTGCAACAGCCCTTCCGCTCTAGCTGACTGATTTCTAACGCAAGTCCATGCTCATTCGTATTGCAACTCATTCGCGGCTTGCTCTAGGCCGCGCTGGGATAGACAAAGCGCTTCATCAGCACATAAGAAACCGGGACCACCAACATCAAAGCGCAAAACTGGGCAAGGATATAAGCCGGTCTTTGCCCCCACATGTCCGCCACCAGAGGCGCAACTTGCCCTTTTAACAAGGTCAATAGCGCCAAATTCAGCGCAAAAACCACCGCATAGACCAACACGAAGCTGACATAGCGGTTGGTACCCTTGTGGCCAAATCCGATTTTCTTGTAGCTATAGAAATTGAAGGCAACGCCCGCCAGCGAGGCAAGGGCCAGCGACAGCTCTGGGCGGCCCCAAGCCAAGACCAGTGCGCTGTAGAGCGCAAAGCCGAACAAAGTGTTTATGCCACCGGCCAATAAAAAGCGGACATAGCCGATGAGTTGTTGCAGCGTCATGCAGGCAGAACGCGCATGCGTTGGCTCAAATCAGCCAGTACCGCGGCGTGTTTTTCTGCGTGCAAGAAGACATAGTTTGTCTCTTCTGTCGCTTCGGTAACGTTGCCGATCAAGCGCAGAACGTTCTCTGGCGCTTGCCCATCGTCTGCCAGACTGAGGCCATAGCAGCGATAGCCAAAACCGGCCAGGTAGGCGATCATATCGTTGGGATGATAGCCAAATGCTTTCGCCCACTTGCGCAGCATTTCGGTAAAGATCATCGGGGTTTGCGTCGCCAGGGTCTGCTCGGCACCGCGAAAGACCAGAAGCTCGGCGCCTTCAACATCGCATTTCAAAAGATCAGGCGCGATCCCAGTCGCTGCACACCAATCATCCATGCGCTGGATCTGGCCGACGTGCTGTATCGAGTCCTCGGCATCGGCCACGTTCTGCAAAGAAGCGTTCACGCCATTGTAGGGGGCAATATAGAACGTCACGTCGCCGTTTTGATCTGCAAGGCCGAAGTTGTGACACGTAATACGGTCCTGCAGACCGTTCAGCGCAACGTTCCTGGTTAGGAATTCATAGCTTGTTGGCATGGGCTCAAAGGCGTGCAAGACCAGCTCGGGCTTGCGCACCGCTGAACGCACGGAAAAATAGCCTATGTTGCCGCCCACATCCAAAACGGTTGAGGCATGATCGACCAAGACATCAAAGACCGGCAACGCTTCGGGCTCATAGCGGTCAAAGTTCATCGCTTCAATCGGCGTGGTCCGTGCCTCAAAGCGCGGCGCGGCCAGTTTGAGGCCAAAGGGACGTAAGGTGAAGACAACGCCCTCGCCCGTGATCGAGACCGCCTCGACCTCGCCCTGTTTCATCAGGTCGCTGTAGTCGAACAAGCTGTCATGGACCTCATAGCACGCTTGGATGAAATCGGCCTTGGTAAGGTCGCCGTTTGAGAACTGCTGTTTTAGTTTTTGAATGCTCATGACATCGCCGTTAATAATCGCTCAAAGCCGTCTTTTGCGGTGATTTTGGGGGTCCAGCCTAGGCTCTGGAGCCTGCTGGTATCAGGTAGAACTGTGCTACGGGCCGCTGGTGTGCCGCCGCCCTCAGGTGGGCTTGCGTCCAGGGCGGGCGCTTGCATTTCCACGCCGGACAACGCTGCAATCAGCGCCGCCAAATCGCGCACCGACAGGGCTTGCCCCGGGTTGGCAACGTTGTAGGGGCAAGCCGTCTTGCCCTTCAGCATGATGGTGAACAAGCCCGTCACTGCATCAACGCCGTGGCAAAAGGCGCGCACGGCCTCGCCCTTGCTTTTCATCACAATGGGCTCGCGGCGCAGAGCGTTGAATAGAAAGTCGGCAAAGACCCGCCCGTCGTTCGCCCGCAGCCCAAGCCCATAGGTATGGAACAGGCGCGCGATATAGGTCGGCAGCCCGTGTTGCATGCTGTAGGCCGCGCAAGTGGCCTCCCCCGCCCGCTTGGCCTCGGCATAGAAATTGCGCGGAACCATAGGGTCGATGGTGCCAAAGGTCTCTTCATGCAGCGGATTGGCCAACGCCTCCGCCCCATAGACTTCTGAGCTGCTGACGTAGAGCAGACCCAGGGGATCGTGTGCCTCGCGCAGCAGCTCCAACAACGCAATGGTCCCAAGCGTGTTGGGTGCCAGTGTTCCAACCGGGTCTTTCTCACAGTGAATGGGACTGGCAGGGCTGGCAGCGTGGATCACGCCCGTCGCGCCTTTGATCGGTGGCCGTTCAAAGCGCCCCAAGTCCCACTCCAAAATACGAAGTTGCGGGTCGCTCGAAGCCGGACCCAAAGCCTCCATGAGGCGGTCACGGCGGCGGACCAGCGCCGTCACCTGCAGGGGCTGGTCCATCATGCCACTATCATTCAAAGCCAGCAGCACTCGGGTCGCGTAACCGCCTACGAAGCCCGACGCACCGGTGACCACGATATGGTGGCCCGCCAAGCGCTGCCAAGGCAGAGGTGCAGAGAGGATTTGCGCAACGTCGGCCTGCCACCCCGCCTCCAACGCACCACTTAGCGTCGCGCTCACGAAGCACCGTCCTGCGGACCTGGCACCAGAGGTAGGGCGCTGTATTCGGCAAGGTGTTGGCGCGAAGTCTCTAACATGGGTGCGCCATGGAGGTAGGCTTGATACCAGCGCGCCGTCGCTCCCGCTGCTTCTTCAAAACTGAGACGCGGCCGCCAGCCCAGGCGCGTGCGCGCCTTCTGGCTATCCAAGGCCAAAAAGTGGGCTTCTTTCAGTGTATCTTCACTGCGAATAATCACCTGCGGCGCTGGCGACAACTGCCCATCAAAGGCCGCAATCAACTCGCTCACTGTCTTAATGGCTGACGCATCGGGACCGAAGTTCCACCCTTCGTCGAAGCGCTCACCGTCTGCCTGTTGTTGAAAACAGCGCTCGGCCAGCATGAGATATCCCGTCAGCGTATCCAGCACATAGAGCCAGGGCCTTACGGCACCGGGCCGGCGCATCACCAAGGGCTCGCCCGCTCCCAGCGCGCGAAAATAATCAGGAATAATGCGATCGGCCGCCCAATCTCCACCGCCAAACACATTGCCCGAGCGCACCGAGACCACCCGCCAGGGTGCGTCCAAGAAATAGCTCTTGCGGAACGAACGCACCACCAGCTCTGCGGCGCCTTTCGACATGCTGTAGGGGTCCGACCCTCCCATGGGATCGTCTTCTTTAAAGTGGCTGCCGGTCTCAGCGTTCTCATAGCACTTGTCGCTGGTCACGACGATCGCCACCCCGCCTTGATCCAATTCACGCAGAGCATTCAGGACATGGGCCGTTCCCATGACGTTGGTGGTCAACGTTCCCAAGGGATCGGAATAAGAAGGGCGCACCAAGGATTGCGCGGCCATGTGAAAAATCAGGTCCGGGGCAAAATCTTTGATTTCCTGCGCCAACCGCTCGGCGTCTTCGACCGGCGCGAAGACGGAATCCATCGAATGGTCCAAACCCAGAGCGCAAAATAGGTCGCGCTCGCTCTCGGGCTCCAGCGCATAGCCTTTGACCTTGGCGCCCATGACCATCAGCCACAGCGACAGCCATGCTCCTTTGAAACCGGTGTGGCCCGTTATCAGAACCTTCTTGCCGTTCCAGAAATCAGGATTGGGTGTCATGACGTTTCCGTGCTTCTCACAAGGTCGGTTATGCCAGCGCTAGCGCCAGGTCATCCAAGGCGCCTGATCCTCGGCGACAAGCCCCTCAAGCAATTGCTTGTCGCGCAGTGTATCCATAGGTTGCCAAAAACCATTATGCAAATAGGCCTTGAGCTGGCCGTCGCCCGCCAGGCTTTCCAGCGGTTCGCGTTCCCAAATCGTAGCAGGCCCTTCAATGCGCGACACCACCGAAGGCTTGAGCACAAAAAAGCCCGCGTTGACATGGCCGGTATCTTCGGCGTGCTTTTCGCGGAAAGACGTCACCTGGTTGCCGCTCAAGTTGATATTGCCAAAGCGGCCCGGCGGCAGGGCTGCCGTCATGGTCGCCTCAGAGCCATGCGCGCGGTGGAAGGCCACTAGGTCACGAATGTTGACGTCGCCGACGCCATCGCCATAGGTGAAACAGAAATCTTCGCCCGCATCCAGGTACTTGGCGACGTGCAACAAGCGCCCGCCGGTCATGGTGTCCGCGCCCGAATCAACGATCATAACCCGCCAATCTTCGCTGCGATTGTTGAAGATCTCCAGCGACCCGCTGCCCAGATCGACCCTAAGATCGCTGGTCAAAGCGCGGTAGTTCAGGAAATAGTTCTTGATAACCTCGGACTTATAGCCCGCACAGATGATGAAATCTTTGATGCCATGTTCAGCGTAGATCTTCATCACGTGCCACAAGATCGGGCGCCCGCCGATCTCAACCATGGGCTTGGGGATCAGGTGGGTCTCTTCAGCCAACCGTGTGCCAAGCCCGCCCGCTAAGATGACCGCTTTCATGATGCAAGCTCCTGGACGCTTTCTTTCAACATGGCGGTCATGTAGTCGAAGTGCGGCTCCTCCAGGCCCGGCCAGACACCTAGCCAGAAACTGTCGTTCATGACCTTATCGGTGTTGGTCAAATCACCATGAACGCGATAGTTGACACCTTCAAACGCCACTTGTCGGGTTAGGTTGCCGCCGAACAACAAGCGGCTGCCGACGCGCTTATTTTCCAACATCTCGGTCAAGCGGCGGCGCGACAGGCGCTGCCCGTCCTTGATGGTCAGCAAGAAGCCGAACCAGCTTGGGTTAGAACCTGGCGTTGCTTCGGGCAAAATGAAATGCTCATCAAGCCCGGCGGCGACCAGCTTGCTGTGCAGCATGTCAAAATTGCGGCGGCGCTTTTCGATAAAGGCGTTGGCTTTCTTCAGTTGGCTGACACCAACCGCGGCTTGCATATCGCTGACCTTCAGATTATAGCCCAGATGGCTATAGGTGTATTTGTGGTCATAGCCTTCGGGCAGGCTGCCCAGGGTCCAACCGAAACGGTTGCCGCAGGTGTTGTCAACACCCGGATCGCAATAACAATCACGCCCCCAATCGCGGAAGCTGTTGATAATCCGCTGATGCTTGAGGCGATGGCACATGACCGCCCCACCCTCGCCCATGGTGATGTGGTGCGCGGGGTAGAAGCTACAAGTCGAGACCGTGCCAAACGAGCCTACCAATTGGCCGTTGATGGTGGCGCCCAGCGCATCACAGCAATCTTCGATCAGGTGCAAATTATGGCGCTCGCAGATCTGCTTGACGGCGATGACATCGAAGGGATTGCCCAGCGCGTGCGCGATCATAATCGCCCGCGTCTTGTCGGTGATCGCGCTCTCTATCCGATCCACCAGCACGTTATGCGTGGTAAGATCCACATCGACGAAGACCGGCACGCAGCCATTTTGCACAATGGGCGCAACCGTCGTCGGGAAGCCCGCAGCAACCGTGATGACTTCGCTGCCGGGCAAGATGCGTTCATCGCCCATTTTGGGGCTGGTAAATAGCGAGAAGGCCAGCAGATTGGCCGCCGAACCCGAGACCGTCAGCGACGCAAACTTAGCACCAAAGAACGCAGCAAATTTTTCTTCGAACTCGTGCCCGTAGCGCCCGGTGGTGAGCCACATGTCCAACGAGGCATCCACCATATTGACCAGGTCTTCCTCATCCAGCACCTTGCCAGACGGCGGGATATAGGACTGCCCCCACTTGAATTCGGGCTTGCGTTGCTCGCGATAGAAGGCGCGCGCCGCGTCCAGTACTTCGGGTCGTTTCATTCTTGATCTCGATCGACAGGTCTTGCGTTTGCGTCCCTTATTGAAGGCCAAGCCCGCCGGACACAAGACCTAGCGGCAAGCCGAATGGCCGCATAAGTCAAGGCATGCCTCTCGCCGCCCTCTAGGTTATTGATATTACGCACTAATTGACCGGTAAGCTTGTTCTTGTCTTTCTGCAACCCTGAAGTGCTACAGCCGCGCCGGGCGGCCCTCGCCCCTTTCAAGCCGCAGAGCCCCTTCGTTCGACGAATCGCTTGCCCGTCCGCTTTGGCCCATTTCCGCGATTTGGCTGTGCAAATGCGGCGCCCAAAGCGACCAAGCGCTAATTGACCCATGGCGCTCTCCCATGTACCTAGTCCGGCGAGCGCTGCATAGATTGGAGCGCAACGCCCGCGCCCAGTCGCGGCACCAGCGACGCAGAGCAGGCCCAGGTTGAACAGCATGACCAAAACCATTTCGATTGTGACCCCTTGTTATAATGAGGAGGCCAACATCCGCCTGTGCTATGAAGCCGTGCGCGATACCTTTGCCAGCGCGCTGCCGGGCTATGACTACGAGCACATTTTCTGCGACAACGCATCCTTGGACGACAGCGAGGCCATCCTTCGCCAGCTGGCGGATGAAGACAAGCGGGTCAAGGTCGTACTGAACTCGCGCAACTTTGGCCCCTTCCACAACCTGTTCAACGGCAACCGCAACGCCAGTGGCGATGCGACGATCGTCATGTTGGCCGCTGACCTGCAAGACCCAGTGGAGATCATTCCGCAAATGGTCGAAAAGTGGGAACAAGGCGCCAAGGTCGTCTATGGCGTGCGTGCCAACCGCAAGGAGAGCTGGCTGCTGCGCCAGTGCCGCGCCATTTTCTATAAGCTGGTCTCGGGCATGACCAACTTTCACGTCCCGCAAGGTGCGGGCGAGTTCCAACTGATCGACCGGCAGGTGTTGAAGGCCGTGCTTCAGCACGAGGACTACTACCCCTATATGCGCGGCATCATCGCCAACTGCGGCTTTGAGGCGACCGGCATCACCTATGACATGAAGCCCCGCCAGCGTGGCATCTCCTCGGGCAATGCCTATCGCTTGTTCGACCAAGCGGTGAACGGTCTGATTTCCTTTACCAACGTGCCGATGCGCTTGGCGATTTTTAGCGGCATGACCGTCAGCATCCTAAGCGTCTTGTTCGCACTCTACAGCGTAGTCGCTCAATTGCTCTCGGCGGGCTCACTAGCCCCGCCGGGTACCATCACGATCATCGTCGCCATTTTCTTTTTGGGCGGCGTGCAGCTCTTCTTTATGGGCGTCTTGGGCGAATACCTATCTGCAGTCCACAGCCAGGTGCGCAAAAAGCCATTGGTTATCGAAAAAGAACGCATCAACTTTCCAAGCGATACCCCGGAGGAACCTTCGTGAGCTCGGACCAAGCCAACTACTTCGCGGGCACTTTCGACCAAAAGCAACTGCGCCGCCACATCCTGGCTATGGCCAAGGCGGGCAATGCGGTTCATATCGGTTGCAGCTTTTCCCTGGTCGAGATTTTGGCCGTGCTGCACCGCGATTTTCTGCGTTATCCCGGCAATGATCCGGAGCACCCTGAGCGCGACTACCTAGCGCTCAGCAAAGGCCACGGCGTCATGGCTCAGTATGCTTGCATGCTGGAACGCGGATGGCTAGATGACGGCCACATTGCGGGCTATTTTTCCGACGGCAGCGCACTGATGGGCCTATCGGACTCGCGCATTCCGGGGCTGGAGGTGACATCGGGCTCGCTGGGCCACGGCTTCAGCGTCGCGCTCGGCCTAGCCCTGGCCGCCAAACGGCGCGGCAGTGGGCAGCGAACCTTTTGCATCGTTGGTGATGGCGAGAGCAACGAGGGCCCCATCTGGGAGGGCGCCCTTCTGGCGGCTCAACACAAACTGCGCAACTTTATCACCATTATCGACGAAAACGGCCTGCAAGCCATGGGCTCCACCTCGGATATCATGGACCTGGGCGCCATGGACGCCAAATTTGCCAGCTTTGGCTTTGAAACCGCTGTCGTCGATGGCCACGACGAGGCCGCGCTGCATAGGGTCTTGACCCAGTTTTGCCAGGGCCAAGACCCGCGCCCCAAGGCTCTGATCGCCAAGACCGTCAAGGGCAAGGGCGTCAGCTTCATGGATAACAACAACGCCTGGCACTATTCGCGGCTGACCGACGAGACCTTTGCCCAGGCCAACCACGAGCTGGAGGTCTGAGACATGCGGGAGGTCTTCTCAAAATTCCTGGTCGATCTGGCCAAAAAGGACGAACGCTTCATCCTGCTGACCGGCGATCACGGCTATGCGCTGTTTGACGCGCTGCGCCGCGAATGCCCCAATCAGTACCTGAATTGCGGTGTGGCCGAACAGAACATGGTCGGCGTGGCTGCGGGCCTTGCGCGTGGCGGGTTTCGCCCGTTTGTCTATGGCCTGGCCGCCTTCATCCCGACCCGCGTTGTCGAGCAAATCAAGCTGGACATAGCCCACGACGGCCTGCCCGTGGTGTTGTTTGGGGACGGCGCCGGTTTCGTCTATTCAACGCTTGGCACCAGCCACCAGTGCGCAGAAGACATGGCCTGTAGCCGCGCCATTGCCGGGCTGGATGTCTATTCACCCTGCGATGATGTTGAAATGGCTTGGGCTCTGGAGCGCGCATACGCCGGTCAGCGCCCCAGTTATATTCGCATCGGCAAGGCCGATGTTGGCGCGGTCCACGGCCAGCCTATGGGCCAGGATTCCGCCGGCCTGTGCCCACTGGCGGGCGCATCCGACCAGCCGCTGGCCCTAGTGGCGACCGGCTCTATGGTGGCTCTGGCGCGCGATTTGGCCGCCGAGTTCCCGGCGAGCATGGCCGCCTACAGCCTTCCACTGATCAAGCCATTGCCGAGCGCGGCCTTGGCGGCTCTGGCCCAACGGCATCGGGCGATCGTGACGCTGGAGGAACATTCCGTCTATGGCGGCATGGGCTCGGCGGTCTGTGAGGCCCTGAGCGAGGCCGCGCCCCTGCCGATCAAGCGCGTTGGCATTGCCGACCGCTACTCCGAACGCTGCGGCAGCTATGCCTATTTGCGCGAAGAACACGGTCTGACCTTGGCGCAGGTGCGCGCCCAAGTCGCGGCATTCGGCGAGCGCCTAGGGCTGCCTTTGGCGGCCTAGGCCTTGCGGCTGGACCACAAATTCTGAACTGCTACACTACGCAGAAAAACACAAGGCAGCCCTAGAAGCGTTGCGGCTGGACCACAAATTCTGAACTGCTACACTGCTGCCAGTCTGGCTTGCGCCGTTCACAAGGTTGCGGCTGGACCACAAATTCTGAACTGCTACACTGGAACCGAAGTCGGTGTTGCGCGGGCGCGCGTTGCGGCTGGACCACAAATTCTGAACTGCTACACTGCTGACGGACCCACATAAGCTGCCTTCGCGGTTGCGGCTGGACCACAAATTCTGAACTGCTACACTCGTCCAAAAGCTGGCAGCCGGTATTGGCCAGTTGCGGCTGGACCACAAATTCTGAACTGCTACACTCTAGTTCAAACAAAGGAAACATCTCGTTAGGTTGCGGCTGGACCACAAATTCTGAACTGCTACACTCCATGATGGGACATATACGACCGCAGAAGAGTTGCGGCTGGACCACAAATTCTGAACTGCTACACTCT
>JAUIHE010000002.1 GCA_030432195.1 Alphaproteobacteria bacterium
TATCGTTCAAGCAGGAAAGCGAGACCGAATTCCGCCACACCGTAGTGACGCTGTTGATCGACAATTCGGGTTCTATGCGCGGGCGGCCGATTTCGACCGCCGCGGCCTGTGCTGATATCTTGGCTCGCACACTGGAACGTTGCGCGGTTAAGACCGAGATTTTGGGCTTTACCACGCGCATGTGGAAGGGCGGCTCGTCGCGCGATGCTTGGATCGAAGCGGGTAAGCCGCGCAATCCGGGTCGTCTGAACGACCTGCGCCACATAATCTATAAGGCTGCCGATGCGCCTTGGCGCCGGGCTCGCAAGAACCTGGGCCTCATGCTGCGCGAAGGCATCTTGAAAGAGAACATCGACGGCGAGGCGCTGGCTTGGGCTTATGATCGCATCTCGGTCCGCCCCGAGCACCGCAAGATTTTGATGGTGATTTCGGACGGCGCGCCGGTCGATGAGACCACGCTGTCCAACAACCATGCGGCCTATCTGGAGCGCCACCTGCGTGAACAGATCGACTTCATTGAAAACCGCAGCAAGGTTGAGCTGATCGCGATTGGTATCGGCCACGATGTGACGCGCTACTATAAGCGCGCGGTGACCATCACCCAGCCCGAGCAATTGGGCTCGACCATGATGGGTGAGCTTCTGGCGCTGTTCGATGAGAAAGAAGCGCGCAAGTAGCGCCGGTGGCTGGGCTGGAAACTGAGTTGCGGGCCTGGCTTGCTAGTCGCTCAAGTGAGTTCATTATGGAGGCTGCTCATCAGCCCGCCTTCGTTTGGAAAACGAGCGCAAAACCCGAGCCCAGAAGGGGCGAAGGTGGCTTTGCAGCGAAACGATATGTGCGGGATGATGGGCCGCGCCCGCCAGGCCCGGAAGGGCGGGCGCGCGTCGCAGTCGCTCCAAGCGCGCTGGCTGCCCTCCTGGCGGGACGCGAGCGAGCGGCCTGCTCAAGCCATTTGATTATTGCGCGAACCTTGATGTATTTATTGTAGATATTGCATAAAGAAGTATCCGTAACCAGCGTTACCCCAACTAGCGTTGCATAAGAGGGAATTTTCACTTGGATCTTAAAGACTTCGTCAAGAATAGTATCAAAGACATAGCAACGGCTTCGCAGGAGCTGCAAACTGAGTTCGCCGAATCTGGCGTTGTCGTTAACCCGCCCGTTTCCCCCATGCAAAAAGATATCTTTGAGGATGGAAACGCGGGCTGTACTTGGCGACAAATCCGGGATGTCGATTTCGACGTCGCTGTCGTGGCGTCAAGCACTGGCGGTGGAAAAGCATCTTTGAAGGTTTGGTCTGCAGAAATCAGTGGCGGCGCGGATGGCGCCCACGAAACGTCATCACGTCTCCGGTTTTCTATCCCAATTGCCTTGCCAGCAAGCCAATCCGAGAAAGAGAACCAGGAAAAAAGCCGCGCGAAACGCTCAAAGCCTGCGCCTAGGATTAGAGGATTTTACTGATCGTTGTGCCATAATTACTCCGGCGCCCGCAAAAAAAGGGGCCCTGTCGCCAAGACAGAGCCCCTTGTTCATTCTCGCCGCGATGCTGCTAGCAGCCTTAGCCGCGGTTCATGCGGTTGTCGATCAGCTCGTTGACCACAGCGGGTTCCGCCAGGGTCGAGGTGTCGCCCAGCTCGCCGTAGTCGTTGGCCGCGATCTTGCGCAAAATCCGGCGCATGATTTTGCCCGAGCGCGTCTTGGGCAGGTTGGGCGCCCACTGGATCAAATCCGGTGAAGCGATGGGGCCGATTTCCTTACGCACCCACTTGACCAGCTCGGCACGCAGCTCGTCGGAGGGCTCCTCGCCCGCCATCAAGGTCACGTAGGCATAGATGCCCTGACCCTTGATGTCGTGCGGATAGCCGACAACAGCCGCCTCTGAGACCTTGTCGTGCGCAACCAGAGCGCTCTCGACTTCGGCCGTGCCCATGCGGTGGCCGGATACGTTGATCACATCGTCCATGCGTCCGGTGATCCACCAATAACCATCGGCGTCTTGGCGCGCGCCATCGCCTGAGAAATAGCGGCCAGGGTAGTCATAGAAGTAGGTCTTCATGAAACGCTCGTGGTCGCCGTAGACCGAGCGCATTTGGCCGGGCCATGAATCCGCGATACACAGCGCGCCTTCGATCTCCTGGCCGTCCCAGTTGATGACCAGGTTGTTGCTGTCCACCAGCACGGGCTGAATGCCAAAGAAGGGTTGGCAAGCAGAGCCAGGCTTCAGGTCGGTCGCGCCCGGCAGCGGCGTGATCAGGATGCCGCCGGTCTCGGTCTGCCACCAAGTATCGACAATGGGGCACTTTTCCTTGCCGACAACGCGGTGATACCAATTCCAAGCCTCGGGGTTGATGGGCTCGCCCACCGAACCCAACAGGCGCAGGCTGGACAGATCGCGCTTGTTGACCGGCTCTTCACCGTCACGCATCAGGGCGCGAATGGCGGTCGGGGCGGTATAGAAGGTGTTGACCTTGTGCTTTTCGCATACGTCCCAAAAGCGGCCTGAATCAGGATAGGTCGGCACGCCCTCAAACATCAGCGTCGTGGCGCCGTTACACAGCGGGCCATAGACGATGTAAGAGTGGCCCGTCACCCAGCCCACGTCAGCCGTACACCAATAGATATCGCCTTCGTGGTAGTCGAACACGTATTGGTGGGTCATAGAAGCATAGACCAAGTAGCCGCCGGTTGTGTGCAGAACGCCCTTGGGCTTACCAGTTGATCCTGAGGTGTAGAGAATGAACAGCGGGTCTTCGGCGTTCATCGGCTCGGGTGCACAGTCGCTTGGCTGAGCGGCGGTCAGGTCGTGATAGTAAATATCCCGGCCTGCGACCATGTTGGCTTCGGCGCCGGTGTGCTGAACCACGATACAGCGCTTGATTTGATCGCCCGACAGCTCAATAGCGCGGTCCGTGTTGGCTTTCAGCGGAACGGTACGCCCGCCGCGCTTGCCTTCGTCGGCGGTGATGATGAAATCGCTCTCACAGTCGGTGATACGGCCCGCCAGGGCTTCAGGTGAGAAGCCACCAAAGACGATCGAATGCACCGCACCGATACGCGCACAGGCTAGCATGGCATAGGCCGCCTGCGGGATCATCGGCATATAGATGGTAACGCGATCACCCTTCTTGACGCCTTGTGCCTTCAAGCCGTTGGCCAGCTTACAGACTTCTTCATGCAGCTGCTTGTAGGTGATCTTGTCGTCAACGCTGGGATCGTCGCCTTCAAAGATAATGGCGGTCTGATCGCCGCGCTTTTCCAAGTGGCGGTCGATACAGTTATAAGACACGTTGGTAACGCCGTCTTCGTACCACTTGATGGATACGTTGGGCATGTCATAGCAGACGTTCTTGACCTTGGTGTAAGGCGTGAACCAGTCGATACGCTTGCCGTGTTCGGCCCAAAAGGCCTCGTTGTCTTCGACCGACTGCTGATACATGGTTTTGTACTTGTCAGCATTGACCCAGGCGTTTTGCTGCCAGATGTCGGGGACGCTGACTTTGATGTCTTCAGACATGAGACCTCCCAGTTTTCTCTTTAGGTGCTAGCCGTGTCGCTAGCCGAATGTGCGGGCGAAGACAGTACCAAGCTGCAAGCATCCTTGCTTAGACCGTAGCGAGCGCCATGTCGCGCATGCTAGCAGTTTGGCGCTAAATCGCGAGCGCTAAGCCCGGAAATACCCGCCGCGTTGTGAAAGCAGTAAAGATTCTTTTTGCATTATCAAGCCCGCTCTCGGTCGCACGTCGGGGGAATTTTGTGGGTTAGACTACGGGCGCTGTGCTGCGCTCATTGAGGCGTTCTAGGTTCCAGGAAAACCTGGAGTTTTCATGGTCGGATTCAAAGGCTTGCAGAACGGTTAGGCTGAAGGGATCAACGCCTAGTCCCAAGGCCCTTTCAAGCGATAGGCCAAGGCAAGCTGCAACCAGGGCGCGAATGGGGCCCGCATGCAGCAGCACCACCAAGTCGCCCTCACGCAGTGCCGCCCTTAGCTTGGGCAGTTGGGTCGTGACGCGTTGGCTAAGCTCGGCGAAGGACTCGCCGCCAGGCGGGGCTTGATTGATGGGATCGGCCCAATAGTCGGGTTGCTGGCCGATCGCTTGCCAGGTTTGTCCTTCCCAATCGCCAAAGTCCTGCTCCCAAAACGCTTGGATTAGGTGCTGTGGCGTTAATTCCAGCGCGGCTGCGGTCTGTTGGCATCGCTTTGCCGGCGAGCACCAAACCTCTGCCTCGTGTGGCAAACGCGCCGCCAGACCTTGACGAAGGCCGAGGGCAGGCAGGCGGGCGTCAACGTCGCTACGCCCTGCAAGCTGTCCTTCCGGTACGTTTGAAGCTGCGTGGCGGATGAGATAGAGCTTGCCCATATTCAATTTCCAGGACCTAGGCGGCCTGCCAAGCGGCCCAAACCAGCAGGACCGCGATTTCGGTCAACATGATCTGGGCGCCGTAAATATCGCCGGTCACTCCGCCCAGCTGACGCTGAGCCAGCCAGGCCAGGCCCGCTGCTGGTGCCAAAGCGAGCAGTACCAGCGGGGAGGTGGTTAGGCTGACGATCAGCGCCACGACCAGGCCTGTCGCTATGACCAAGCGCTTTGAGCCCTGTCCTGCTTGCGCGGCCTGCCCGTCTTGGCTTGGTACCCCTCCCGGTGTTGCATCCTTTGCAGCGGAGCCAACGCGCGCGGCGGTCTGCCAAGCCATGGACGGTAGGCATGCCCAACGCGACAGCAGCCAAAGGCTGACGAAAAGCCCCAAGCTCGGCAGGGCCTGGCTCCAGGCAGCCCAGCGCAGTCCGAATGATAGAACGGTGGCAACCAGACCGTAGGAGCCGACCCGCGAGTCCCGCATGATGGTCAGTTTGTGGTCCTTGGTCTGCCCGCCGCCCAAGCCATCGGCCGTGTCCGCCAGAGCATCATCGTGCAGCGCGCCAGTGAGCAAGGTCTGAGCTGCCAATACCAGGCCTGCAGCGATCGCGGGCACTGGCCCCCAGATCCACCAAAGCCCTTGCGCCAGTCCCCACATGCCAAGCGCCAACAGCAGGCTAGCGATTGGCAGTGCCGCGATCAGATCAGAAAAGGGCTTGTAGGCCAAACTGGGCAGCGGCAGGCGCGTTAAAAAAAGAAGACAGCGCAGAACGTCGGCTGGCAAGTCTTTGACAGTCTCCACAAAAACGCGCACTTAGAGCCCCTCTTCAATTGCGGGGCAAAGAATCTGGCCCCAAAAACAGCACAAGCACCTGCTGAAAGTTTAAGGATCTATAGCCCAATGGCGCAGCAAATCCCAAGCCGCTTTGATGATATTCGCAAGATCTTTGCCCACTTGCCCGGGCCTGATTTGGACGCAGCAAGCCTGGTGGCCCAGCGCGAAGCGCAATTGACCAAGCCCGGTGGCTCGTTGGGGCGCCTTGAAGAAATTACGGATTGGATGGCGCGTTGGCAAGGCACCGCTAGTCCCCGTGCAGATCATCCGCGCGTTGCCGTGTTTGCGGCCAACCATGGCGTTTGCGATCAGGGGGTCTCGGCCTTTCCGCAGGCGGTAACAGAGCAGATGGTGGCCAATTTCTTGAACCAAGGCGCAGCGGTCAACCAGCTTTGCGCCTTGGTCGATGCCGATTTGCGGGTCTATGAAATGCAACTGGATGAGCCGACCAAGGACTTCAGCTTGGAGCCCGCCATGAGCGAAGAGGAATGCGCGCACGCCATGGCCTATGGCATGATGGCGGTTGATGATGAGATCGACATTCTTTGCTTGGGCGAAATGGGGATCGGCAATACCACCGCGGCCGCTGCGCTGGCTTTGGCCTTGTTCGGTGGCACGGCGGCCGATTGGACCGGCGCGGGCACGGGCGTCGCTGGCGCGGACTTGCAGCGCAAGACCGATGTGGTGCAGCGCTCGGTTGAACTGCACAAGCCTGACATGAGCGACCCGCTGGAGATCCTGCGCCGCGTTGGCGGGCGTGAGTTGGCGGCCATTTGTGGGGCGATTTTGGCAGCGCGCATGGCGCAGGTCCCGGTTTTGCTGGATGGCTTCATTTGCACAGCCGCAGCGGCCGTGCTGGAAAAGGCCCAACCGGGCGCCCTGGATCATTGTATGGTGGCCCACCAATCAGCCGAGCAGGCACACGCAAGTTTGTGCGAAGCCATTGGGAAGCGCCCCTTGCTGCAACTGGATATGCGCTTAGGCGAAGCCAGCGGCGCAACCCTGGCGGTGGCTCTGGTTAAGGCCGCCCTGGCGACCCACCAAGGCATGGCCACTTTCGAGGAGGCCGCAGTCTCTAATCGCGAGGCGGAACAGTAAGGGGGCTGGCTGCTTTGCGCTAGACGCAGAAGAGAGCTAAAACAGGGAATGGCGGACAAAGAGCAAAACACGGCAGCTGAACAGCGACCGGACGACGGAGCGAAACCGCGCAAGCTGTCCCCGCGTCGTCGCAAGGCCACAGAGCGCGCCAAAGCCCGGCGCGCTGCGCGTCCATCCGTTCGGCGGGTGGTATCAACGCCTTTGTCCTCGCCCTACGCAGGCCAGTCACCCCGACTGAACTTGTTTACGCTGGTCGCTATTCGCTGGATCGCCATAGCGGGCCAAGCGCTGACCATCGCCATCAGCATTGCCATGGGCTTTGTGATGCCCGCGGGTCTGGCGATGAGCGTTGTCTTGATCTCCGCGCTGGTCAATTTGTGGATCATGTCTCGCCGTCGCTTGCGACAAGGCCGCTCGTCGGCCTGGATCGGTGGCCGTTTAGCCATGGCGATCTTGTTGTTCGATTTGTGCCAATTGACGATCTTGTTGTTGCTCACTGGCGGCATCACCAACCCCTTTGCGATCTTGATGCTAGCGCCGGTCACGGTGTCTGCGGCGACCTTGTCGCGAAAGGAGACCAGCGTCATTTCGGTCACCGCTATTGCCATGACCTTGCTGACGATTTTTGTCTCCACGCCTCTGCCCTATATTGAGCAGGCTCTAGAGATTCCGCCCTATTATCGCTTGGGCCTCGGGACCGCTCTGATCTTGGCCATCGCCTTTACGGCCTTCTATCTCTCTAATATTGCGGAACAATCGCGTACCATGGCCTCGGCCTTGTCCTCGGTGCATTTGGCGCTGGAGCGGGAGCAGCGCTTGTCGGCGCTGGGCGGCTTAGCGGCGAACGCGGCGCATGAGTTGGGCACGCCGCTGGCGACCATTGCGGTGGTGGCCAAGGAAATGTGGAAGGAAGCGCCAGAAGGATCGAGCGTCAAGGAAGACGCGGGCCTGCTGGTCGAAGAAGCCGACCGCTGCCGCACGATCCTGACCGAGATATCGCGCTCTAAAAAGCTGGATGACGGGGTTTCCTACAATCACCTGCCCATGGCCTCAATCATCGACTTAGCGATTGAACGGCACGCGCTCAACTACGACTGCCCGGTGTTGGTCACGCTCTATCCGCCAGAGGGGCAGGGCGAGCAAGACCAGCCCATGTTTGCCCGACAACCTGAGTTGGTTCACGGGCTGGGCAATTTGGTGCAAAATGCTTTGCAGCACGCTGAGCAGCAGGTATGGGTTGGCCTCAGCTGGACCGAGACCCACATACTTGTTCAAGTTGAGGATGATGGCCCTGGATTTGAACCAGATCTTTTGTATCGTCTAGGCGATCCCTATCTGAAGGGCGAGCAGGAGCGCAAACGCGGCGGTTCGTCTATGGGCATTGGTGTCTTTATCGCGACGACCCTGCTCAATCATTGTGGGGCGACGGTGACGTTTTCGAATCGACAAGAGGGTGGTGCCTCTGTTGAAGTGAGCCTAGAGCGCAAAGATGCTGCGCATAGAGTTCAGAGCTAACACGGCCTAAAATCTGATAGGCCACCAAGGATTTGGCCCTGCTGCCTGGGCCGGACTGGAAGAAGGAAAGATTGCATGAACGACGAATTTGCAGGTCTGGGCGATGACGACGCAAGCCGCGGCACGCTGTTGATCGTGGACGACGACGAGCGCTTTGCAACCCGCTTGGCCCGTGCCATGGAGCGCAAAGGCTTTGAGGTCTCAACCGCGCTGTCCGTATCGGATGCCAAGGAAGCGTTGCGCGCCTACCTGCCAGACTACGCCGTTGTGGATCTGCGCTTGGGCGACGGCTCCGGGTTGGATTTCGTCACCTTGTTGAAGGAAAGTGAGGCCCACACCCGCATCGTCATGCTGACCGGTTACGGCAATATCGCAACGGCGGTGTCTGCGGTGAAACTGGGCGCGGTGGACTATCTGCCAAAGCCTGCGGATGCGGACGCGGTCGAGGCGGCCTTGGTCAAGCACGACGGCCTGTTGCCGCCGCCGCCGGAAAACCCCATGTCGGCCGACCGCGTGCGTTGGGAACACATCCAGCGGGTCTATGAGCAGTGTGGGCGCAACGTCTCTGAAACGGCCCGCCGTTTGCGTATGCACCGCCGTACATTGCAGCGCATCTTGAACAAGTACGCGCCGAAGCCTTAAGCCCTATTGACGGCCTTGGGCATCGGACCGTTGGCTTTGGTAAGGCCTTGCCTTGCCTCAAGATGCCTCTTTGCGGTCAAAGGGCGTAACGGGGCTCAGCGTCGCCGCTAAAGGAAAGGACCGCTTCTCTTGGGGGCAGCCGCGGGCCATGCCGCCTGCGCCGTGTTGGTCACTCCCCAACGCTAACTGAGGCTTTGGCCAGGCACTTGTTCGCGCATCGCCGGTGCCTGCAAGCAGCCAAGCACAGCGGTTCCTCTCGGCTTGGGCTCCGCTTTCTTTGCCTTAGGGACTTTGGCGAGGCCCCGGTTGGCCGCCGCCGTTTTGGCTAAATTTCGCACTGGCAATTGAGCAGCCATGGCTTATGATATGGGGACTCCTGCGCTGTTGGCCTTTGTTGGGCCGGGCGCAGGAGTTTTTCATCTTCTCCCGACCGATCAAATAAAAGCTGACGCAGCCCCATGTCCGAACGCCCCATGTCCGAACGATCTATGTCCGAACGCTATTCCGCACACGAAACCGAAGTCAAATGGCAAGCCCGCTGGGACGAGGTTCAGGCCTCGCGCGCGCAGGCCAGCAACGACAAGCCCAAGTACTACGTGCTGGAAATGCTGCCCTATCCGTCGGGCGCAATCCACATGGGCCACGTGCGCAACTATGTTATGGGCGATGTGGTGGCGCGCTATAAGCGGGCCAAGGGCTTCAATGTCCTGCACCCCATGGGCTGGGATGCTTTCGGGCTGCCTGCCGAGAACGCCGCCTTTGAGCGTGGCTATCATCCGGCCAAGTGGACCTATGCCAACATCGACGCCATGCGGGTTCAGTTGAAGCGTTTGGGCTTGTCGATCGACTGGCAGCGCGAGATTGCGACCTGTCATCCTGGCTATTACAAGCATCAGCAGCGCTTGTTCCAAGAGATGATGGCCGCGGGGCTGGTCTATCGCAAAGAGTCCTACGTCAACTGGGACCCGGTAGAAATGACGGTGTTGGCCAACGAGCAAGTCGAAGATGGTCGCGGGTGGCGCTCGGGCGCGTTGGTTGAAAAACGCCTGATGTCGCAATGGTTCTTCAAGATCACCGACATGGCCGAAGAGCTGTTGCAGGGCATCGAGACCTTGGAGCGCTGGCCGTCCAAGGTGCGCACTATGCAGACCAATTGGATCGGCAAATCGCAGGGTGCGCATGTGCGTTTTGGCATTCAGGGCCGCGATGAGGGCCTGGACATTTACACCACACGTCCAGACACGCTGTTCGGCGCCTCGTTTTGCGCTTTATCAGCCGAGCATCCCTTGACCCAGGAATTGGCTCAGTCCAACGCCGACTTGGCGGAATTCGTCAAAGAATGTCAGCGCATGGGTACGTCAGAGGCGGTGATCGAAAAGGCCGAAAAGCGCGGCATTGCTACCGGCTTGAAGGCCCTTCACCCGCTGGACGGCCGCGAATTGCCGATCTATGTCGCCAACTTCGTTTTGATGGACTACGGCAGCGGCGCCATTTTCGGCTGTCCCGCGCACGATCAACGCGACTTGGATTTTGCGCGCAAGTACGGCCTGGACGTGACCCGCGTGGTGGCTGGGCCCGACGGCGAGACCGGGGATGTCGGCAACGAAGCCTACACCGGCCCCGGCCATATCATAAACTCCGACTTCCTGGATGGCCTGGATATCGAGGCTGCCAAAGCCAAAGCGATCGACACCCTAGTCGCTAAGGGCGTGGGCAAAGCGCAGACCAACTACCGCTTGCGCGATTGGGGCGCCTCGCGCCAACGCTATTGGGGATGCCCCATTCCAGTGGTACATTGCTCAAGCTGTGGCGTGGTGCCGGTGCCCAAAGATCAGTTGCCGGTGCAGTTGCCCGAGGATGTGACGTTCGATAAGCCCGGCAATCCCTTGGACCATCACCCGACTTGGAAGCATACGGCCTGCCCTAGCTGTGGCGGCGAGGCCCTGCGGGACACGGATACCATGGATACCTTCGTGGACTCCTCCTGGTACTATTTGCGCTATTGCTGCTCCGACGATGCAGACAATCCGCTGAACGATGAGGCCAACTATTGGATGACCGTCGATCAGTACATTGGCGGTGTTGAGCACGCGGTCTTGCACTTGCTGTATTCGCGCTTCTTCATGCGGGCTTTGAAAAAGTTGGGCTATGTCACGGCGGAGGAGCCCTTTGCTGGCTTGTTTACGCAAGGCATGGTGACCCACGAGACCTATCAAGACGCAGATGGGAAATGGCTGAGCCCCGATGACATTAAGCGCGATGAGGGCGGCGATTGGACGACCTTGGACGGCGGCCCGGTGGCGGTTGGCGGCGTTATCAAAATGTCCAAGTCAAAGCGCAACGTGGTCGATCCCGAGACTATTGTTAGGTCCTATGGCGCGGATACGGCGCGCTTTTTCGTCATGTCAGACAGCCCGCCGGAACGCGACTTTGAGTGGACCGAGGCGGGCGTCGATGGCGCTTATCGCTTCACCCAGCGTGTTTGGCGCGTCTTTGCCGAAGCCGCAGAGCGGGCACAGAACGGAGCGACGGGAGGCGGTGAGGCCGCCGACACGGCTTTGCGCAAAGTCATGCATCGCTTGGTGGATGGCGTGTCCAAGGACATCGAGGGCTTTGCCTTTAACAAATCTGTTGCGCGCCTGTATGAAGCGGTGAACGAGATGTCTCGCGCTTTGAGCGAGGGCAAGGTCGGTGCGGCGGCACTGCGCGAGGCTCTGGACTATCTTTGCCTGGCGTTGGCGCCCTTCATGCCCCACTTGGGCGAGGAGTTGTGGACCGAGTTAGGGCACAGCGACTTGGCCTGCGCCCAAGATTGGCCGAAGGTTGACCCGGCGATGCTGACCGACGACACCATCACTATGCCCGTTCAAGTCAACGGCAAGGTGCGGGCACAGATTGACGTGCCAAAAGATCTACCTAAGGCAGAGGTCGAAGCTCGCGCTCTGGCTGATCCTGCTGTTGCCAAATTTATCGGCGATACCGGACCCAAGAAAATTATCGTGGTTCCGGGACGCATTGTGAATGTGGTTGTCTAAAGGTCTTGTCGGACTTGTATTTGCTGCGCTGGTGACGCTGAGCGTTACCGGCTGCGGGTTTCGCCCCGTTGGTCAGCAACAAGTTGTGCAGACCGAACGCTTTTCACAAGTCTTTGTCTTGCCGATCGCCAACCGCGAGGGCCAGCTGCTGCGCAATGCGATAACGCAGCGCCTAAACCCCTATGGTGAGCCGAGCGATCCTCGCTATCACCTGCGGGCTCAGTTGTTGCTGGCGACGCGCAGCCTTGGGGTGCGTGCAGAGGGCGATACCACCCGCGCGCAGCGCGTGATGACGCTTAATTACGAGTTGATTAACGCGCTCGACGGCAATGTCCTGGACGCCTCGACGCTGATCGAGCACGTCAGCTACAACGTAGCCGACTACGAATATTTGGACGATTTCGCGCTTGAATCAGCACATCAGCGCGGCATTGACGCCCTGGCTGAACAGTTAGAGCGGCGTTTGGCGCTGTTCTTCCAGCGTCAAGATGAAGGGCGGCAAATCGTGGATGAGCAGCTCTAGCTCCAACCCTGCAACCTGGGCTTGCCAGAATGCAGGCCCAAGCGGCGATCATCTGCCCCGCCAACGCCCAAAAACCTGAACAATTTCCTGCAATGTGCATTTCCGTCGAGCTAGGCCTAACGCCGGGCTTGTCCGCGGCTGTTGCATTTGCTTTGCTGCCGGCGTTCTTCTGCCAACCAGCGGCCGGCGTACAAGAGCCGCCCATACCAGAACACTTTAGGAGACGCACATCCATGACCCAATCGACCAATTCAGGCCGCCGCACGCTGCTGAAATCTGCGCTAAAAGTCGGGGGCCTGGCCGCCGGAGGAGTAGCCGCGACAGCGCTTACGGCGCCTGCCGTCCTGGCTCAACAGCGCCAAAAACTGGCCATGGTCACGTCATGGGTCAAGGGCTCGCCGGGCCCTGGCACGACAGCTGATCGCATCGCCGAGCGCATCACACGCATGACCGCCGGACGCCTGGAGGTTCGGGTCTACGGCGCCGGTGAACTGACATCGCCCTTTGGCGTGTTGGATGCTGTGGGCTCCAATGCCGCTCAGCTGGGCCACACCGCCTCCTTCTTTTCTGCGGGCAAGTTTGCAGCAGCAGCGGCTTTTACCACGCTGCCGTTTGGCCTGGACGTTGCGGGCCATCAGGCATGGATCGCGCGCGGGCAGGGGCAAGAACTGTGGGATGCGCTGTATGCGCCTGCAGGGGTCAAGCCGTTCTTGGCGGGTAATTCTGATTTCACGATGGGCGGTTGGTTTAAGGCGCCGCTGGGTTCGCTGGACGACCTAAAGGGTTTGCGCTTGCGGGTCGCTGGCCTGGGTGGCCAAATCTATGAGGCCCTGGGCGCGGTTCCCGCCCTGCTGCCGCCAGGCGAGATTTTCGGCGCGCTCAAGTCCGGTGCGATTGATGGCGTGGAGTTTTTGGGGCCCTTCAGTGATCGCGCTCTGGGCTTTGCAAAAGCGGCGAGCAACTATTACTGGCCGGGCTTCAACAAGCCCAATGGTTCCGCCGAGGGGCTCATTAACAAGGCGCTGTTTGACCAGCTCGACGAGGCCGACCGAGCCATTGTTACGACCGCCTTTGAGGTCGAGAACTATCACGGGTTGGCAGAAGCGTCTTGGTTCAATGGGCAGTCGCTAAGCGCGTTGCGCTCAGAGGGCGTGTCGGTGCAGCCGCTGCCAGCGGATATCATGCAGGCCGCCAAGACCGCCTGGCGTGATGTGCTGGCCGATTGGCGCGCCAAACATCCAGAGGTCGAGCCCATCTTGCAGTCCTATGAAACCGCTCTGGTTGCGCAGCAGGACTGGGCCTCGCTCAGCTTGCAGGCCTACGGCAAAATCGCCTAGTGCGGCGCAGCAATCACCATGGCTAGGGTCTTCGATTTTCGCGCCGATGTTGCCGCCGCTCGGCCCCTGGTCGTCTGCCTCACCTCACCGGTTGCCGCGCCTTTCACCGCGCAGTGTTTGTCGGCTCTGGGGGCGGTGCCGGTCATGCCTGGTCACATCGACGATCTGCCGGGGGCGGTGGCCCGCTGTGACGCGCTGCTGATTAACCTGGGGACCAGCGACGCGGCGCGCGCGGACTTGTTTCAAGTAGCCGTAGACAGTGCCAACCATGCGGCAAAGCCGTGGGTATTGGACCCGGTCGGGGCTGGCGGCGGTGCTTGGCGCACGCAGCTTGCACGGGATTTGGTCGGATGCGGACCGGCGATCGTCAAGGGAAACCCCGCCGAGGTGCGCGCTTTGGCGGGGCAGGCCGCCCAGCTGAAGGGCGTGGACTCCTTGGACGAAGTGGCCAGCGCGTTGGAGGCTGCCCAGCACCTGCTGGCTGGCGAACAGGGGCCGCGCGAGATCGTTATAACCGGGCCGCAGGATGCCTGCTTAGACCGGAAAACCTCGGTGGCCTGGAGCCAGGGCGGGCACCCCTGGGCACCGCGCGTGGTCACCATGGGCTGCGCCTTGGGCGCCGTCTGTGCCGCAAGTGCGGCAGTTTATGCGTCGGAACAAGCGGGGCTGCTGGCAGCGCAAGCCTTCAAGGAAGCGGCCAGCTTTGCTGGGCTTTCGGCCAAAGGCCTTGGGAGTTTTATGACCGGATTTTTAGATGGGCTCGACGGATTGGGCGCTCTTAGAATCTGAGGCTAAAGCAGGCTCAAACAACCGGCCCAAACAACCGATCTGGTCAAGAGGAAGTAAACCATGCACCCCCCCCTTCAAGACAAAGACTGGCGGAGCCGCGCGGCTTTGGTGGAAATTCTGCCGCTCTATCTGGTGATCGGGCCGGGCAATTGCCCCGAAGGTACCTGGCTGGGAGTCGCCCGGCAGGCGATGGAGGGCGGTGTGACCTGCCTTCAATATCGGGACAAGACCAGCGATCCGGCCCGCTTTCTGGCCAACGCGCGCGCCTTGGTGGCAACCGCAGCGCCTTTTAACGTTCCGGTTCTCATCAATGATCGCTTGGACATGGTGGCCCTGTCTGGCGCGCAGGGGGCTCATATTGGCCAAGACGATGCCACCCCCAAACAAGCGCGAGATTTTTTGGGTGAAAAAGCAATACTAGGTTTGAGTGTCGGTTCTCTAGAAGAATTTGAAACTCATGATCCGCGACTGGTCGATTACTTAGGCGTTGGCCCGGCCTTTTCAACTACAACGAAAGCCGACTCGGGTGATGCAATTGGACCAGAGGGCATATCTGCTATCTTAGAATGCACAACAACTCCCGTCGTTGCTATTGGAGGAATTACAACAGATTCAATTCCTTACCTTTATGGGCTAGGTCTGAATGGTGTCGCGTTGATCACATTTATTACCAGGAATCGGGATCCCAAAAGGGCCAGCCTTGACATGGCGGCCAAAGTAAAGATGCTTACCGCCTGATAACAACCAAAGGTATCCGGGGGTTTTGCATGTTTTTAGCGCGTCGTTTGCTGTTGATGGCCAGCGCAAGTGCTGCGGTTTTAGGTGTCTCCAGTATTCCAGCTTCGGCTTCGGGTGCGGTAGACCAAGTAAAAGCCGCCGCTCGTATCGCGACCAATGGCATTGGTCGAGGATCGCGTTCTTCGCGTCGCAGTTCTGCGCGCTCCTTCGTCAATCAGTACATTTCTGTGTCTGCTCTGGCGCGCTCGTCGTTGGGACGAGAATACGAAGATTTGACCTCCTCGCAAAAGAGTCGCTATCGCTCTTTGTTTAAAGAGTATTTGGTCGAATACATCTTGGGCTTCTTCGCCAACTATGCGGGGCAGCGCATTGACGTGCTGCCACGGACCAAAAAGCGCGGCTCTTTGACGATCGTGGCTTCGACCATCACTCACAAGGGCAAGAAGTACGATGTGGACTGGACGCTGGTGGGCTCTGGCAGCTACCGCCTGTATGACGTCAGCATTGAAGGTCTGAGCCTGCGCCGAGATACCAAGGCCCGCTTTACGCGCGTCTATCGTGCCAAAGGCTACGATGGTCTGATTACCGCGATGAATAACTACATCCGCCGCTCGAAAGCGGTCGGCTAACAGACCTGCGACATTCGATTTAGACCCATAAGGCGCGCTCAGGCCTCCTAATCCGGCTTGGGCGCGTCTATGCGTTTATGAATGAGGGCTTGGACCTATTGCCAAGGCAATAGCGATTGCTGGACGCCCCTTTCCTGGGTAGAAACGGGACATGCTGATTAAACGCCTCTTCGATATTCTGGTCTCCGCGCTCGCTTTGCTCATCTTGTCCCCGCTGCTATTGGGGCTCGCTGTGCTGATTTGGCACAAGTTGGGTTGGCCTGTCTTCTTTACCCATATACGCGCGGGCAAGGATGGGCGTCCGTTTCGGATTATCAAGTTTCGCAGCATGTTGGACGCGACGCCTGACAAACAGACTGACGAGGAACGCCTGACGCCCTTCGGCGCTAAGCTCCGCTCGACCAGTTTGGACGAGCTGCCAGAGCTCTGGAACGTCCTAACCGGCACGATGAGCCTGGTCGGCCCCCGCCCATTGCTGTTGGACTATCTGCCGCTCTATAATTCAGAACAAGCCCGTCGCCACGCGCTGCGCCCTGGTATCACCGGTTGGGCACAGGTCAACGGGCGCAATGCGCTCGATTGGCCTGATCGCTTTGCGCTGGATACTTGGTATGTCGATAATCGCAGCTTTGCGCTCGATTTGAAGATTATGGCTATGACGGTCGGCAAGGTTTTGGCGCGCGATGGCGTCACATCGGCAACGTCGGTGACGATGGAGCGCTTTTTGGGCAATCCACCAAAGGGAGGTGCCTCTGTGAATGGTGCCCCACCGGCGCAAACCGAGCAGAGGGCTGCCACTGAACAGAGTGAAAAGGAAGGTTCGTCATGACCGGCTCTCTGACCACTTTCAAGCGCCAGCTTCCCAATGCGATTAGCTTGGCCAGGGCCTTTGGCATCCTGCCTTTGGCAGCTCTTTTGATTTTTGGCCAAGCGTTGGCCGCGCTGGTGTTGCTGACCTTGTTGATCGCTAGTGACTGGCTGGATGGCTATCTCGCCCGCCGCTTTCAAGTCATCAGCCGCACTGGGACTTGGCTTGATCCGCTGGCTGACAAGGTAATGGTGCTGGGGCTCTATGTCTTTTTCGCCTGTTGGTGCAGTTTGCCTGGCTCCGTGCTGACCGCTTGGTTTTGGCTGCCGATCGCCATTATCACTTTGCGCGAGGTCTATATGATCGTTCTACGCTCGCGCGCCGCCGACGCGGGTAAAGCCGTGCCTGCATCAAAGTTGGCGAAGATCAAAACCACGAGCCAATTTATAGCGCTTTATCTCATGGTGCCCGGTTTCATGGTGTTGCAGCAGCAGCAGATGGCAGGCGAGCCCGGTTCAGGCGCGTCGTCGGTTTCCTTTGCTGCGTGGCTGGCGCGCTGGGCTCAACACGGGCTCTATGAGGGCATTTTGCTGGCTTTGCTTTGGCTGGCCGCAGGGCTCACCTTGTTGTCGGTGTGGGGCTATATCAAGCAGGCGCTGCATGCTGGACGCGGCTAGCTCATCTCGGAAGCCTGAGCCCCGTGCCAGGCGGCGCGATTGGTTCGATCGCTTGCTGTTGGGGCTACAAACTGGCCTTCTGATCTCCGCCCTTCTGTCATTGCTGTGGGTCGGATATCAAGCCTGGCAAAACCCTTTTGTAGAGGCGGTGGTCACCCGTAGCGCAGAAGAACTGCGTGAAGCTGTGTGGCTGCGGGTAGAACAGAAATTCGATCAAGGCGAGCTTGATCAACGTCTGCGCTCAGCCCTGGATCAAGAGCCTGTTGCCTGGACCGAAGTCGATCTGACCTTAGCCCTGGCGGAGCGGTTCCAGTTGACGCCCGATCCTGAGTTGGCAACGGCCGTAGCCAGCGCTCGCAAGGATGCCCGGCGACCTGTGGCTCTGCTAGGCGATTGTTTTCGCGGTATATTTGGTTTGGATTTGGGCCAGGGCCTGACCGAAGCCAGCTGTGCCGGGGTCTCGGAAGTAACCTCGGTCGGCGACATCAAGTCCATCTTGCGCGCCGCAGGTGCTGCGGCGTCGGGCCAGCAGATCGACCGTTTCGATCTTGGGCTGGGGATCGCAGGACTAGCGCTGACCGGTGCCACGCTTGTTTCTGCGGGCACGGCCGCACCCGCCAAAGCAGGCGTCGTTACGGTCAAATTGGCCAAACGCGCGCGCGCGCTTTCCCCCGGCCTGGAGCGCCACCTGCAAAAGCGCCTGGCACACAGCGTGCATCTGGACCGTGCTTTGAAGGAGCTGGCTAGCCAGGTGGGCAAAGGGCTGTTTGTGCAGGGGGCGAGTTTGCAGAGCAGGGCAGTCAAGATTGCCAAGGCGTCGATCGACCCAAAAGCGTTCGACCACCTCGCGCGTGATTTAGCGGATTTGGGGGTTGCCTTGCAGCGCGTTGGCCCCGGCTCGGCGCTCTACACCCTGCGCTTCGTCGGCTCGGGGCAGGACATCGCCCGCCTGAAACGCTTTAGCGAGGCCATGGGCAAGGAAACGCCACACGCTTTGTCGGTTCTGGGTCGGGCCGGGTATCGATTATCGGTCAAGACTTTGCGCACGGGGGTGCGGCTGACAAAGACAATCGGCCTGCTGGTTTGGAATGTCGTGGCATTAGTCTTCAGCTTGGCGCTGTCTTTTCTGAAGTGGTTGGTGTCGGCCTGGTTGAAACGGGCACGGCGGGCGCGGCGCTTGGCGTGATACTTGCCGCAAGGCGATGCCCGCGCTAGAGCAAGCCGCGAATGAGTGGCAATACGAATGAGCATGGACTTGCGTTAGAAATCAGCCAGCTAGAGCGGAAGGGCTGTCGTAACGACAGGGCCCGACGCTCTAGAAAGTTACGATGGCCAAGATCAGCAAACCGACAAAGACCCGATAGACGACAAATATCGTAAAGCTAGCGGTGCGTAGCCAACGCATGAGCCACCAAATCGCCATGAGCGCGACTGCAAACGACAGGCCCGCGGCCCAAAATGCCGCCGCTGTAAGGGCTGTATTGTGCTCTTGGAACAAGTCGATCATGGCCAGCAGCCCGGCGCCTGATATGGCCGGGATGGAAAGCAGCATGGAAAAGCGAGCGGCTTCCTCGCGCTCCATGCCCTGAAACCGGCCTGCGGTCATGGTGATGCCTGAACGGCTGGTACCAGGGATGAGTGCCAAGACCTGCATCAGACCGATGCTGACATAATCCGGCCAGTCCAGATTGTCGATTTTGCGCACTTGCAGCATGAAACGATCGGCAAGCCACAACACGACGCCGAAAATGATTGTCGCCCAGGCGATGACCTGCGGCACCCGCAGATATTGAGTGATGATGTCTTTGGTGAAAAATCCGACGATGACCAAAGGAATCGAGGCGACCACCACCGCCAACATTAAGCGGCTGTCCTTGTTTGGGCGCCCTCTCGCCAGTTGGTAGAGCCCCCGTATCATGGCAAAAACGTCGCGCCAAAAATATAGGATCACGGCGCCCAAGGTGCCCATGTGTACAGCGACGTCCAAAACCAGCTGTGAGTTCTTGGCCAACTCTGCTTCGTTCCCCAGGCCTAGAGCGGCGCTCGATTCCCAAAGGATGATTAGGTGACCGGACGAAGAAATGGGCAAGAATTCGGTCAAGCCTTGAACCAAGGCCAACAGAACGAGCATTAAGTACATAGGCGACCCAGACCCGGCGGCGGGTTTCTCCAGAAAAAAGAGCGTTTTAGTGCTGCTTTGAGTGAAAATAACGAGAGGAAAGACAGCGCAAGAAGCCCCAATCCGGGGCAGATCGCCTGCTCTCTAGGCTCGATACCACAGGGGCATGCAAAAATGAAGCAAAGCAATTAGTATCGTTTGGCGACTAATTTATTGAGCGATTGGGTGTTCTTGGCGAATTGACATGGTTGAGCTACCTAGGTAGGGATAATTTCGTCGCGTTCCGGGACTAATTGTGTGAATTTGCTTGATTTCCCGTCTGTTGGGCCTAGTGTGCGCGGTGTTACAAGCGCCGCTGGCTCCAGCTAGCCGGGATGCAAGAGACAGGTCCAGGCTTTCCAACCGCCCCAGGCCTACCTTGGAGCGATTGCCCGCGATCGCACCGGCGATCATGGCGGCGACATAGTGCGTCTGATCGTGCATCGTGTGACCGATCGTGCATAGGCCGCACAATAGAGATGAACCGCGAGAAAAACGACAAGAGACCCGAGAAACCAGACCTGACCGGTGCGCTAGCATTCTGGTCGCCGCCACACCAAACAAGAACCGCTGATGAAAAAGCAGCACCAATAAAATAACACACCACCACCTGCCCCTAACAATTGAACGACGCATGCTCAAATTTACCGACCTCAACCAAGCCTACCCCATCAAGCGCGGTGCGGATGCCCGTCGCGACGATTTTCGGGAAATCTACCAGGACTTCGCTGACGACAAAGCGAACGAGCAAGCATCGCGCTGTTCGCAGTGCGGCGTGCCCTATTGTTCCGTTCACTGTCCGCTGGGCAACAACATCCCGGATTGGCTGAACTTGGCCGCCGCAGGGCGTCTGGACGAAGCCTATACCGAGGCCTCGCGCACCAACACCTTCCCTGAGATTTGCGGGCGCATTTGTCCGCAGGACCGCTTGTGTGAAGGCAACTGTGTGATCGAGAGCGCGGGGCATGGGGCGGTCACCATTGGCTCAATCGAAAAGTACATCACAGAGCATGCCTTTGACAGCGGGCTGGTCAAACCGATCCAACCGCACCAAGAACGGAGCGAAAAGGTCGCCATTATTGGTGCTGGCCCTGCTGGTCTTGCCGCCGCCGAGCAGCTCCGCCAGCAAGGGGTGCAGGTGACGGTCTTCGACCGCTATGACCGTGTTGGCGGCCTGCTGGTCTATGGGATCCCTGGTTTCAAGCTTGAAAAGCACGTGGTGGCCCGCCGTCGCGACTGGCTGGAGCAGTCGGGCGTGCGTTTTGTTTTGAATTCGGACATCGGACGCACCCAAGGATTTTCAGACCTTCGCCAAGAATACGATGCGATCTTGATCGCGACCGGTGTCTACAAGGTGCGCGATCTGAAGGCGCCGGGCTCTGGCCTGGACGGCATCGTGGCGGCACTGGATTACTTGACGACATCTAACAAGCAGAACATGGGCGACAGCGTTCCCGACTATGAGAGCGGCCGGTTGAACGCTAAGGGCAAAAAGGTTGTGGTCATCGGCGGCGGTGACACGGCCATGGATTGTGTGCGCACCGCCATTCGCCAAGGCGCAACCGATGTAACCTGTCTGTACCGTCGTGACCGCGCGAACATGCCGGGATCACAGCGCGAAGTCGCCAATGCCGAAGAAGAAGGCGTGACCTTTAACTGGCTGTCGGCGCCTTTGGCCTTCGACGGCGACGATCGTGTTGCTTCGGTCAGGGTTCAAAAGATGCGCTTGGGCATGCCCGATGCCTCTGGCCGCTCCCAGCCAGAAGCTATCCCGGACGCCGTTGAAACGCTGGAAGCCGATCTGGTGGTCAAGGCCTTGGGCTTTGAACCTGAGGATCTGCCAAAAATGTTCGCTGAGCCCGGCCTGCAGGTGACCCGCTGGGGCACGCTGAAAGTCGATTGGTCGAGCATGCAAGTGCAAGATATGCCCGGCGTCTTTGGGGCGGGCGATATCGTCCGCGGCGCAAGCTTGGTGGTCTGGGCGATCCGCGATGGCCGCGATGCCGCACAAGGCATCTTGGGCTACCTCAATGCTCAACAAGCGCAGTTGGCCGCAGAATAGCGGTCGCTGCCTCGACAAAACGAGCGGCCGGCGCACTGGCAAAATCCACAATTCGGGGGGCGATCAACGTTCCCCATCCCCGCATGATGCGGCTCCTGTCCGGAGCCAGATAAACAAATAGGACCGAAGGCCATGACTAAGAAAACCATCAGCTCTATCGCGAACGAGCAAGACGCTCAGCAGTGGGTCGATCACTATCGCCGCACGCAAGCTCAGCTCACCGATGCGCACGCCTACCGCCCGGATCAGGAGCACGAGAACTGCGGGGTTGGTTTGGTGGCCGCGACCGATGGCAAGCCAACCCGTTTGGTGGTTGAGACCGCAATTCAAGCCCTGAAGGCGGTATGGCACCGCGGCGCTGTTGACGCCGACGGCAAGACCGGTGACGGCGCGGGCATTATGATGAATATCCCGCAAGCCTTCTTCCGTTCCGAAGTTGAGCGTACCGGTCACATCGTGCCCGAAGGGGCGTCTGTTGGCGTGGGGCAGGTCTTCTTGCCGCGTACCGATATGGCCAAACAAGAAGCCTGCCGTGTCATTATTGAGCGCGAGATTTTGAACGCGGGCTACCGAATTCACGGTTGGCGCCAGGTGCCGGTTGAACCCGCGGTTCTGGGGATGAAGGCCAACGCCACCCGCCCAGAAATTGAGCAAATCTTGATCCACGTTGACGCTGGCGCGGACATCGAAGCAACCGAGCGCAACTTTTACATTATTCGCCGCCGCATCGAAAATGCCGCGCGCGCCAAAGGCATTTCAGAGCTGTATGTCTGTTCGCTGTCGATCAATTGCATCATCTACAAGGGCATGTTCCTGGCTCAGGACCTATCGGAGTTCTATCCGGACTTGTTGGACCCGCGCTTTGTGTCGAACGTGGCTTTGTATCACCAGCGCTATTCGACCAACACCTTCCCAACATGGTCGCTGGCTCAGCCGTTCCGCGTGATCGCCCACAACGGCGAAATCAACACGCTGAAGGGCAATCACAACTGGATGCGCGCGCATGAATCGCGCATGGAATCGGATGCAACCTTCGGGGATGCGATCGATGAGTTGCGCCCGGTTATTCAGCCTGGCAGCTCTGATACCTCGGCCATGGACGCCGTGTTCGAGCTGCTGTGCTCAAGCCAACGCAGCTTGCCCATGGTCAAGTCGCTCATGATCCCCGAAGCTTGGAGCGAAGATGCCACCATGCCCGATGCGCACAAGGCGCTTTATCAGTACTGCAACTCGGTCATGGAGCCCTGGGACGGCCCCGCGGCGGTCGTCGGGCACTACGGGTCTTGGGTCATCGCGGGCTTGGACCGTTCGGGTCTGCGTCCCATGCGCTATTCCATTGTGCGCGACCGCCAAAACGACTCGGAGTTGCTGATTGCGGGCTCTGAGACCGGCATGGTGCGGATCGACGAACAAGACGTCGTTAAGCTGGGCCGCATTGGACCGGGCAGCTTGATCGCCGTCAACCTGGCCGAAGGCAAGCTCTACATGGACAGCGAGATCAAAGATTTGCTGGCCAGCGAGCATCCTTTTGCAGACTGGACCCAGGGCATCAAGCGCCTGGACGAACGCATGCAAGCGTCGCGGGTACCGGGCACCACCGCTGAGAACAGCGAATTTGAGGGCGAAGAACTGCGCCGTCGCCAGTTGGTCTATGGGTCGACCCATGAGGAGCTGGAGCTGATCTTGCACCCCATGATCGTTGACGGCAAAGAGCCGATTGGCTCCATGGGCGATGATACCCCTATGGCGGTCTTGTCAGACAAGTACCGGCCTTTGCACCACTTCTTCCGTCAAGATTTCAGCCAGGTAACCAACCCGCCCATCGACTCGCTGCGCGAACGCAGCGTCATGTCGTTGACGACGCGCTTGGGCAACCTGGGCAACATCCTGGACGTCAGCGCGAGCCAGTGTGATTTGTACCTGCTGTCTTCACCGGTTCTGACCAACGGCGAATGGCAGGGTGTTAAGGACGCGCTGGTCGGCGATGGCGCCGAGATCGCGGAAATCGACTGTACCTATGACCCCAGCGAGGGCAGCACCGCCATGCGCGATGCCATTACCCGCATTCGCGGTGACGCCGAGCGCGCCGCGCGCCGGGGCATCCAGCACTTGTTCTTGTCCGACAAGGCCATTGGGGCCAACCGCGCACCTTTGCCGATGATCCTGGCGACCGGGGCGGTTCACACTCACCTGCTGGAAACCGATCTGCGGACTTTTGTCTCGCTGAATGTCCAGTCTGGCGAGTGCATGGATACGCACTATTTTGCCGTGCTGATCGGTGTCGGTGCGACCTCGGTCAACGCCTACATGGTGCAGGAGAATGCCGCTGATCGCATCCGCCGCGGGTTGGTGCCCGATGGCACAACGCTGGACGTGGCTATGGGCCGCTTCAAGAAGGCTATCGGCGACGGCATTTTGAAAATCATGTCAAAGATGGGCATCGGCGTCGTCAGCTCCTACCGGGGCGGCTACAACTTCGAGGCCGTCGGCCTGTCGCGCACGCTGGTCTCCGAGTTCTTCCCAGGTGTGCCCTCGCGCATTTCGGGCATCGGTCTGATCGGCATCCAAAAGAAGCTCAACGAGCTGCATGCCAAGGCCTATAATCAAGCAGCCGTTCCGCTGCCGATTGGGGGCTTCTATCGTTTCCGTCGCGGTGAAGAAAAGCACGCCTGGGACGCGCGCAACATGCACTTGTTGCAGTCGGCCGTGAACAAAGGCTCGTTCCAGACCTACAAGCAGTACGCCAAGATGGTCAACGAGCAGTCGCCGATTTGGCTGCGCGATCTGCTGGGCTTCAAGACCGAGGGCCTTCGCGCCATTGACCTGTCGGAAGTCGAGAGCGTTACCAGCCTGCGCAAGCGCTTTGTGACCCCGGGCATCTCGCTGGGTGCGCTGTCCAAGGAAGCGCACGAGACCCTGGCGATTGCCATGAACCGTATCGGTGCGCGCTCTGATTCGGGCGAGGGCGGCGAAGATCCTGACCGCTATCACCCTTGGGCAGGCGGAGATAACGCTAAGTCTGCCATTAAGCAGGTGGCGTCGGGCCGCTTTGGTGTGACCGCTGAGTACCTCAACAACTGCGCCGAGCTGGAAATCAAAATGGCCCAGGGCGCAAAGCCGGGCGAGGGCGGCCAGCTTCCGGGCTTTAAGGTCTCCAAGTACATCGCCAAGATGCGCCACTCGACGCCAGGCGTGACGCTGATTAGCCCGCCGCCTCACCACGATATCTATTCGATCGAGGACCTGGCGCAGCTCATCTATGACCTGAAGCAGATCAACCCCGAAGCCCGCGTTTGCGTCAAGCTGGTGGCGCGTTCGGGCATCGGGACCATTGCAGCCGGTGTGGCCAAGGCCGATGCGGATGTGATCTTGGTGTCGGGCAACTCTGGCGGCACGGGCGCCAGCCCGCAGACCTCGATCAAATACGCGGGGCTGCCTTGGGAAATGGGCCTGGCAGAGGTCCACCAGGTGCTGACCATGAACGAGCTACGCTCGAAGGTCACACTGCGCACCGATGGCGGGCTTCGTACCGGTCTAGATATTGTCAAAGCGGCTATGCTGGGTGCTGAAGAATTCGGCATTGGCACCGCCGCGCTGGTGGCTATGGGCTGTATTATGGTGCGCCAGTGCCACTCCAACACCTGCCCTGTCGGCGTTTGTACCCAGGACGAGGCGCTGCGCGAGAAGTTCAGCGGTACCGCGCAAAAGGTCATCGACCTGTTCAGCTTTGTCGCCGACGAAGTGCGCGAAATTCTGGCAGAATTGGGTTTCTCACGCCTGGAAGACGTGATCGGGCGAACCGACTTGCTGACCCAAATCAGCCGCGGCGCCGACCACTTGGATGACCTGGACTTGAACGCGGTTCTGCAAAAGGTCGAGCCTGCACAGGGCACCTTGGCTCTGTCCGATCGTGAGCGCCGCAACCCCGTTCCCGATACGCTGGACGCTGAAATCATCAAGGACGCCAAGCCCTTGTTGACCGTCGGCGAAAAGATGGAACTGAAGTACAACGTCGCCAACACCCAGCGGACCGTAGGCACACGCTTGTCATCGGAAATCACCCGCAAGTACGGCATGAACTACTTTGACGATGGGCACGTGAACATCCGTCTGCGGGGTTCGGCGGGTCAGTCTTTGGGCGCCTTTGCCTGCAAGGGCATGCGCATCGAGGTAACAGGCGATTCCAACGACTATGTGGGCAAGGGCCTGTCGGGCGGCATCATTGTGGTGCGACCTTCCTATCAATCGCCCGTTCAGACCGTAACCCAAGATCATACGATCATCGGCAACACGGTTCTGTATGGGGCCACCAGCGGCAAGCTGTTCGCAGCAGGCCAGGCGGGCGAGCGCTTTTGTGTGCGCAACTCTGGCGCAACGGCGGTGGTCGAAGGCTGCGGCGGCAATGGCTGTGAATACATGACCGGCGGCGTTGCGGTTATTTTGGGCGAAACAGGCAAGAACTTCGGCGCGGGCATGACCGGCGGCATGGCCTTTGTCTATGACCCTGAAAACCGCTTCCAGCATCTTTATAACCCCGCCTCTTTGCAGGTGATGCGCGTGACCATGCCTCACTATCAGAACCAGCTGAAGGATCTGGTCAGCCAGCATCAAGAAGAGACCCGTTCGGTGCATGCAGAACGCTTGCTGATGGATTGGGAGCGCAGCTTGAAGAGCATGTGGCAGGTGGTTCCTACTGAGATGTTGGCGCTGCTGGACGAGCCGGTCTCGGCAGAGCACGCCGCTCAGCGCGTCGCGGCCAGCGCTTAGGGCGGCAGGGCGAGCATGCAGCTTTGTATCGGGATCGACCCAAGCTTGGCTTTGCTTCAGGCTTGGGGCTTGCCTCAGGACGCGAACGGCGCAGGCCTTTTTGCCCAGGAACTGCTCAACTTGGCAGAAGATGCCAAGGTCATGATTAAGCCGCAGGTGGCCTATTTTGAGCAGTTCGGACCCGCGGGTTTTCAGGTTCTAGCTGACCTCATTCGTGACGCACGGGAGCGGGGTGTCTTTGTGCTGGCGGATGCCAAGCGCACGGATATTGGCTCAACATCGGCGGCTTATGCGCGGGCTTGGTTCGGGCCGGGCGCGCCACTACGGGCCAACGCTTTGACCGCCACCGCATACATGGGGCTGGGCGCAATTATGCCGATGATCGACGCCGCCGCAGAGGATGGCGGGCAGGTGTTCGTTGTTGTCCGCTCCTCTAACCCAGAAGGCGAGGCCCTGCAAACGACTGGTCTTCCCGCCGTTTGGGAGACTCTGATGACAGAACTTGAAGTTGTTAATCAGCGCTTTGGTGCGCCTGTTGCGGGTGCCGTCGTGGGGGCAACCCAAGCTAAAGAGTTGCACCTTTGCAACGGCTTAGCGCCAAACGTACCGCTGCTTTGCCCAGGTGTTGGCGCGCAAGGCGCTGATCTTGCGAGTCTAATAAAACTGCCAAGCGACCTCAAAGCGCGCATGATACTGCCGATTTCGCGGGGGATTGCCAAAGTGGGCCCGGGTGCTGGCGCCTTGAAAGTTGCGCTGACAGGCTATCTTGGTGAAATTTGCTAACCTTTGGAATATACTTGATCCGCCCTTTTGTCTGGTTTTAGACCAAAAGGATGAATGCTCGATTTTCAAGTGTTATCGGTGAAATTTTCCCTAGAAATCAAATCCAAGCCGCAGCAGGTTTTGGCCTCGCTCTAATTTGGATGATGGTCGCCGCGTGCCTGGTTTGGACGCCTGCAGCGCAAGCAGGCCTCTACAATGCAAGCCCAGAGGCCTGTCCAGCGAGCACAGATAAATTGAGTACCGCATCCACTGATTTGATTTCTGTCGGTGCGACACGGCTGAATCAAACCAGCTGCGATGCGGTCCAAACGGACACATTCGAAACCGCCACCGTCGCTCAACTGGGGGCCAAGGATCAGGTTCTGATCCAGCATAACGGCAACGATACAGCGGGCTCAATCAGCACCAATCGCCTGTACTTTATCTATGGTAAAAACGCTGTGAACTTTTCAGTTCGAACGGGCTGCGCGGATCCGGTGCCACACACCACGGGCGATTATCTCGACATTACTGATGCTGCGCAGTGGCCGGCTATTGTCACCTTTGATTACACGCCTGCGCGCGGCGCAAACGCAGGGGTTACAACATCGTTCTATTTCACCCTGCAACAGCCCGGCATCGTGAAGGCGAACCGTCTTGAGGGTTTTACGGTCCATGTTGGGACTTTCGGCCCTGATGATGATCCGGTCTGCATCGCGCAAAAGCAAAAGCCCTTGGACGATCAAGAAAGCGCGGCTTCGTTGGGATCTTCCATTTGGAGCGGGCAGGTTGGTCAGATGGCGCAGCACCGAGCGAGCCAACGCATTCAGCGTGCGATGTCCGCTGGCGGCTCGGCAGAGGCGGGGGGCCTCATTTAGCGCGCTGGCAACCGCCAAGGCGCAGGGCTGGAGTGCATTGGATAGCGACGAGGCGGTGGCGCTTTATCAAGATTGGGAAACCGGGCGCCTGACACGCAAGCTTGAGGGCTTGGACCTGCAAGCTTTGGGCAGCGACACGGCCAGCCTGGTCAAGGATTTGCTCGGCGATAACTCTGCCAGTGAGGCGCTCAATTGGTATACCGCCGGGGCCTATAGCGATTTTGGCAAGGCGGGGATGGCTGGCTTTGACGGCTTTGCCCAGGTCTGGACCGCGGGCGCTGACTATCGGTTTTCCGGCGATTTTGTGCTGGGTGGCAACCTGAACTATGAGTACGGCAAGCTGGATTTTGATACGGCAGAAGACGGCCGTTTGACCAAGCAGGGTTGGCGCGCCGACGCCTATGCTGGTTGGACGCTTGGCGCTGGACTGGCGGGCGAGGGCCTGCTGTCTTACGGGCAGTTTGAAAACCAGATCATCACCAACTTTGACGAAGGCTGGAGCGATTCGCAGCGCTGGATGGCCTCGTTGGGTCTTGTGGGGGATCTCGATTGGCTGGGTGTTCGTGCGCGTCCCTACGGTAGGCTTGTTTACAGCAAAGAGACCTTCGATGCCTACGTCATAACTGGCGGCCAGACGGTGCCCGGGTTTGATACCGAGTTTAGTCAGGTACAAGGTGGCCTTGAATTGAGGGCACCTCAGGCCGCCTTTTGGGGACTGGAACCCTATTTAGCGCTGCAGGGCGAATGGGATTGGCGGCATGCTGGCTCGCAAACTTTGGCCTCGGGTGCCGTTCTAGAGCCCGATGACTGGGGTCTGTCTTGGGTCATGGGGCTTAATGGGCGCCTAGACGGCTTCTTGCCGGGCACCTGGTACGGGGGCCTTATGGAAGGCGCGTTGGTCGATGTCCGCCTGCAAAATTCGGACTTTGGGCGCGATATCGACGCGCGCAGCCTGCAATGGAGCCTTACCATTCCTTTGGATTAGGCACAGAAGGAAAGGGCTGGCGACGGCGCGCCTGCGCCCGCCCGAGACACGCAAAGCCAAGAAGGTTCGCGCAGGACTTTGACCAGGCTTGCGAACTTGTCTATGCCTTGTGCCATGAACGACGCGACACCCCAATCTGGCCGCTCTAGTACCAGCAGCCCAGCCCCGATTGATCCTTTGGCTGATGCCCTGATAGCCCCTTTTTTGCAGGCCTTGCATGCGCGTGGACGCTTGCGGGTCTGGTCGATCGTAATCACCATATTCGGCGATTTGGTGCAGCCGCGCAGCCAGCCGGGGGCGCCTGCACGTTTGGCCTTTTCTGACCTTGGCCGCCTTACGGATAGTTTGGGAATAGCGCCCGGTGCGCTGCGCACAGCGATATCACGGCTGACCAAAGAAGGATGGCTGGAGCGTCACAAGACCGGCCGCAATGCCTGGTATCAACTGAGCGACAGCGGCGCGTCCAGCACCATGAGCGCAGGACAGCGGATCTACGCTGATAACACCGCCTCTTCTGTCGAGCGCTGGCGTTTGGAGGTCTACAAGAACCCTGAGCTGGCAGCGTCTGCCGCTTTGACGAGCCCGCACATTCCGCTCGGCGATCAACTGGTCTTGACGCCAATAGGGGCCAGCCAAGGCCACAAATCGGTTCAAGCAAGGGGCCAATCACGGGGCCAATCACGGGACCAAGACGCGAACCCAATCGGCGGTGGCGCGACCTTGGTATTCGAAGGCACCATCACCGCGCTGCCGGATTGGTTGCAAGACAGCCTTGTCGATCCTGGTGTCACCCAAGACTATCGCGAGTTGGCAACGCTGCTGACGGCGCTGGCTGATGACAAAACGCGACTTGAGGCCTTGGCACCACACGAGGCGACGGTTTTGCGCTGCCTCTTATTGCATTTTTGGCGCCGTTTGGTCCTAAAGCATCGCCCCCTGCCTGCAAGCCTGTTGCCCAGGGATTGGCCCGGTCTGCGGTGCCGTGAGCTGTTGCCCCCCCTCTATCAGGCGCTGTGGTCGGCAAGCGAGGCTTGGGTCGATGCGGCGGGATTGGCGCCAAGGCCAGCGGGGCAGGGGTTACCCTTCACCCAAACGGTCAAAAGGTCGGATAGGTAGTTCTCCTTGCGAAATGTTACGAAATAATTTGACGAAGGTATTTTCGTAACATATGATGTTTCTCATCAACCATGGGGAGAGGCGATATGTACAGCCAGGGCCTGATTGGCGCCAACACCAGCACCGATGAAGCGCCAGAGTTTCTGGAAGCTTTTCAAGCGCGCATCGACGCTGAAGAAAAGATTGAGCCCAACGACGCGATGCCAGCGGGCTACCGCAAGACGCTGATCCGTCAAATCGGCCAGCACGCGCACTCAGAAATCGTCGGCATGTTGCCGGAAGGTAACTGGATTACCCGCGCGCCCAGCTTGCGCCGCAAGGCGGCCCTTTTGGCCAAAGTGCAAGATGAAGGCGGCCACGGGCTTTATCTCTATTCTGCTGCGGAGACCCTGGGCGTTTCGCGGGAGCAGATGACCGAAGAACTGCTGAGCGGCAAGGCCAAGTATTCGTCGATCTTCAACTATCCGACCCTGACCTGGGCGGATATCGGTGCGATTGGCTGGCTGGTCGATGGCGCGGCGATTATGAACCAAATCCCGCTGTGCCGCTGCTCGTTTGGCCCCTATGCCCGCGCCATGATCCGCGTCTGCAAGGAGGAGAGCTTCCACCAGCGCCAGGGTTATGAAATCATGACGGTATTGGCACAAGGCAGCGCAGAACAAAAGGAAATGGCGCAGGACGCGTTGAACCGCTGGTGGTGGCCGTCACTGATGATGTTCGGGCCGCACGATGCGGACAGTCAACACGGCGACCAATCTATGGCCTGGAAGATCAAGCGCTTTACCAACGATGAGCTGCGTCAGAAGTTCGTCGATGCGACCGTGCCGCAAGCCCAATATCTGGGGCTGAGCTTGCCCGACGACCAGTTGGTCTGGAACCCGGACAAGAACGACGGCAAAGGCGGCTATGACTTTGGCCCGATCGACTGGAACGAGTTTTGGACCGTCGTCAAAGGCAATGGCATCATGAACAAGGATCGCATGCGCGCGCGCAAGAAAGCCTGGGATGAAGGCGCTTGGGTACGCGATGCCGCTCTGGCCCATGCCGAAAAGCAGCGCCAGCGCCAGGCCGACACCGCAATCGCCGCGGAATAGGTCCACGATCTAACGAACCCGAAATTCGGACTATTGAGCTGCCAAGAACGGCGGCAAGAGGAAAAGCTATGACCCAGCACACCCCCCTTTGGGAAGTTTTCATTCGCCCGCGTAACGGCTTGTCTCACCGTCACTGTGGCTCGGTTCATGCCGCAGACGCCAGCCTGGCTCTGCAAGCCGCGCGCGATGTCTATACGCGCCGCGGCGAGGGCTTGTCGATCTGGGTCATTCCCTCGGCTCAAATCGTGGCCTCCGACCCGCAGGACAAGGACGAGCTGTTCGCTCCGGCCGAAGATAAGGTCTATCGCCACCCGACCTTCTATGAAGTTCCCGAAGAAGTGGGGCACATGTAATGGGCGCCGCAACTCCGCTGTATACTTTTGTGCTGCGTTTGGCTGACGACCATCTGATTTTGGGCCAGCGCGTGTCTGAGCTGTGTGGCCATGCGCCCATGCTGGAAGAAGATATGGCGCTGCCAAATATCGGCTTGGACTTGCTGGGCCAGGCGCGCGCGCTCTACACCTATGCCGCCGAGCTGCAAGGCGAAGGCAAGAGCGAAGACGACTTGGCTTTTTGCCGCCTGGAGCGCGACTATGTGAACGCGCTGTTGGTTGAGCGGCCCAATCTGGATTTTGCTCATACCATTGTGCGTCACTTGCTGCACGCCCTGTTCGTACAGCAGTTGTGGCAGGCTTTGCAGGGCTCCAGCGATGCCACCTTGGCAGCGGTTGCGGGCAAGGCCGCCAAGGAGACCGCCTACCACGTGCGCCACACCAGCGAGTGGCTCATCCGTTTGGGTGACGGCACGGACGAGAGCCATGAACGGGCGCAAGAGGCACTGGACATCTTGATGCCCTACGCCAAGGAGCTGTTCGAGGATGATGCGACGACCCAGGCCCTGGCCGCCCAGGGCGTCGCGCCCTTGCCGTCGTCCTTGTATGAAGCTTGGTCGCAGCGCCTGGACGAAATCTTGTCCATGGCGACCTTGAGCCGCCCCGATTTGACCCTAGGCCTTAGCGGTGGTCGTCAAGGAAGGCACACTGAGGAGATGGGCCACGTGCTGGCCGAGCTCCAGTTTATGCAGCGCGCCTATCCCGGCTTGAGCTGGTAGCGGAAAGGGCCTGCGTCATGGTGGACAGCAGTCTTTCGACCCAGCACAAAAGCGGTGAAGAGCTGACCCAAGCAAGGGCTTGGGCTGCCGCGGCCGCAGTGCCTGATCCAGAGATCCCGGTCGTCACGGTTGCGGATCTTGGTATTTTGCGCGCAGTCGAGCTGAGCGATGGCGTGGCTGTCGCTAAGGTCAGCCCAACTTACACCGGCTGCCCAGCCGTACTGGCCATTGAAATGGCGATCGAAGCAGCGTTGCGCGAGGCTGGGTTTGACGCGCGTATTGAGCGGGTGATCGCGCCGGCCTGGTCGACGGATTGGATCACGGACGAAGGGCGCGAAAAGCTGCGCGCCTACGGTATCGCGCCACCCGCCAAAACCAGCAGTTCAAAGCGGGCGCTATTCGATGTCGAACCGGCAGCCTGTCCGCGCTGTAACTCGCAGAACAGCGAACGCTTGTCTGAGTTTGGTGCCACGCCGTGCAAGGCCATGTACCGATGCTTGGACTGCCGCGAACCCTTTGAAGCTTTTAAGTGCCTGTAAATACGCTGTTGTAGCCAGGCCCTTGCCCAAAATTCCCGCGCTCGTTGGCGCCGATAAAAGAGGAAAACCACCATGGCGAGCCACGATTTTCACGCCCTGACCCTTGCCGAGGTCGCGCCGCTGACCGATGAAGCGGTGACCCTGGCCTTTGACCTGCCCCAGGACCTGAGTGAGGACTTTCGCTTTACGCCCGGTCAATATCTGACACTGCGTGCTGATATTGACGGGCAGGAAGTCCGGCGCTCTTATTCGATTTGCTCCCCTGTGGGATCGGCTCAACTGCGCGTCGGTATCAAGCGTCTGGACGGCGGTCGCTTTTCGACCTTCGCCAATAGCCTGAAGGCTGGCGATCAGATTGAGGTTATGCCGCCGCAGGGCCGGTTTACGGCTCCCTTGGGCGGCGCCAACCACTACCTTTTGCTGGCGGCGGGCTCGGGCATTACCCCGATGATGTCGATTGCGGCCTCCGTGTTGGAAAATGAACCGGACAGCCAGGTGACCTTGTTGTTTGGCAATCGCTCGACGGCTTCTATAATGTTCCGTGAACAGCTTGAGGACCTCAAAGACCGCTATATGACGCGCTTTACGGTCATGCACGTGCTGGCCCGTGAGCGCCAGGAGCTGGAGTTGTTCAACGGCCGTTTGAATGGCGACAAGCTGACGACGCTAAAAGAGCGCGGCCTCTTGGAATTGTCGGATTATTCGGCTGCCTACATCTGTGGCCCCGCGGCGATGATCGAAGAATGCGCGGACTGGCTGGCGGGGCAAGGCATGGACAAGGCCAAGATCAAAACCGAATTGTTCACGCCCGCGCCCGGCAGCGCTGCTAAGGCGGCAGCGGTGGCTGTGGCGGTCGATCCCAATGCCGAGGCGACCGCTATTCAGGTCATGATCGACGGCTCAACCCGCTTATTTGACCAACGGCCCGGCGAAAACTATCTGGACGCCGCCAAGCGCAACGGGGTGAGCGTGCCCTATTCTTGTGCCAACGGGATGTGCGCGACCTGCCGCTGCCAGGTGGTCGAGGGCGAAGCCGAAATGAAGCAAAACTTCTCCTTAGAAGATTGGGAAGTGGACAGCGGCTTCCTGCTGTCTTGCCAGTTGGTGCCCAAGTCTAAAAACCTGGTGCTGGACTACGACGCGCTCTAAAACGCTATTTTCCAGGGGGGGCAAACACATGACCTACACATTAGACGATGCTCAAGAGTTTTTGGATCGGCTGGCGCCCTTTGCTGCGCGGCTGAACTATCAAATGACCGCGCTTGAGCCCGGCAACCTTCAAGTGCGCATTCCCAAGAATGCCGAGTTGGGGCGCGATATCGGCATTTTCTGCGGTCAAGCGGTCATGACTGCGGCCGACAGCTTGGGTCCGATCTGCGTCGCCAGCGCAGCGGGCGCCTATCGTGATATGACCACGGTAGATTTTTCCTGCCATTTCCTGAGGGCACTGCCGGTCGAAGATATTGACGTTGAGGTCAGCTTGATTAAGGGCGGTCGGCAAATATCGGTCGTTCGGGTCGAGTTTCGCGCGGCAGGCGACGAGCGCCTGGCGGCGTTTGCGACCGTGACCTATATGTATTTGCCTCAGCGCGATTAGGAAGGATTGGGCACGGGCCGGTTTGGGTTCCAGGCTTGGCTAAGGGCTTCCAGGCTTGCGCAGGGGCTTCCTTCCAGGCTTGCCAGGGCCTTCCAGACCTGCCAGGGCCTTCCAGGCTTGCCAGAGGGCAGCCAGGCGCCTAGCCTAGCGGGAGTTTTCCCCACCTGGAGGCGCTTGTGCCACACCGACTCATGTTTTCAGGCCTGTCATTTGGCCTGCTTGCGGCTAGCCTAGCCGGGGCGGGTTTTAGCCAGGATCGCTATCCGCCCTTGGATGTTCTGCTGAGCAGCGGCGAGACCATTATCCAACAAAAGTTGGTCTATCCAGAAGGCCCGGCGGTTATCACCTCAGCCATCGTCACCATGCAACCGGGCGCTAGCACGGGCTGGCATCGCCATGATGCTCCGCTGTTTGCCTGGATGCTGGAAGGCGAGCTGACTGTCGATTACGGTGCTGACGGCGTGAAGGTCTACAAGGCAGGCGACGCCTTTATCGAAGCCTTCAAGACCTCTCACAACGGCACCAATACGGGCACAGGCCCGGCCCGCGTACTGGCGGTCTTTGCGGGCGCAGAAGGCACGGCGAACACCGTCGTTGAGGCTGCGAACTAGCATCAGCTTGCACCGGCGCCGTGTTGTGTCCGTGGGGGGCAAGTTGGGCATCATAGCAGGTCTGGGGGTCGGCAATATGGCTGCGCTGGAGGCCGCCGAAGGGCAAGCGAAGGCGCCGCACCGCCTTCATGTTCCAGCAGAAGAAGAGCCGCACGAGTTGACCTTCATGCAGTGGCCGGTCAATCGCAGCGTCTATCCCGACGGGTCATTTTTGGCGGTACTTCAACAGACTATCGCCGACATTGCCAACGCTATCAGCGAGTTCGAGCCGGTCGTTATGCTGGCTGCTGCAGCGCATCACAACAGGGCACGGCGCAAGCTCTCCGGCCGGGTCGAGCTGTGGGATGTGGCGACCGACGACCTGTGGTGCCGGGATTCTGGCCCCTTGATCGCAAAGGCCGCCAACGGTCAGCGCGTGGTCTGTCACCTGAAATTCAACGGTTGGGGCGCCAAGCAGCAGCATAAGAACGATGGCAGGATCGCCGCGAGGATCGCCGATCGTTTGAGCATGCCGCTGGTGGCCAGTGGCTTGATAGGTGAGGCGGGGGGCGTTGAGCACGACGGGCAGGGGCTGTTAATGGCCCACGAGAGTTCTTGGCTAAACGCCAACCGCAATCCGGGCCTCAGTCGGTCACAGATCGAGGCGCGCTTGCTGGCAGCCTATGGCACCGAGCAGATGATTTGGGCGCCGGGAGTTTGGGGCGAGGATATCACCGACTACCATATCGACAGCCTGGCCAGGTTCACCGGTCCAGGGCGGGTGCTCGTTAATTTGCCCGATGCCCCGATGATGAGCGACCCGTTTCACAAGGCAGCGTTGGAGACCCACGCGGCTCTAGTGAAGGCTGGCCTTGTGGTGACGGTCATTCCAGAGCCTGAGGTTCGGCGGGTCGAGAGCAAGGATTTTGTCGCCTCCTATGCCAATTTCTATGTCTGTAACGCGGCGGTTATTGCCGCCGAATTTGGCGACCCAACCGCGGACGCAGTGGCGGTGGCTGCTTTGCAGCGCCACTATCCGGGCCGCCAGGTTGTCACCTTGAATGTGGACGCGCTGGGGGAGGTTGGTGGCGGTATTCACTGCTCTACCCAGCAACCGCCCCAGGCCTAGGGTGGCGCTCGGCATTTTCTGCCACCTAGAGCGGGTTTCGTTGAATTGCATTCACAGGGCGCGCTCACTCCATTTGATATTGACGCAAATGCGCATTGCGGATCTTTGGCGCAACCAAGGGCGATTGCTCGGGCTTTGCGCTAGGATGGCACCTGGCATTGGCCGCCACTAGAGCAAGCCGCGAATGATTGGCACTACGCATGAGCATGGACTGGCATTAGAAATCAGTCAGCTAGAGCGGAAGGGCTGTCGCAACGACAGGGCCCGACGCTCTGAGCCTGCTTTGGTTTGTTGGTGTGTGCCGAGCCTGCTGCCATATCCATGGTGAAGTGGCACCCTGCTGCTCGGGTTTGCTCTAGCCCGGCAAGGGTTTGCTCTAGCCCGGCAAGGGTTTGTGCCGGGCCCGGCGAAGGATCTGTGCGGAAGATATGGGTGAGGGATCTGAGGGATCTGGGTGGGGATCTGGGTGAGGGTTGGGCCTGCCGTTTTTGGCCCGGACCTGGTTCGGATGCGGTCAACAGACGCCGCAAAATAGGGGAGTTTTGCGTAGAACTTTACGCCTAGGTCGATGGTCATACGGTCAAAATGACACGCCGGACGACGATTCGCCCCCACCTAATGGCGGCCATGATGACCCCCAATCCGCAAGGATGCCCCCACCCAGCGCACAAATGGGATTCTTGTGCTATACCGTAGGGTATACTTGCGCTATACCGGAGGGTATAAATGCTTAGGCCGTTGGTCATATGACGAAGGTTTACCCCTGGTATCAAAGCAAAATGCGGTTGCCCTTGCTCGAAAAACGATTGTTCATGAGGTCACCAATGAACAGGGAGTTAAACAAATGAAATCCGCTATGAAAACCGTTCTTCTTACCGCTGTGGCCGTTGTCGGGATCACGGCAGGGGTCGCCCAGGCTGAGGGAGATCTAAGCAGAGCCAACGTCATTACGGTTGACATTGAGTTGGGGCAAAATGATGACGGGATGTACATCAAGCCATCGCAGACCAGCTTTGTCACCGGCCAGGCCTACAAGCTGCACATCACCAATACCGATGAATTCAAGCATGAGCTTGCTTTGAACGCGCTCGGCGAAGCCAGCTTCACCCGCAAGATCGAGATCTTGGATGAGGAGGGTCAGCTGGTGAGCGAAATCAAGGGTGCCATTCGCGAAGTGGAAGTCGGACCAGGCAAGACGGTCGATTGGTACCTGGTGCCCGTGCAGACGGTTGAAGACGGCGAAATGTCATGCGAGCTGCCGGGCCACCGCGAGGCAGGCATGCACGAAATGATTACGGTCAACTAAGGTCAAAGAATCTTGGGCAGGTCGAGCCCAATCAAAAAAAGGGGAGGCCTCAATGCCTCCCCTTTTGTCTGCCTAGGCCGACGGACTGGCTTTGCAATGCTGTGCGCCGTAGCGCGTCGCGCTTCCATGCCAGCCGACAAGGCCCTCAGCGCTCGTCCAGTACACGCTTGGCCTTGCCTTCGCTGCGTGCGACGCCGCCAGGATCGCGCACGTCAACCGAAACGCTGATCCCCACCATGGTTTTGATGTTGTTGGCAAGCTCTGCTGCCGCGCGTTGGCGGTCGTCAGCGCCCTGGGCTTGAGGGTCGCACTCAACCAAGACTTCCATGGCATCCATGGGGCCTTTTTTGTATAGCCGCAGTTGGTAGTGCGGGCTCAAGGCCGGAATCTTTAGGACCTGTTCTTCAATTTGGGTCGGAAAGACGTTGACGCCGCGAAGAATAATCATGTCATCGCTGCGGCCGGTAATCTTGGCCATGCGCCGCATAGAGCGCGCGGTGCCGGGCAGCAAGCGGGTCAAATCGCGGGTGCGATAGCGGATGATGGGCAGGGCTTCCTTGGTCAGCGAAGTAAAGACCAATTCGCCTTCTTCTCCATCGGGCAGAACTTCGCCGGTTTCGGGATTGATGATCTCAGGCAAGAAATGGTCTTCCCAGATGTGCAGGCCGTCCTTGGTTTCGACGCACTCGTTTGAAACGCCGGGTCCGATGATTTCGGACAGGCCGAAAATATCGACGGCGTGCATGTCGAAGGTGGTCTCAATTTCTTGGCGGATGGACTCGGTCCAGGGTTCTGCGCCAAAGATGCCGATTTCCAGCGAGCAGCTGCGCGGATCAATACCCTGACGGCGGAACTCTTCGGCAATCGACAGCATGTAGGAGGGCGTGACCATGATGACGCGCGGCTTGAAATCCTGGATCAGCTGGACCTGGCGTGCTGTTTGACCGCCGGACATAGGAATGACGGTGCAGCCCAGCTTTTCGGCGCCGTAGTGCGCGCCCAGCCCGCCGGTAAACAGGCCATAGCCGTAGGCAATGTGGACGCGATCGCCAGGGCGCACACCGGCGGCAACCATAGAGCGGGCGACGACTTCGGCCCAGGTATCAAGATCTTTCTTGCTATAGCCGACGACGGTCGGCTTGCCGGTCGTGCCGCTTGAGGCGTGGATACGGGCAACTTGCTCCATGGGCAGCGCGAACATGCCAAAAGGATAATTATCGCGCAGATCCGACTTGAGCGTGAAGGGGAACTTTGCCAAATCGGCCAAGCTTTTTAGGTCGTCAGGATGAACCCCGGCCTCGTCGAACTTTGGCTTATAGAAAGCAGAGTTGTTGTAGGCGTGGCTCAAACTCCAGCGCAGGCGCTCCAGCTGCACCGCCTCAATCTCGGCGCGCGGGGCCAGCTCAATAGGATTGATAAGGCTGACATCCGGTGACAGCGCATTGCGCACCAGGTTTGCCGCCTGACCGAAATTTGTCGGCGTTGTGGTTGGCTTGGCGTTCAGCAGTTTGGTGAAGATTTCCATGTCCCGTTCTCTTTCAGTCTTATGGAGCGACCTTAGAGGTCGTCGTCTTGAATGATTTGGCCCTTGATCTGGCGCGATTGTCCGCGGAATAGGGCGACCAGGTCGCCGGTCTCCTGCACGGTGACCGCAATATCGTAGATTTGACTACGCCCTGCGCCGCCCGCTTTGACGGCCTCAGCAATCAGGGTCTGGCCCAGTTGGCCCGGCGCCAAATAGGACATGCTGCCCATCTGGCTAACGGTGGTTTGATTGCCCGAATTGCAGGCGTGGGCAAAGGCGGTGTCCGCCAAGCTGAAAATCGCGCCGCCGTGGCAGATTTTGTGGCCGTTTAGATGGTTTGGGCCGACGGTCATCGCCATGACACAACGCTCTGGCGCGGCCTCGACGATGCGCATGTTGAGGGATTGGGAGTAAAGATCGTTGCTGAGCATCGCCTCAGCGACACGTTGCGCCAAATCAGCGGACTGTTGGCTCATTCTGTTTCTTCCTTTCTTGAAGGCATTAGCACCTGTGGTCAGGCGCCGTCCCGCGCCGCCGCCCCGTGCCGCCGCCTCTAGGCGCGATGCTAACGCGCAGCTCAGCGGCCTAGAAGCTGCTCCGTAGTTTTCCTGACGTTATGTTACGTAAAGCGTCAAAGTCAACAACTTTCGTAACATTTCCAGCTTGCACGGTGGACTGCCCCTATTGGCCGCCCCTGTTGGCCGTCCTGCTTGCGTTGAACTTGACCTAGCGCCGGGCAGGGCGTCAAGTAGCGCGGTCACCCATTTCGGAGCTGTCATGATTCTCGCTGTTTTGCGTCTGGGGCCAGAGATTGGCTTTGCCGCTGCCCTCTTGGCGCTGTTCACGCCTGGCTTCGATGCTCAGATCGCGCAAACTATTCCCATATTGCTGCCCTTGCTGACCTTCTTGTCACTGGTGTTGCTGCCGGGAAAATCGGGCGAGGCGCGATTTCGTTGGTGGCAGCCACTTCTCTTGGTCGTCTGGGGGCAGGGCGTGTTGCCTTGGGTTCTGGTTGGCGGTTTAGCCTTGGCGGGCCTGTCGCGCGACTGGTTGCTGATTGCCTTGCTGCTAAACTCGGTCAGCAGCGTCTATCTTGTGACCAATTTTGCTATTTATTTGGATCGACGTCCCCGGTTGATGTTGGCCTTGTTGCTCACAGGCCTCTGCGCGACGCCTTTGTTTTTATTCATTAATGGCAGCCTGTTTTTCCGCTCCTGGGTGGCCATCGACCTGTTGAACTTCGCCAAGGCCGTCGGGCTGTATTTGCTGGGCCCTATGTTGGCAGCCTGGGCGGTGCGGCGCGGGGGTGTCGCACCCCAACATCGGCCCTATTGGCAGCTCGCGAGCTTGGCGACGGTGGCGCTAATCGCTTTTGGCCTAGAGGCCGAGGTGAGCGCGGCTCTGGCCCAAGCTGTTGGACAGCAAGATGCCGGTGCCTTGCTGGCGATTGCTCAAGCGCTGGGCTTTGTGGTGGCGCTGTCGCTTGCGACCTTCTTTTTATCGCGCGCGTTTTTGCGGCTCTGGGGACAGGAGGCCGCCGGTCTGGTTGCGCTCAGTCACGCGGTGCGAAACGCGGCGATGGTCTATGTGTTGGTGCAAGCCTATCTGCCCCCAAGCTATGGGCTGGTTTTGGGGGTCGTCCAGATTCCGATCTATTTTGCCCCCATCGCGTTGAGGCGCATTCGGGCCTGACAGTTGGGCGCATACCTTGCCTGCCGTTTTTGGTCGAGCGTGTGCGGTCCTTGGTGGGCAGGGTGAGGGTGGCGGACCGAGTCGGCTTTGAAGGGCCTGGACGATCGGGCCAGGAAAATCGGGCCAGGAAAATCGGGCCAGGAAAATCGGTGCGGGGAAATGAAAGGAAGGTCCAAAAATGACCGCGATAACGCAAAGCCACATGGGGGAAGTTTGGCCGCAAGCTGAACCAGGGCGTGACGGCGCACACTATGCCACCCTCCGGTTTTCCCCCGGCACGCCGTGCCAGGTGCGGAGTTTTCAAACCCTAAAGTTTGACATCACCGTGGGCGAGTTCGGTCTGGACGACACCGGCGCAATCAAGATTGTACAGCGCTGGACCTACGATGGCGGCGCTTTGCAAACCCATGATCCCGGCGCAATGAACTATGTAACCGCCAGGGCCTCGAACGGCGTGGAAATGGAGCTAGATATCGAGCGCTATCCGCACCAGCGGCCCTGGTACAATGGCCTGCGTGTGACGGTAAAGCGCGGCTATCTCTCGCCGGGTGACACCATCCAAGTTCTGTTCGGCGACACCAGCCAAGGTGGGCCCGGGTATCGCCTTCAAACCTTTCCAGAGCGCTATCACGAGTTTCGTTTGCTGGTTGATGCCTGCGCAACGGGTGTGTTCTTGCCGGTGGCAAGCTGCGGCTTGGATATTGTGCCAGGCCCGGCGGTACGCTGGGTGCTTGCCGCGCCGACCTTGCGCCGTCCGGGTGAGCCCTTTGCGCTGGGGCTACGGGCTGAAGATCAGTGGGGCAACGCCTGTATTTTGGAGCCCCACGAGGTTCAGCTCCGCGCGAATGGTCCTGTGATCGGATTGCCCCAAAAGTTGCGCCTGGAAGCGGGCTCTTTAGGGCAATCCATAGAGAACTTGCGGCTGGAGGGCGAAGGCGAGCGGGTCTTTGAGCTGTTGGATGCCGCGGGCCAAGTCTTGGCGCGTTCTAACCCCTTGCGGGTCCAGGACGGGCCCTTTTCCGCCTATTGGGGCGACCTGCACGGGCAGAGTGGGGAGACCGTTGGCATCAATCCGCTGCAAGACTACTTCGAATTTGCCCGCGATGTGGCGTTTTTGGATGTCACCAGCCATCAGGCGAATGATTTTCAAATCACCAAAGACTTTTGGCGCGAAATAAATACCCAGTCGGACCGTTTTAACCAAGATGGCCGATTTACCGTTTTTCCAGGCTACGAGTGGTCCGGCAACACCCCTGTCGGCGGCGATCACAATGTTTTCTTTCGCCATTCGGGCCGTGCCATTCACCGTTCATCACACGCCCTACTGGCTGACCGCAGTGATATTGACAGCGATGCACCGACCTTGGAGGCGCTGTTCGAGGCTTTGGCAGACGAGGACTGCGTTCTTTATGCCCACATCGGCGGCCGTCCTGCCGACATTTCCCGCGCCCACGATGGGCGGCTGCGTACCGCGGTCGAGCTGCATTCGGATTGGGGCAGCTTTGAATGGCTTATGGCCGACGCTTTTGCCTTGGGTCAGCGTGTCGGCCTGGTCTGCAACAGCGATGGCCACAAAGGCGCGCCGGGCGCTTGCTATCCTGGCGCCTCCGAATTTGGCGCCTACAGCGGCTTGACCTGCTTCTTGGCCACCGAATTGAGCCGCGACGGCATCTTTGAGGCCATGCGACGGCGCCATCACTACGGAACGACCGGGTGTCGGATGCAGCTGGCTTTAACAGCACAGCTGGGCGCGCAAGGTTTGGTTTATCGCCGCGATCCGGCGCTTGGACCGGTGCAAGCAGAGCCTGCGGATCGAGCCATCATGGGGGATATTGTGGCCCGCCCTGGCCCGCAACTAACCTTGGAAATCAATGTTACCGCGCACGCGCCCTTGCTAAAGGTGCAAGTTCTGAACGGCACACAGATCGTTGCGAACCTGCCGCTCTATGAGGCCGCAGACCTTGGGGACCGGTTGCGGATAGTCTGCCAAGGTGCGGAATATCGCGGCCGCGGGCGCCAAGTTCATTGGCAGGGGCAGCTTCATTTTGACCTCGCAGAGATCACCGGGTTTTCCAAGTTCAATGCTTGGAATTTGGAGCGAAATTTTGTCCAGCAAGACCCGCAATCGGTGGCCCTGGATACCATTACGACCGGAAATTTCAGCGGCTGCGATGTCTGGTTATCGGGCAGCCATGAGGGCAAGTTGAGCATTGATACGCCGCTCGTCCAAGCGCAGTTGGCCTTGGCCGAATTGGGGCTTGAAGAGCGCCGCTTGGAGGCTGGCGGACTGGATCGTTGCATTCGGGTTATGCGCCTGCCCGATCATCTCGAAACCTGCGCGCTTCGCCAGACCATCAGCCTAGATCTGCACGATCGAGGCGATAATCAAATTTGGCTGCGGGTAGAAACCGAGGACGGCTTTGTTGCTTGGTCGAGCCCGATTTATGTCATTGACCCTCCAGAAACCCTGTCTGGCTGAGCCTCCGCCTGGCTGACCCCCATCATCGCGAGCGCGAAACGCCCGGCCTAGGTCCGTGAGGCCGTCACGGTCTCTTCAATGGTTTGGGCAATGGTGGCATTAAAGTCCGCATCGCTCTGGTCCAGGCTCAGGCCTTCTGTCAAGGCGCGCGAGAAGCTGGCGATCACACCGGGGTTGGCCGCCAGACGGCGATTGGACTCGTTGCGCGAATAGCCACCCGACAGAGCCACAACGCGCAGCACGCGCGGATGATCGACCAGCTCTTGATAGAAGCCGGGCTTTTCGGGCAGAGTCAGCTTGAGAATGATCTCCTGGCCGGGCTGCAAATGGTTGAGCCCGCCACGAATCGCCGCCTTCAATGTCGCTTCACAATCGGCCTTGTCCGGGGCCTGAATGTTGACCTCGGGTTCTACAATTGGCACCAGACCGTGCTCCAGAATTTGCCGTGCCAGTTTGCACTGCTGATTGACAACCGCGGCAATGCCCGCGGCGTCGTTTTCGTGGATGACAGAGCGCATTTTTGTACCGAAGATCCCAGCCTCAACCGCACGGCCACACAAAGCGTCCAGCTCTGGCATGGGCTTCAAGATTTGGGCGCCGTCTTGGATCTCTTCCAGGCCCTTATCCACCTTCAGAAACGGCACGACGCGGCGTTGCTCCCACAAGTATTTGGGCACCGGCATGCCCTCGACGCTGCCGTCCATGGTGCGCTCAAACAAAATGGCACCAATGACTTGATCGCCGGTGAAAGCGGGCGCGGTCATGATCCGGGCGCGCATCTGGTGGATCAAGGCAAACATCTCATCATCGTTGGCATAGTCTTGTGGCTGAATGCCATAGGCTGCCAGGGCCTTCGGTGTTGAGCCGCCGCTCTGGTCTAGAGCGGCGATCATGCCTTGGCCTTCGTTGATTTGCTTGCGCTGTTCTTGGTTGATCATTGCTTTTGTTGTCCCCTAGGGTGTCGCTGCCTATGTACGCCGTCGCCGCATTGTGTATTGATCGGCGATATTTGGCGCGGATAGTGCATGAAATGGGACGCCAAGACCAGAGACCAGCGGTCGCAAAGCGCTGAAGCAAACACCTGTTGTTGCTGTTTTAACATTTGGCGCGCGAATGCGGCCTTGGGCGGCGTGCTTGGGTTGTTGGTCTTCGCGTTTTTGTGGCTGGGACCCTATCAGGACTAGCGCTTTAGCCAAGTCCATCGCGGTCTGTCCGCATCTTGGATTTGTGTTTCACCCCAGCGCTTTTCGAGGCTGAGCGTGCGCACGTCTGGCTCCGCGATCAGGGCGTCGATCAAGGGTTCGGCGTGGCTTACGACGATGACTTGCGTCGTCGATGCGGCGTGCCGGATCAAGCGCGCAAGGGCGGGCAACAGGCTGGGATTGAGGCTGGTCTCGGGCTCGTTCAGGACCAAGAGGCGCGGCGGGCGTGGCGACAAAAGCGCGGCCGCCAACATCAGATACCGAAGCGTGCCGTCAGAAACTTCTGAGGCGGTTAGGGGGCGCAACAGACCCTTTTGATGAACGGCGCACTCGAACCAACCGTCGCGGCTCGAAACACTGATTTGCGTGCCGGGGAAGGCATCGTCGATGGTCTCGGCCAAAGCATCCGGGTCGCCGATCTCCATGATGGTTTGCAGCGCCGCGGCCAAGTTGGCGCCGTCGCTGGCCAGCACAGGCGCGCGGGTGCCGATTTGGGCCTGGCGGGCAGGGGCGTGCTGATCGCTGCGCAAGGCATCGTAAAACCGCCATGCCCGCATGGCTTCGCGCAGATTGAGCAGCTCATACGCCGCCTTGGGGTGGGCGGCATGGGTCATCATGCTATCGTAGTCCGCAAGGCGTGTGTGGACCACCTGATCCTCGCCCATGGCCCCGCTGTCAGGATCGCGTAGCGTGACTGCCGGGCCGCGCCGCTCGGCGAGCGTTGTACGCGGGTTGAGCTGCTCGCCGATCCAAACTGCCTCTGTTTTTATCAGCGGGTCGCGCGCAAAGGCGCTGCGCCCTTCGGTCGGCAGGCCAAGATCAATGGCATACCCATAGTCCTGGCTGGCGAAACCCAGTTTGAGGGCAACGCGCTGGCGCCGTTGGGTGCCTTGCAAGGGGTAATCGCCGCGCTGGACGGCGGCGCTGGGCGCTTCTGGCCCCGCCCACAGCGTGGACGACAGGCCCCCTTCTTGGGCTAGGGCTGCGATAACGCGCCCTTGAGCCACTTCGCCCAACAATCGCAGAGCGCGATAGAGGTTTGATTTCCCGCTTCCGTTTGGACCCGTAATCAGCGTCAAGCGGTCCAGAGGCAAGACCAAATCGCGCAGACTTCGATAGCCAGAAACAGCAAGCGTAATCAGCATCTTAAGCTCGGCGGGGCGGGGCTTGGACTACCATTCGACTTGAGGCACGGGCCCCAAGAAGACAGGGCCAATGCTCATGCCCGCATCGCTTAGTTCGATGGGCAGCGACAGCAGAGGCTGACCTTGGGCATCGGTCTGGCTGGTATCCATGCGGGCCATCATGGCAACGGCAAAGCGGGCTTGAGCAGCCGTCAAAATGCCGGTCTCACTGAGCGTGTTAATGAAATCGGTTAGGCCCGCCAAATGCAGGTCGATGCGCCCGCGTGGTTGCAGGGCATCGTTGAGGCGAATTTGCCCTTGGCCGCTGAGTTCCAGGCGTTGCAGCTTTGCGGATAGGCGTTGCAGCTCCAGAACGCCGCCCTGTTTTTGCCAGCGCGCGACGGCGGCTCTATCGGGCATGGCAGGCAGCGCGGGTTCGGCAAAGCCGTCCACTGCGGCGCTCTCCAAAAAACTGCCGAGCGCCGGTGCCAACTGGGCCGCACTGGCCCCACGAATGAAGGGCAGCTTGCTCAGCGCGGCTGCGAGTTTGTTGGTGGCCTCGGGCGGCAGGCGCACGGCGTCGGCGCGCGCCTCAAGTGTGGACCGGCTGCCAGGGCGCAGGAAATGCAGGCTCACGCGCTCGGCTTCGACCGGCAAGCGATCCAGCAGGTTGCCCGACACAGGCCCCAAGGCCAGATCGACCTCGTTCGGTATGGCGCCAGCGGAAAAACGGCTGCGCAAGTGGCCCTGGGTGACGTCGATCGTCGAGGCAAGGGCGGGCTGGCCCAAGGGCGCTAAGCGATGCCCGCCGCTCAAATCAAGGTCAAACGACCAAGGAGCATAGGCAGGAACGCTGACCTTTAGGTCGCCCTCGGGTGGTTGCCAGGCGAGGCCCAAATCCCGGGCCGCCACCTCAAGGCCCTGAAAGCGCATGTCAAAGTCGAAAGGAAAGCCCGAGACCGCAGCCGCTTCCACGTCAAGGCGGTTGCCGCTAACCTCGCGACTCATCATGCTTGCGGCAAAGCCCCAAACGGCTCCTGCCACAAGCAGCCAATAGATTATATAGACGCCGCACAGGCTGCCAACGCCCCAAGCGCAGCGCCGAGACCAGCGGGCAAGCGGGCCGCGTTGGGCTTTGGTGGGGGAAGAAGGCTGGGTGGGGACAGTCATAGCGTGGCTACTTATCTAGGGGTAAAGCGAGCAAAAGATCTAGCCGCCGAGCTTGGCGGAAATAAGCCGCGCCCATAAGGACCAGTCCACGACGATATAGCCGATCATAAAGACCACCAGTCCGCCAACGGCATAGACCCACCATTGCAGGGCTTTGGGCAAGGGCTGTTGGCAATGCTCGCAGCGATCTTCTGAGCGTTTGGTTTGCTTGCCGCAGTAAGGGCAAGCACGGGTCATCAGGGTCTGTTCTTTGCGGCTCATGGGCTCAGTTCTTCGGGTTTGCCTGTGGCAGGGGCGGTGCGTTGGGGTCGTCTATCAAGCGCGTGACCTCTGCTTCAATGCTGGCTTCCAGTTGCTTGAGCACATCGCGCTTGGATAGGCCAGCAGGGATCGCCGGCAAGATGGACAGCGTGATGCAGCCCGGCGCAAAGTTGGAAAAACCCCGCCCCCAATAGAGCCCGGAGTTCAGGGCCACCGGCACCAAGGGCACCTCCAGGGCTTCATACAGTGCGGCAACCCCGATGTGATAGCTGGTGGTTTCGCCGACCGCGCGCCGGGTGCCTTCGGGGAAAATCATCAGTTGGGGGGCTCGATCCGCCATCAGCGCCTTGCCGCGCTCGACCAACAGGCGCAAAGCCTTGCGGCCTTGCTGACGATCGAGGGCGATTACGGGCCAGCGCTGTACCACCCAGCCGAAAAGCGGCACATTCAGCAGCTCTTGTTTCATTACATAACCTGGATTGGGCAGCAAGAGACCCGGCATGAAAGTATCCCAGGCGCTTTGGTGCTTCATGGCGAAGATGCAGGCGCCTTTAGGCAGGTTTTCCAGCCCAATGACGCGATAACGAATTCCCAGAATGCCGTGCGCCAAAGCCATATTTCCCTTTAACCACAGTCGCTTGAGCGGGTTTAGTGCGCGCAATCCCAAGGGGCTAACCAGGATCATGGATAGAGCCAATACGGCGCCCCAAAGCCAAAACAAGGAAGTGAAAAGGTAACTGCGAAGAGTGTACATGGGGCAAGGTCGCTGGGGCAAAGGGCAGGGTAGGGCCAGAGCAAGGGCAGGGCTAGGCCAAGGCTAGCAACGGCGCCTGCCTTATATCACCAAGTCTCGGCAAAGAAAATGCGCCGCGCTTGGGCTGTTGGGATATCTATCGCTCGCTACGGCTAAGGCCTCGGCTCTGCGATTGTTTCCAAAATAGAAACAGACTGGCGCTCGACATCGCCTTGTTTGGTCTGGTCAAGGATCGCATATCACGCGAGCAAACCGCCAAGCAAGAAGAGGCAACACGATGGGCATGCTGATAAACGGCATTTGGAATAATGACGATCAGAAGAAGATTACCACAGGCGGGCGCTTTGTGCGCGAAGATGCCGGTTTTCGCTCCTGGATTGGCGACAATGAAGCTTTGCCTGCCGCGTCGGGGCGCTATCACCTTTACGTTTCCTATGCTTGCCCTTGGGCGCATCGAACCTTGATTTATCGCGCCCTGAAGGGGCTAGCGCCGCACATCACGGTGTCCGTGGTCAATCCTTTGATGTTGGATCATGGTTGGACATTTGAAGCGGGGCCGGGCGTTGTTGCTGACCCTCACATGTCTGCCGCCTATCTGCACCAGATCTATACCGCCGCCAAGCCGGACTATACCGGCCGGGTTACGGTCCCGGTACTTTGGGACAAACAAACACAGCAAATTGTCTCGAATGAATCATCCGAGATCATCCGCATGTTCAATTCGGCTTTCAATCACCTGACTGGCAACCAGCTTGATTTTTACCTCAGTGAGCTGCGCGAAGAAATCGACGCGGTTAACGAGCGCGTTTATCACAGTGTCAACAACGGGGTCTACAAGACCGGTTTTGCCAGAAAGCAAAGCGTCTACGAAGAAGAAGTGACCGCTCTATTTGAAACGCTCGATTGGCTTGAGGCGCGTTTGGCCAAAGGGCCCTATCTTGTGGGCGATGAGATCACTGAGGCTGATTGGCGATTGCTGCCAACTCTGTTGCGTTTTGATGCGGTCTATGTCGGGCATTTCAAATGCAATATTCGCCGATTGGCGGACTATCCGCGCTTGTCTGACTATGTGGCGCGGCTCTACCGCCATCCTGGTGTTCGCGAGACGGTCAATATGCAGCACATCAAGCAGCATTACTATGGCAGTCACAAGTCACTCAATCCCAGCGGCATCGTTCCTAAGGGCCCGGTATTGCCCTTTTTGAGCGATGAAGCTCTCGCCGCGGCTTAGAACAGGTGTCAACTTCGACAGATGGCCGGGAACCGCCGCCTAGTCATCTGTGAAGTTGATGATAATACAATCTTGCGTGTCGCTCGCCGTTGTTGATGCAATTGTGATGAAGGTTTCATTGATTTTTTGTTAAAATGTGTTACCCGCAGTCAGGACTAATTTTTTCATCGTCTGGGGATCATTTCATGCGTCGAATATTTGCGATTGCTGGCCTGTTCGGGCTTCTGTTTTCTCTTCCCGCCGCTGCGCTAGATGCAAGCGCGCCAGCTGCAAGCGCTCAAGAGAGCGCGCTGTTCGGCCTAGAGGCGCAAGGCACCCAACTGGCGGCCACATCCTTCAAGAGCTCGCGGGTTTCAAACTATGGCAACTGGAGCTCGGGCCCGCGGAAAAACGTCCAGGCTAGCTTAGGGTCGCGCGCGGGCAACGTGGTCGCCAAGATCTACCTGTCACGTCAGGAAATGGAAGTCTACGTCAACGGCAACCTGCGCCACACCTGGAAGATTTCATCGGGACGTTCGGGTTACAGCACGCCGCGGGGGACCTATCGCCCGCAGCGCATCTATTCGTCATACTTCTCGCGCAAGTACGATAACGCGCCCATGCCGAGCGCCGTCTTCTTTAGTGGTGGCTATGCGGTTCATGGCACCGGCCACGTCTCTGCCTTGGGTCGGCGTGCTTCGCATGGTTGCGTGCGCTTGCATCCCGGCAACGCCCGTCAGTTCTTTAACCTAGCAAAGACCTACGGTCGCAATATCAAGATTCAAATTCTCTAAAGGGCGCGGACCTATCACATGGCGTCAGGTCCGGGATATAGGCCGTTGAACGCTTGCCAATTACGGGGCTGGTTGTCGGATGACAATCGGCCCTTTTCTTTGACCTGCGCCCGCGGACTGTTCGGGCGCCGTGCAGCATGACATTGCTGGTTTGTACTGGCCGCAAAAGTTTGCTAGTGCTTGCGTCGCTGATTTGCACGCGCCTAACCTGCATTAGCCGATTAATTTTCCCGCAAAGTCGCCGGTGCCGTTGGAATCAGTCGCTCGGGTCTTGCTCTAGCTCCAGATATCTATGCAAAGCGTTACACTTGTACTTGTCGCCCTTGGCGGTGCCCTGGGAGCTCTATCACGCTATGGACTTGCTGTTCTGGGCCAGGCGTGGGGGTGGAGTGGTTTGCCCTGGGCAACCTTGTTGGCCAACACGCTGGGGTGCTTTATCATGGGGCTGGTTGCCGTCCCGGTAACTGCCGCTTTGCTGGCCGGGCACGCGGATGCGGCCTGGGCCGGTGGTGTGCGGGCGTTTGTCATGGTCGGTTTCCTGGGCGCTTTTACCACCTATTCCAGCTTTGCGCTTGAGGTCTGGCGGTTGTTTGAAGCGCCGCATGCCGGAGCGCGCGTTGCTGGCCTAAGTGCTTCGGCGCTTGGATATGCAGGCGGAACGCTCGTTTTGGCTTTGCTGGCTTGCGGGCTGGGGCTGCTGCTGGGGGGGCTGCTCATGCAGCTGCGCGCCGCGTGATCTGGACTGCCTCCGCCTTTTGCTATGCGACCGACCCAATAAGGACCCTGCGATGAGCAAGACCGCTGTTACCCAAGAGACCGTTGCTCGTGAATTCGACGGCCAGCGCTTGGATCGCTGGTTCAAACAGCACCGACCCGGCCTCAGTTTTGGGCGTCTGTCGAAGTTGCTGCGCACGGGGCAAATTCGGGTCGATTCCAAGCGCGCCAAGCCCGACACCCGACTGAGCGCCGGGCAGATTATCCGCATTCCACCGTTGGACATCGAAGCGCTGGCAGCGCCTGCGGGCAGCACGACGGCCGCGCGTCCCTCGCTCAGTGAAGCAGACCGGAGCCTTTTAGACGACGCGCTGATCTATGAAGACGATGATCTGGTAGCGCTCAACAAACCGCCGGGGTTGGCGGTGCAAGGCGGGTCGGGCACGTCACGACACCTGGATGGCATGGTCGCCGCTTGGCGCAAGCAGGGCCGGTTGCGCTTGGTTCACCGTCTGGACAAAGACACTTCTGGCTTGATTTTGCTGGCAAAGAGCGTCGGCGCGGCCAATCGTTTGACGCAAGCGTTTAAGACCGGCCAGATTGAAAAGACCTATTGGGCGATCGTCGTTGGGCGTCCGCCCTTTTTGTCCGGCGAGATCAAAGCCCCCATCGCCAAAATGCCAGGCGGTGGCACAGGCGCGGAAAAGATGATGGTCAGCGATCAAGGCCAGTTCGCATTGACCCATTATCAGGTGGTGGACCGCGCGGGCCATCGGGCGGCCTGGCTGGCGCTGTCGCCGCGTACCGGTCGCACGCATCAGCTTCGCGTGCATTGTTTGCACATGGAAACGCCGATCTTGGGCGATGGTAAGTATGGCGGCCAGCAAGCCTTTTTGGATGGCCTGGATTTATCGCGCAAATTGCACCTGCACGCCCGTCAGCTTGTGGTCCCCCACCCCGAGCTAGGCGAGTTGCGGCTAACCGCCGACCTGCCGCCGCACATGGTGACGACGTTTGAAACCTTGGGCTTCAGCCTGGGCCAGGCCCGCGATTTGGATGAAGACGCGCCCTGGCGCTAAGGCAGGACAGATGCGGCAATCGACGCTGACGAAATTGGAGTGTTCATGAACCAACCCGCACACCGCTTCCGGCTTTTGGCTTTCGATTTTGACGGTACGCTGGCCGACAGCAGTGCCAATATCTATTATGCCGCCCAAGGGGCGTTTCGCGCACTTGGCTTGGACTATCCAGGAGACGCGGCCGTGGGCGCGACCGTTGGCTTGGACCTGATGGGCTGCGCGCGGCGCTGGTTGCCAGAGGGCAGCGAACAGGATCACCTGGCGTTGGCCGACGCCTACCGCCACAGCTTTGTGAGTATGCGCCAGCAAGACGACTTCCACGAGCCCTTGTTTCAAGGCGTAAGGGAGACCCTGAGTGCGCTCAGCCATGATGCCGTGTTCATGGGAATTTGTACGGGTAAGAATCGGCGTGGCCTGGATCACATGCTGGGCTATCACGGCATCGATCACCATTTTCACACCCTGCAAACGCCGGATACCAATGCCTCCAAACCAGCGCCGGACATGGTGTTCAGCGCGTTGAACGAGACAGGATGCGAGGCGCCTGATTGCGTCGTCATTGGCGACACAACCTTTGATATGGCGATGGCCAAGGCTGCGGGTGCCGTGGCGATTGGCGTTTCCTATGGGCACCATCTGGAAGAACAACTCTTGCAGGCGGGGGCAGACCTGATGATCCATACCATGACAGAATTACCCGACGCGCTGTCACGGCTGTAGAACAGGCCCGCCTCGATTTAATGCCGGCCCGCCTAGGTGTCGGCAGGCCAGGGGTTGCATCAGCTTGGCAGGATTCCTGTCGCCATTACCGGCAGTTTGGCTCCAAAGCCTTGGCCGAATCCCATTGCTTCAGTTATGAGCCGCTTTTTCAGCCGCGGCATGCGGTCCACGACCGCAAGGCCCATGTCGCGGGCGATCCGCAGCGGCGGGAACCCGGTTGAGAATAGCCGGTCAAGCGCATCGGTTGCGGCCAGCATGGCGGCATTATCGGGGCGCCGCCAGGCTTGATAGCGCTCCAGTTGATGCAAGTCGCCTAAGGCCAGGCCGCGTTTGCGCGACTCCACTAAGTTTTCGGCCAGGCTCGCGATGTCTTTGAGCGCCAGATTAAAGCCCTGGCCTGCGATGGGGTGAACGCCGTGGGCGGCATCGCCGACCAACGCCAGCCCCGGCATCACATAGCGGTCAGCATGCTGCGCGGACAGCGGGTAGACCCAGCGTTGCCCCACGGGCGTCAGGCGCCCCAGCCATGGGCCAAAGCTGGCGTTCAGGCAGTCGGCCAAGTCGTTTTGATCAAGTTTTGACAGGCCCTTAACGGCCGCCTCTGATTTCGTCCAGACCAGAGAAGAACGATGGGTGCCGTCCGGTAGGTCGGGCAGGGGCAGGGCTGCGAAGGGACCGTCTGGCATGAAGTGCTCATAGGCCCAATTGTTGTGCGGCTGCTCGTGGTGCAGGCAGGTCACCAGCGCCCACTGATTATAGGGGATAAAGCGCAGCCCGATCTTGGCGGCCTTGCGGGTCGGGGAGGGGCGTCCGTCGCAGGCCAGGACCAAATCAGCTTGCAAGCGGCGTCCGTCCTTCATGCCCAGGACGGGAAGCGGGTCAGAAAAATCGAAATCGGCGACCTCGCACTCAGTCCAAAGCTTGTCGCCCAGCGCCTTGCTCATCGCCTGGAACAGGACGCGGCGGATGGGCTGGTTTTCCGTGATGTAGCCCATGGGCCCGCTTTTGTAGGTCTCGGCCTCACGAAGCCCCAGGTCGTCGACATTGAAGGTCATTTGCAGCGGCGAAATTCGGCCGTTGCGTTTGGCGTCTGTAATGCGGATGTGATCGATGGCGCTGGCATAGGGCGCCATATCGTCCCACAGCTCCAGGGCCTCAAAGATCTGTTGCCCTGCCTTTGCAATAGCATGGCCGCGTCCGTCGAACCCGTCGTCTAGCGTGGTTGGGTAGGGCGCGCGCTCAATCAAACGCACGTCAAAGCCAAGGCGCGCAAAGGTGATGGCGGTCGTCATGCCGGCAAAACTGCCGCCGATAATGGCTATTTCACAGCGTTCGCTGGCGGGGGCGGTTGGCATGAGCAGGCTCCTTTCGCAAGAGCGAGGGATGGAAGAAATGGCGGTGCGCCTTGGGTGTCCACAGGCGAGACACGGCTGATGCTCTCAATATAGAAGGCTAGGGCCCAGTTGCGGCTAGGACAAGGAAGCGCAGCGGCATTCTACGGCCTTCTCGTGCAAGTTGGAGCAGTTCGCAAGAAATGATTAAAAGTTAGCCAATACTGAAAAACGATCAAAAAAATGGCTGAAAAATGTTCATGAGTGATGAAAAATTAATCTATTGATTGATCGTATTCGCCGCTGCCTTCCCCTCGATTGGCTGCAATCTTGATCACCTAAGCATATGGATAACAACAATAAAATGGAGATCTTGGCGAGTTGGCACGATCTGTGAAAGGAGAAAGCGAGAGGCAGAGCCACACCCGCGGCTTTGTTCCCGCCAAAGAAAGACAACCCTAACCTCCAAATCACAATGACCAACTAGGGAAAAACCTTATGTTTCGAGCTTCCTTGAGCAAACTAAACCCGATACCCAGCCCAAAGATCCGACCGCTGGCGGCCCGGGCCCACGCATCCGCTGGAGTCTCGACCCCCACGCTCGCACTGGCCTTGCTGGCTGGTGGCTGGCTGGTGATGGGCAGTCCAGCGCAAGCCGCTGTTGACCCTGAAATCGCACACATCTTTAACACCTTCTCCTTCTTGGTTTGCGGCGCCTTGGTGATGTTCATGGCCGCTGGCTTTGCCATGCTTGAGGCCGGACTGGTGCGTTCAAAGAACGTGGCCACCATCTGTTTGAAGAACATCGCGCTCTACGCTGTGGCCGGGCTGCTGTTCTATTTGGTCGGCTATTCGATCATGTATCCAGGCGACGCTTGGCTGACAGGCAGCCTTGAATACCTCGGCTTTTCCAACGCTGGCTTCCTCTACAACGCCACCGATGCTTCAGCGCCTGACCTGGCGACCGGCTATTCGGTGTCGTCAGACTGGTTCTTCCAGATGGTCTTTGTTGCGACCGCCGCTTCAGTGGTCTCAGGCACTATTGCCGAACGTACCAAACTGTGGAGCTTCATGGTCTTCGTCGTCGTGCTTACCGGCATTATTTATCCGATCCAGGGGTCTTGGACTTGGGGCGCAGGCTGGTTGGCCGACTTGGGCTTTAGTGATTTTGCAGGTTCGACCATCGTACACTCTGTTGGTGGCTGGGCGGCATTGGTCGGCGCTTTGATGGTTGGCCCGCGTATTGGCAAGTTCAGCGGCAAGAAGATCAACGCTCTGCCGGGCTCCAGCATGCCCTTGGCGACCCTGGGTACGTTCATCTTGTGGCTCGGCTGGTTCGGTTTCAACGGCGGCTCCGTGCTGGCCCTTGGTTCGGCCGATAGCGCAACTGCCATGTCTATTGTCTTTGTGAACACCAATTTGGCCGCCGCCGGAGGCGTTGTCGCTGCCATGCTGACCGCTCAGCTTTGGTTCGGTAAAGTCGATTTGACCATGGCTCTGAATGGTGCGCTGGCTGGTCTTGTCTCTATTACCGCTGGTCCGGACCTGTCCAATCACTTGCTGTCGATCGTGATCGGAAGCATTGGCGGCGCGCTGTGTGTGGCCTCGGTCGTTGTCCTGGAGCGCTTGCGGATTGACGATGTGGTCGGCGCAATCTCGGTCCACTTGGTTTGCGGTATCTGGGGAACGCTGGCCGTCGGTATCTTCGGCGCAGGCGACCTGGGCGTTCAAATCGTTGGTATCCTGGCCATTGGTGCCTTTGTGTCCATCGCTTCCTTGATTACTTGGTTTGTTATCGACGTGACCATGGGTCTGCGGGTTAGCACCGAAGATGAAATCTCTGGCCTGGATGAAGCTGAAGTTGGCCTTCAGGCTTACCCCGAGTTCGGCAAGAACTCCTTCTAACATCGCCGATAGCGGCGACGATGAAGGCCACCGAGACGAGGCCTTCAGATCTGGCGAGCCAGTGGTTTCAACAAACTGGCCGCCAGCCCCCCTTTTCAAAGATTGGTGGGGCCTGCCCAAGGGCCTCTACCTAAACGGTGCGTTCCCCAACTAACTTGGCGGGGATGGCGATCTTCCCTTGTCATCCTCGCCAAGCCCTTTTATGGGCAAGAGTATGGAACCTGCCTTTTTCTTACTGCCTGACATGAGCGTGCTTGAGGCTTCGACCCGCATGCACCCCTTTACCAAGGCCCGCGCGCTGTTGGATCACCACAAGCCGGGCAAGGAGCCGGTCGCGCTGACCATTGGCGAACCGCAAAATCAGCCCCCAGCTTTTCTAGCCGATGTCATCGCCGCGCACGCATCTGAGTTCAATCGTTATCCGCCCAACCAGGGCTCGGATGACCTGTTGGAGGCTCAGATCGCTTGGTTGAAAAAACGTTATGATTTGGGGCCGGTGGACTTGGTACCTCAGCGGGACCTGTTAGCGTCGGCGGGCAGCCGCGAAGGCATTACCATGGCTATTCGTGCCGCTGTGGCGCGCAAGCAAGCAGAAGGCATTGCCAAGCCTTTGGTGATGATGCCGAACCCATTCTATCATTCCTATGTCGGGGCTTGTTTGTCGGCGGGCGGCCAAGCGGTGCTGGTCAACGCTGAAGCCGACACGGGCTTTTTGCCAGATTTTGATGCCGTGCCCGACGAATTGTGGCGCCAAAGTGCCGCGGTGATTTTGTGTTCGCCTTCAAACCCGCAAGGCGCGGTGGCCAGCGCTGCGGCACTCAAGGCTTTGGCCGAGCGCGCGCGGCGATTTGATTGCTGGGCCATTTTCGATGATTGCTATGCTGAGATCTACCGCGATACGCCGCCGCCCGGTGTGCTGGCCCAGCTTGCGGGCGACTATGCAAATGTGTTGGTACTGCACTCCATGTCCAAGCGTTCCAGCGCGGCAGGTCTAAGGTGCGGTTTCATCACCGGTGACCGCGCGGCCATCGCCGATGTGGCGGCGATCATGAAGTTCACGGGCGCGGCTATCGCAGCACCCTTGCAGGCCGGCGCGGCGGCGCTGTTGCGGGACGAGGCTCATGTTGCGGCCAACCGAGCCCGCTACAACGCGGCCTTCGACGCGGCCCGTCAGGTGTTTGATTGCCCCACGCCAGAGGGGGGCTTCTTTTTGTGGTTGCCCGTGGACAGCGCCGAAGAGGCTTGCCTTCAACTCTGGAAGGAAGAAGGCATCCGCACCCTGCCGGGCGACTCTGTTGCGTTTGGAGAAGGCGATCGCAACCCAGGTTCACAATATTTGCGCCTGGCTCTCGTAATTGAGCCCAATTTGCTGCCTAGTTTGCTAGGGCGCGTGGCAGATTGCTTGAAAGATCGCCTTCGCTAGGCAGCCATATGGCGGTGTCTGGGACATATTTCCAGCGCCGACATTTTGGACTTCTTCAGCGCTTTGCCGTGCCGCGAGAGGCAGGATTTTTCCTGCCTGTTTATTGGTTTATGGATTTTAAGCGTTCGTATGGCTCTGCAGTACCCCGCATATCAAACTCGCCCCCAGGATCAAGCCCAGTCCGATGCACATGTGATGCAGGCTGGAGGTCAGACGTCCAGTGAGCCAAGCGGCGCTGAACGTCGGCGGACCAAGGCGCCAGCGCGATCACATGTCAGGCAGGCGGCACGCAAGCACGACCAAAATGCTCCAAGCGCAACGACCCAGTTTGCGATGCGCCCGCAAGGCGGCGCCTATCTGGACCCCTATGATGATATTGAAGAGTTGCCCAGCTATAGCTCGGCGGCCAATCAGGCGGCCGCGAGTGCGGCGGCATCCGGCCCTGCGACGCCCGGCTATAGCTCTTATGTCGAAGATTGGGTGGCCCCTGAGCCTTTGCAACCAGAAACGCTGCCCCGCCAACGCCTATTGCCCGAGGGTTTCGGTGCCAAGTGGCGCATCGGTTGGGTGCGTTGGCATGCTCTGGCCTATGGCGTGCTGAGCTTGCTGCTGATTTTAGCGCTGGGCAGCTATAGCCCTGTTGACAATTCGTGGAATTCTTCTGGCGCGGCGGGCACTCAAAACCTGTTGGGCCAACCGGGCGCGGTTTTGGCCGACTTTATCGTGCAACTGTTTGGCTACAGCGCGTTCTTTTTGCCCTGTGTGGCAATTGTGATGGCCACGCAAGTTTTGTCACACGGTCGCGTGCCACGCCTGGCAAGCCGGCTAATCTACTTGGCTCTGGGCCTGACCTTGTTCTCTGCGGCCCTAAACATTACCGGTATGCCCAGTCACTGGGGGCGTCCAGACCGTTGGGGCGGCGCGTTGGGCTACCTGCTGCAGTACAACCTCAAGACTTGGCTGTATTTGCCCTACTGGGCGTCAGCGCTGGTGGCGCTGGTGCCAAGCCTCATGCTGCTTGGATCGGCTATGGGTATCGCCCCGCGCGAATGGCAGCGCTTGGCTGAAGCCATTAGCGACCGCTTGGTGCCCTTGGGTCAAGAAGCGGGTCATCGTGTGGACCAAGGTGTTCGCCAGGGCCTGCGCAGTGCCTGGCGGCAAGGTCAGCGGTCGAGCAGTTGGTTGAACAGAGCAGGCCAAGCAAAGAAGCAGGCGGCCACTAGTCAACAGGCCGCGCGTCAGCCAGTTGGCAATCAACCGGTCGGCAGTCAACCGGTCGGCAGTCAACCGGTCGGCAGTCGGCCGGGTGGTGCTTTGGATCATCGCCAGCCAGGGGCGGGTGCCCCCGTGGCACCTGCTGCCCCCGCTTGGGCGCAACAGGCACACAATCAACAGGCCCGCAATCACCATCAGAGGCAGCAAGCCGACGCGCAACCCATGCCACAGCCTGCCGCCTACCCCAACCAGGCACCCCAGCATCCGTTGCGGCGCAACCAAATGGATCGTCGGCAAGCAGAACGGCTAGCGCGTGGCCCCCATGTGGCGAACCTGACTGCGCATCAGCCGATGGCAGCTCCGGCTACCCCTGGCCCGCACGCGGCAAGCTATCACGACTATAACAGCCAGCCGGCAGCCATGCGACGATTGGCAGAACGGGAAGCCCGTGAGCGCGCCTTGGCGGCTATGGAAGAAAATGCCCGGCAGATCGCGGCTCAACGCGCGGCGCAACGTCAGCCCAGTGCGACTTCGGTCAGCCCCGGCTATGGCGCGCCTTTGAGCGCCCAGCGCATTGAGCCAACCAACGCCAGTGCGAGCCAGGAAGCCGCTTACCTGTCTCCGCATGGTCATGCTGCCCCGAATGCGGGCGATGTCGCGCCGGCCGCTGATCCTTATGCGGCCTATCAGCCGATCGTTGGTGGTGATTTTGTCGCCAAGCACGCACGCGCGCAGGCTCAGCCCTTAGAGGAGCAACCACCAATGGCGGATGCGCAAGCCGATCTTGCCGCTCGCACCCAGGCCGCTTTGGAGCAAATGGCAGGCCCTGCGTATGCCGAACGTGCAAGCGTGCCACAGTGGGATGAACAGCAGTGGGATACACAACAGGCTTATGAAGCGTCTCATGAAGGCTTCTATGAAGACACCTATGACGCTCAGCATGAAGACTCATTGGAAGATGATGCTTGGCAGGCTTTTGAAGACGGTCAGCAGCAAGCCCCCGTTGCGGTGGTCCATCAAGAAGAGCAAGCCACCGCGTTGGAGCGTGACCAGGGGGCTCCTTGGGACGACAGCGTCGATGAAGCGCTTGGCTTCGCGCCCGGTCACGATGATTCAGAGCAGGACGCAGCGGGCCGTGATGCAGGCCTGGACGTAGAGGCCTGGGATGGCGAGGAGTACGATCGCGAAGACGGCTGCGGTCAAAGGGCAACGGGTGAGGACTTTGACCAAGATGATTTTGACCAAGATGATTTTGACCAAGATGATTTTGAGCAAGACGACTTAGACCAAGACGACTTAGACCAAGACGACCTGGACTATGACCACGTTGACCATGACCATAGGGACGCTCAATCTTGGCAGGAACAGGATTGGTCTGAGGATGACGCGGCGACAGCCCCAGCGCTGAGCGCAGCGCCAGCCCAAAGAGCGGCCGTGAGCCCGCCTGCGGCACCGGTCTCGACGGCACCTGTGCAAACGGCCGCAGCGGTTTCAGCATCCAATGCTGGGTATCGCCCCGCGGGCTACGAGCCTGAGCCCATGAGCGCTGAGCCCATGAGCGCTGAGCGCAAAGTGATGCCGGTTTCTTCGGCGCAACTGGCGGTGCAAAGCCACCAAGGCACCTATGAACCGCCGCGCTTGGACTATCTTAGCGACGCTGACCCGGGTCAACTCGCCAACCGCTTGACCGCTGAAGAAGCGCACGAAAATGCGCGGATGTTGGAGAGCGTGTTGTCCGATTTCAACGTCAAAGGCACGATCGTCAACGTAAAGCCGGGCCCGGTGGTCACGCTGTACGAACTGGAGCCTGCGCCGGGCACCAAGACCAGCCGGGTCGTCGGTTTGGCGGACGATATCGCGCGCTCCATGTCAGCATTGTCAGCGCGTATTGCGGTCGTACCTGGGCGCAATGTCATTGGTATTGAGCTGCCAAACCCGCGCCGCGAGACCGTCTATTTCCGTGAGATGCTGGAAAGCCAGGCCTACCGAGAGCCCGGTTTCAAACTGCCGCTGGCGCTCGGAAAAGATATCGGCGGTGAGCCAGTTGCCGTGGATTTGGCCAAGATGCCCCACTTGCTGATTGCCGGTACAACGGGTTCGGGCAAGTCGGTGGCGGTCAACACCATGATCCTGTCGCTGCTCTACCGCCTGGGCCCAGAACAGTGCAAATTCATCATGATCGACCCAAAGATGCTGGAATTGTCCGTTTACGACGGCATCCCGCATCTGCTGTGCCCGACTGTTGTTGACCCGAAAAAAGCGGTGGTGGCGCTCAATTGGGCGGTGCGCGAGATGGAAGATCGCTATAAGGCCATGAGCCAAGTAGGCGTGCGTAACATCGCCGGCTTCAACAAGCGCTTGGCCGAAGCCCGCGCCAAAGGCGAGGTCATTTTGCGGCGCGTGCAGACCGGCTTTAACCCTGAAACCGGCGAGGCGGTGTTTGAAGAGCAGGAGATGGACCTGACGCCGCTGCCCTACATCGTCATTATCATCGACGAATTGGCGGACTTGATGCTGGTTGCGGGTAAGGACATCGAATCGGCCTTGCAGCGCTTGGCGCAAATGGCTCGCGCGGCGGGCCTGCACCTTGTTATGGCGACGCAAAGACCGTCGGTCGATGTTATCACCGGAACGATAAAGGCCAACTTCCCGACGCGGATTTCGTTCCACGTCACCTCAAAGATCGACTCGCGAACCATCTTGGGTGAAATGGGTGCCGAACAGTTGTTGGGTATGGGCGATATGCTCTACCAACCATCGGGCGGCCGTTTGAAGCGCGTCCACGGCCCATTTTCCAGCGATGACGAAGTGGAAAAGGTGGTGTCCTTCCTTAAGGCTCAAGGGGCGCCCTCATATATCGGCTCAATAACCGAGGAAGCCGATGCGGACGAGAGCGACGAGCGAGTCGATGACGAGGCGGCGGGCGTCGGTCAAGGCTTTGGTCATGGCTTCGGCAACTCAGGAGACGAACTTTACGATCAAGCTGTGGCCATAGTCTTGAAGCACAAAAAGGCCTCGACGTCCTTTGTTCAACGCCAACTGCAAATCGGCTATAACCGTGCGGCGCGTTTGATTGAACGCATGGAAGAGGAGGGGTTGATATCCTCTTCAGATCATGTCGGTCGTCGTCAAATTTTGGTCGGCGGGGATTCGGCGGATATCTAGTCTGCGCCTTGCTGATCGCCCACCTGTTACGGAACGTATGTATGAACGCTCTATCGTTTCTTTCGACCTTGCTAAATCGCTCCCTGGTTGCTGGTGTGATGGGGATCGCGGCGCTGTTTGCTGGCGGTGCCCATGCACAGAATATCACCGACGCCGAGTTGCTGGCCGTCGTTGAAGCCGAGCAAGTTCTGAACGGCGTGATTACCGCGCAAGGCCGCTTTACGCAGCAAGATTCGCTGGGTGGGCAGGCGAGTGGCGAGGTCGCGATCTGGCGGCCGGGTCGGCTGCGCTTTGACTACGATGCGCCCAGTCCAACGCTGATTTTGGCCGATGGCTACTTTGTAATGAGCGTCGATCGCGAGCTTGAAAACGTGGCGCACCAGCGCATCTCGCGCTCGCCGCTCTATTTCCTTTTGGATCAGCGCGTCGAGTTCACCAAGGGGCTGAACCTTGTTGATGTTGTATTGGGCGACCAGTTGTTGGAAATCACGGTCCAACGCCAAGGCCGTGAAGACGAGGGTTTCTTGACCCTTCTGTTCCACCCGCAGACAAAAGAGCTGCTGGGTTGGCGTACCGTTGACGCTCAAGGCGTCACCACGCTGTTGCAGCTGGAATTTATGAGCTATGGCGTGCCCATGAATGAAGAAGCGTTCCGATTACCTGCCGGTTATGGCCGCGACGATCGCGATCGCAACTAGCCCAAGTTTCGGCGCGGCGAGAGCGAGCGCGCCAAGCACAAGCCTTGCCTCTTTGCCGTTCTTGGCACCATAGTAGCGCCTTCGTTAGATCCGTCGCGATAGAGAGGCTACATGGCGCGTTATTTGCTCGCAATCGACCAAGGAACCACCTCGTCTAGGGCTATTGTCTATGATGAGAGCCTGGCACCGATCGTCAGCGCCCAACAGGAATTCCAACAGCACTTTCCGCAAGAAGGCTGGGTCGAGCACGACCCCATGGATCTATGGCAGACAGTTTTGGACTGCGCGCGCCAGGCCATAGCCAAAGCGGGCCTACAAGCCAATGAGATCGCCGCCATCGGCATCACCAATCAGCGCGAAACCACTTTGGTTTGGGATCGTGCAACCGGCGAGCCCATTTATCCGGCGATCGTCTGGCAAGACCGGCGCACAATGCAGCGCTGCCAACAGCTCAAGGCCGAGGGGTTGGAGGATGAAGTTCGCGCGCGCACGGGCTTGCTGCTGGACCCCTATTTCTCTGCGACCAAGCTGGCATGGATCTTGGATCAGGTCGCGGGCGCACGCGAAAAGGCCAAGTCCGGGCAGTTGGCCTTTGGCACGGTAGACACCTGGCTGATTTGGCACCTGACCGGTGGTGTACGCCACGTGACCGATGCCACCAACGCTGCGCGCACCATGCTCTATAATATCCACGAAGGCTGCTGGGACGACACCTTGCTTGCGGCGTTGGACATTCCCGCTGGCATGTTGCCCCAGGTGCAAGACTGTGCGTCTGATTTTGGCACGACCTTGCCCGACCTGTTGGGCGCGAGCCTGCCCATTCGCGGCGTTGCAGGAGACCAGCAAGCGGCCACCGTCGGCCAGGCCTGCTTTTCTCCTGGCATGCTGAAATCGACCTATGGCACAGGGTGTTTTGCTTTGCTCAATACCGGAGCGCGTGCCATTACCTCGGAAAACCGCCTGCTGACCACGATTGCCTATCAATTGGACGGGCAGCCAAGTTATGCGCTGGAAGGCTCGATCTTTGTTGCGGGCGCACTGGTGCAGTGGATGCGGGACGAGCTGGGCATCGTTGAAAAGGCGAGCCAGACGCAGGCCATGGCTGAAGCCGCTGACCCGAGCCAGCGCGTCTATTTGGTGCCTGCATTTACCGGCTTGGGTGCGCCCTATTGGCAAGCGCGCGCGCGCGGCAGCCTGTTGGGGATGACCCGCAACACCGGCCCCAAGGAGATTGCACGCGCGGGCTTGCAGGCCATCGGCTATCAGACCGGTGATCTAATGACGGCCATGGTGGGCGATTGGCCCGCGCTGGCCGACATGGCCGGGGTGCTGCGCGTCGATGGTGGCCTGGTCGCCAACGACTACGCGATGCAGTTCTTGGCGGACATCTTGGGCAGGCCGGTTGAACGACCCGAAAACATCGAGACGACTGCTTTGGGCGCCGCGGCTTTGGCTGCGTTAGGGGCCGGGCTCTTGCCTGATTTGACTGCTCTGCAACGGAACTGGCGCTTGGATCGCCGCTTTGAACCGACCATGGCGGAAGCCGAACGGCAGGCCGGATTGAGGGGCTGGACCAAGGCCATCGCCGCGACCCGACTGATGGCCGAGGATTAGCGCAGTGCCTAGAGCGTCGGGCCCCGTCGTTGCAACAGCCTTTCCGCTCTAGCTGACTGATTTCTAACGCAAGTCCATGCTCATGCGTTGCGCCACTCATTCGCGGCTTGCTGCAGGCGTCCCGTCTCAGCGTGCCTGGAATATTCGCGATGATTTTTGCGGAAGACCTAACAAGCCCTGGCTTCCCCTTTGTTGCTCGGCACAGCGGCAGGGAACGGGGCGCCTTCTCGCGAAGTATGCAGGCATACGCAATGCCCGTGACGCAAGGCGATCCAGGCCGCTAGGCCGATGCGTTCGGGGATGCTCAAATTGTCAGGAAAAGAAAAATGGTGGACAGGGTTGGATTCGAACCAACGTAGGCATAGCCAGCGGATTTACAATCCGCCCCCTTTAGCCGCTCGGGCACCTGTCCACGCCGCGCGCAAGGCTTTTCGCGCTGCGGGAGTGCGCGGTTTAGCAGCCGACTTTGATGCCGTCAACTGGCTTTTCGGCCTTTTTTATTGAGCTGGCACGCTAGGGGCCTTAAAGGTGAGCCCACAGCCCCGCTGGGCCATCAAAAAGGCCCGGCCAAAGGAAAAGAAATCGTGTCGCAGAATAAAATGTTGAAGTTGCCCAAGGGCGCGCTGTCGAAAAAGCGCCGCCCGACCAAACACTGGATTTGGGGGCACCATGCGGTTGAGGCGGCATTGCGAAATCCAAGCCGAAAAGTCAAACGCTTGCTGGTCTATCCCGACCTGCTGCCTAACCTGTTGCCCGTGCTTGACGCGATGGACATTCCGCCGGCGATCAGCGAAGCCCGGAAAGCAGACATCGACGGGTTGTTGCCCGAAGGCGCGGTGCATCAAGGCTATGCGCTTGAGTGCAACCCGCGCGCAGAATTGACCTTGGGTCAGTTCTTGGCCCAGCCAAAGGAACAGCGCCGTCTGCTGGTGGCTTTGGATCAAGTCACCGACCCGCATAACGTCGGCGCAATCTGGCGCTCGGCGGCGGCCTTTGGCGCAGGGGGCCTGCTTTTGACCGAACGCCACGCTCCGAACGAGACCGGCGTTCTAGCCAAGACCGCCTGCGGCGGTTTGGAGGTGGTGCCGCCGGTGCGGGTGCGCAATTTGTCGGACAGCCTGGAGGCCTTAAAAGAAAAGGGGTATCGCATCCTGGGCTTGGCGGGCGAAGCGGAAACCCGCCTCAATGCGCTGGAGCCGTCTGAGTTAAACGTGTTGGTGCTGGGCGCCGAGGGCGACGGGATGCGCCAACGCACGCGGCAGACCTGTGATGTGCTAGTGCGCCTGCCGACCCGCCCCCCAATCGACCACCTAAATGTTTCTAATGCTGCGGCCATTGCGCTCTATGCGCTTGCGTCTTATGCCTAAAGACTAAGACGCCGCCGGAAGCGTTTTGCGCCTACGGCGCACGCTAGGCTGGCCGCGTGGCGACACCCGCTTGACCTGCTTGTTCGATCGACCCATGACCTTGACATCGCAATCTTACATCGAAACCCGCATTGAGGCTCTGTTAGGCCGCTGGGAGGGGCGTTGGTTTGATATTTCAAGCGGCGGCAAGGCAGCGCCACCACCGCCAAGCGAGGAGCCTGTTCCAGAGCGCCTGCATGCCTTGACCTTGCCAGAGCGCGAGGGCGCGCAAGAGCATCTGATCGTCACGCACGGCAACGGCATGACAGCGGCGACGCACGCCAACCTGGCGCTGGCGCTGGCGGAGGCCAACCCCAATATTCAGCCCTGGTTGGTAGACACGCGCGGTCACGGGCGCTCAACACTCTCGCTTGATCCGGCCAAATTGCGCGATTTCAAGCGCTATAGCGCTGATTTGAAAGCGTTTTGCCGGGGCTTGCCAGGCCGACTTCATTTCATTGGCCACTCGATGGGGGCTTTGCTGGCCATGCGCGAAGCCACTGATCTTTGTGCCGAGACGCCTGAGCGCGTCGGCTCGCTGATCCTGCTGGAGCCAACGCTGCTATCGCGATCGCTCTATGCCGCGATGACGGTCGGCCACTACATTCCATCACTGATGCGTCGCCTCAACCCCTTGATCAAGCCCGCTGCGCGCCGTCGCCCGGCTTGGGAGAGCTGGTCGCAGATGTTCGCCTCCTATGAGGACAAGGAACTGTTTGCCGCCTTCGATCCTGACAGTTTTGCAGGCTATCTGGCGACGGGGATAAAGGCGAGCCAGTTTGGCGTCGCCCTGTCTTGCGCACCGGCGGTAGAAGCCGCCAATTTCCAATGGCTCGACCTGAGCCTTTGGGGCACCATCAAGCGGCGGCGAACGATCCGTGATGTGCCAACTTTGTTGGCCTATGGCAAGCTGACGGGCTCAACGGTTTCACAAGGTCGCGTGGCCGAGGTGGAGGCCCTGTTTCGAAATCTGACGGTCTTGGGGGTCGATGATGCGGACCATTTCTTGCCCATGACCCACGTTGAGCTGCTGCAACGCGAATTGCTCCGCTTTCACCAATCCCTGCCGCAAGGCTAGGACGTATTTGGATAGACCAAGACCTGTGACTGCTCTTACTCCGGCAACCGCCGCTTCCGCGACTTTGACCCCGCCTGCTACAGCTATGAGCGGCCGATTGAGCCTGCCGGGCTCCAAATCCATTACCAACCGCGCACTGCTGCTCGCGGCGCTGGCCAAGGGGCGAAGCCGGTTGAGCGGCGCGCTGACCAGCGACGATACCCGCCACATGTCTACGGCCCTGCGCGCGATGGGCGTGCAGGTCGAACAGCCCGACGAGACCAGCTTTTCGGTCGAGGGCAATGGCCGTTTGGCGCCCGCTGACGCGCCCTTGTTCCTGGGCAATGCCGGAACCGCGACGCGCTTCATCACCGCGGCCGTGGCGGTTCAGCAGGGCCGTTTTGTTGTGGATGGCGACGAGCACATGCGCAAGCGCCCCATTGCTCCCCTGGTTGACGCGCTAAAGCGTTTGGGGGTCAAAGCCAGCGCACCCAGCCAATGCCCCCCAGTGACCATTGATGCCAGCGGCGGTTTCGCGCAAGACAGCGTAGAAATCGACGGCGGCCTGTCCAGCCAGTACGTTTCTGCCATCCTGATGGCGGCGGCTTGCTTGCCCACGCCGTTTGATCTGCGCCTCGCGGGCGCTGACATCGGGGCCAAGGGCTATATTGATATCACCCTGGCGGTCATGCGTGCGTTTGGTGCGGTGGTAGAAAGCCCCGCTCCCGGCCATTGGCGTTTGCAGGGCGGCGGCTATCAAGCCTGCGATTTTGCCATTGAGCCAGATGCATCGGCGGCGACCTACTTGTGGGCGGCCGAGCGCATGAGTGGCGGCAACATTGATCTGGGCGTTGATCCTGAAGGGATGAGCCAACCGGATGCCAAGGCGTGGCATGTGATCCAAGCCTGGCCCAACATGCCGGCGGTCATCGACGGCAGCCAAATGCAAGACGCTATTCCAACGCTGGCGGTGCTGGCCGCCTTCAACGAAACGCCGGTGCGTTTTGTTGGTATCGCCAATTTGCGGGTCAAAGAGTGCGACCGCACGGCGGCCTGTTGTGCTGAACTCAACAAACTAAAACCGGGTCTGGCGCAGGAGATCGGCGACGATCTGCTGGTCCATGGCGACCCCGGCTTGAAGGGGCAGACGACCACCGCCAAGATCCACACCTACGCCGACCACCGCATCGCGATGAGCTTTGCCTTGGCGGGCATCTTTATGCCGGGCCTGACCATTTTGGATCCGGGTTGTGTCGCCAAAACCTATCCAAACTACTGGCGTGATATGAGCGCTTTGGGGCTGGGTGTAGCGCTGGCATAGCGCTGAAAAGCGGGCCAGATGCGCACGCTCGCTGGCGCGTGCAAGCGCAGCGATCAGCGCAGCAACCGCTTGAGTTTACGCTGCTTTTCGACCTCAGCATCGGCGATGTTCTGACTGACCACCTGGGCTACATGGGCAAAGAAGGTCGGCGAAAAGCGTGCATAGGCGCCCGCATTGCCCGGCGGCGGACTGAAGGGCTCGAACAAGGGGCTAGGCCAGGTCACCTGATTGGCCCCAGTAGTGACCACCCAGGACCGTTCCTTCAAGCCAGCGCGCAGGCGTTCAGTGTGGGGGACGGCAAGGCCCTTGTCGGGCTCGCGCTGCTTCTTGGTACTGATGGCCAGCAGGGTGATTTGAAACAGGCCCGCGCCGATGGGCTCACGATGCAAAACCAGGACCGGGCGCACCTTGTCAGCGTGGTTCGGCGTGCGGGCGAAGTTGCGATTGACCCAAACATAGCGATAGCAGATCAGATCGCCGGCTTTGGGCGCGCGCGGTGGCAGATTGCCAAGGCTTTCGCTTGCCTTCATCATGATGCTTTGCTGCTGGCGGCGGCCTCTTGGGCAAGCCGCGCTTCTTCGTGCAAGGCGGCTTGCTCTTCGGCGCTCAGCTCGGCCCAGCTTAGAGCGTGGCGCTTGAAAGCCAACAGTTCGGCATAGTCGGAAAATGGCAGCAAGACGTGGCGCCCGCCGTTGCGGTCTTTGAGCCAGAAACGCTTGGGGCCGCGCCCGCGCAATAGGCGTGGGAGTTGGACCAAGAACGCCCGCTGCCAGTAAGTCTTGGTCTTCACGCGCTCGCGCCGTCGCCGTTCAATGAGGGATCGCTTGGGGCGTTGGTCCGTTTCGCGGCGTGGAGCTGGGTTTCGAGCTGCTCCAGATAATCGCAAACAATGCCCTCTGAGCGCAGGCTGGCCAGGGTTTGCGTGAAATACTCAAAACTGCTGCCCAACAGGCCTTCACCGGTCAGCAGCATATGAACTTTTTGCTTGGGGCAGATGGGCCCGGTATAGCGCCCGCAATCGGGATCAATGACAAAGGTGAGCAGCGGTGTGCGCTGGCCTTCGACCTCGCCGTGTAGCCACAGTGGGCGGTAGGAGCCCGACAGCATTTCACGACGCCAGAGCAAGAACAGCTCGTGTTCTAGGTTGTGGGGGCGGACCCGAAAAGCGCGCCCTTCTGTCTGTCCGCCTTCGTCCAGCGCCAACACAAGGCCCGGCTTTTCCGGGCTGCCGCGTCCAAAGCGCGTCTTTAGGCAAAAACGGCGACGGTAGCCTTGAACCGTGGCTGGCTTTTTTTGGTCATAGTCGAGCAAGGGATTCCAAATCAGCGAGCCGTAGCCAAAGATCCAAACGCCTTGATCGGGGGCGTAGTCGCTTGGGGCAGCGGCCAAAGTCGCGCGCACAGAGGCGCGCAGTTGGTCGTCGCTCCACAACGGATAATCGAGCTTCTCGCCCAGGGCGTTAGCTTCCTGCCGCCAGGCATCGGAAGCCAGAAACTCTTTGGTCAGCGCGGCCATGGCGCTTGGTGTCCTTTCAGATAGGGCAGGTCTGTGCCTGCTGGATAGAGCCAACGCAGAGCTGTGCGTCAAAGCGGGGGCTTGGTGACTAGGCGTCGATCTCTGCGCTTTTGTCCTGCCAACCAGCGGCCAGTGCTGCGGCTTTGGCCTCGGCAGCAAGATCGCGGATCTTCGTCCAATTCTTATCTGCGATCAAGTCTTTCGGCAACATCCAGGAACCGCCCGCACAAACGACGTTCGGGCAAGACATGTAGTCGGCCAAATTGCTGAGGCTCACCCCGCCGGTGGGGCAGAAGACTAACCCAGCAAGTGGGCTGGCCAGGGCCTTGATTGCTTTGGCGCCGCCGGAGGCTTCAGCCGGGAAGAACTTCAAAAATTGGTAGCCAAGATTGTTGGCGTTCATGGCCTCAGTCGCGCTAGCAACCCCGGGCAACAAGGGCAAGCCCGCGTCTTGAGCGGCCTGCAACAACATAGCCGGAGAGCCAGGGGACACGCCAAAGGTGGCACCGGCTGCCTTGGCCGCGTGGATATCGTCGCTGTGGCGCAGCGTGCCTGCACCCACAATCGCGCCCTGGACGTCGCGCGCCATAGCCTCAATCGCTTTCAACGCAACGGGGGTGCGCAACGTGACCTCCAAGACCGGAAGACCGCCGTCAACCAGGGCTTGGCCCAGGGGAACGGCGTCTTCCAAACGCTCAATCATGATGACAGGGATTATCGGGTGTCGGGCAATCGAGCGCAGTACAGTCATAGCGTCCTTAGTCTCTGGGTCGAGGGGTTATTCTTTATCTAGGCCCCGGTGTGCGTCTTGGCCCCAGAGCTGCTTGACCCTTTTATCGCGCCCGCAAGCAAAGCGGTAGAAGTTATAGCGCCGCGGGCTCTTGGTGTAGAAGTCTTGGTGATAGTCTTCGGCAGCATAGAATGGCGTCGCATCGAGGATCGGGGTCACAATGGGCATCCCTTGATCGACCAGGGCCTGTTTGGAGGCTTCAGCGATCTGGCGCTCCTCGGGCGTGGCAACGAACACGGCGGTCTTGTAGGAATGGCCGCGGTCGCAGAACTGGCCGCCGGGATCGGTGGGGTCAACGGAATGCCAGAAGGCGTCCAAAACCTGTGCGAAGCTGACGACATCGGCATCATAGTCAATCTTTACGACTTCGTAGTGGCCCGTCCCGCCTGCTGAAACTTGCTTATAGGTGGGATTGTCAACGTGGCCGCCGGAATAGCCGCTGGTGGTTGCGACCACGCCTTCCAGGTGATCCATATCGCTTTCAAGGCACCAAAAGCAGCCCCCGGCCAAAACCACAGAGGCTAGATTCATGGGCATGGTTGTCGAGCTGGCTTGTACCTGCGCCTGGCCAGAGCTGGTCGGCATGATAAACCAAGCAAGGCCAACGACGGCCGCAAGACCCAGGCCAAGCATGGCAGCCAATCCTCTTGCGGGCAGGCGACCAAAGTGTGAGCGTTTCATAAGGGGCTCCGTTCTTTCTTATTAGGAGAGGTGGAGCCCTTGTGCCTCTACGCGAGGACATTGGCAAAACAAGGCCGCTCAAGTTTTCGTAAGGCCACTGTAACAAAACCGCATTGACGCCATGATTAGCCACCAGCGGCCAGGCTTAGACGAGTGGGAAGCGGTCGTACCAAAGGTCAGCCTTCAAGCCGCGCTCTTGCCCGTAAGCGAAGAGGGTGTTCATGTAGTCCGCCTTGAAACTGTTGGTTTCGGAAGATTGAGACATCTCTTGAGGCAAGAAGGTCAGGCGTGCGGGCGTTTCGAAGAACTGGGCGATGCGGAAGATCTCCTTCACGTCACCCGCGGTGCGGTTCTTCAGCAAGGTCTGCAACGAAGTGTTAGCGAGGTTCAAAGCCCGCGCGCGCACGGGATCATAGGTCGGCAAAATGGGGCCATTGATGACCATATAGATGTTAAAGCGCATCTCTGGTGCGACCTGGCGCACGGTCGAGAGGCTGTCTTGAGCGCCGGGGAACAGGTAGAGGCCTTGAGTAACAGCGCCGTCCACGTGGAATTCGTCATAGGCCTGCCCGCCGGCAACCACAGAAAAGCGCACGGGCGGGAACAGGCCCGGCAGTGCCGTGCTAGCGAGCAAGATCTTGCGAACCAAAGCGTAGCGTGAAGGATGTTGGGATGCTGCGATGCCGGTGATGTCCCAGGCCATAGGGCGCTGTTGATCGAGATTTGAGGTGATGACCATGAAGCGGCGGCCCATGGCATGGGCCCGCCCCATCAAGTCGATCATGGTATCGTCAACTTGGGCTTCAAGTTGGCTCGCCAGCTTGTTCGCGCTGGACAAACTCGGTCCACCGAACAGTAGGGAAGTCGGGCGAAGCGCCAAAATATCCGAAAAGGCGTTGCTGGTAAAAGCGGCCTTGATGCGCTGATCATAGTTGTGCCCAAGGATGACGCTTGCCCCGACGATCGCACCGGCAGATATACCGCTCACTAGGTCGAAAACGGGGCGATCGCCGCGCTGTCCCCAGCCTACCATGAGGCCGCCGCCAAAGGCGCCCTCACTGGAGCCGCCAGAAAAGGTAATGGCTTGCAGTGGCGCGGTGGTCGCGAGCCCAAGATTTCGGCGCTGTTTGGTCCAACTATCTAGCCAGACCGCGAATTCTTGGCTGGGGCGGTCGGCAAAAAAGCGCGTGTTCGGAAAAGTTGGGATGTGGGCGGTGTCGATCAGCTCGGCCGGAACGGGATCACGGCGTCCGTAGTTGCGGGTGACGATTTGGCTATCAGATTGGGCTGGTTGGCATCCGGTGAGGCCCATGAGCCCGCTCGCCGCCAAGCCTGCTGCTGCAACACCGCGCCCCCCAAGACGTAAGATGTCCCTTCGCGCCAGGCCGCCATGCTCTGAAGGGTTGGGGTCACCCGCGCCACGCC
>JAUIHE010000101.1 GCA_030432195.1 Alphaproteobacteria bacterium
TCGGAAGCCTGCCAAATCCATAAGACAAGCAATCGCTCTCGATTGTGCCAAAGATTCGGGGGGTGCATTTGCGGCAACATCAAATAGACAGAGCGCACCCCTTGAAGATACGACAACGAAACGCGCTCTGGAGTGCAAAAAAGGCCGCCCAATCGTGAGCGGCCTCTGCAATATCCTGTCTGAGCGGCGCGGTGCGCCCGGCCCTTAGGCGTTGATCGCCGTAATCTTGACAGTTGTGATGAACTGGCGGTGACCGTTCTTACGACGTGAATTCTGACGACGACGCTTCTTGAAAACGATGACCTTGCGGCCACGGCCCTGATCAACGATCTCTGCGGTAACGCTGGCGCCTTCCACCAGGGGGGCGCCGATTTTGTCACCCGCAGCCAGAACCTGGTCAAATGTGACGCTGCCGCCCTCTTCGCCTTCCAGCTTTTCAACCTGCAACAGGTCGCCTTCGGTGACGCGGTACTGCTTACCGCCGGTCTTAATAATAGCAAACATTTAGAGCTCCTACGCTTGGCGCGTGTTTTGGGATAACCGTCAGCCTTCTTGATCGAGCCGGCATGCCATAGCGGCCGCCACCCTGGCGCTGACTGGGAGCGCTGTCGTACCCCAGGCCTCGAAAGGGGTCAATGGCAAAGCTGCATAGCCAGCCCTCAACGGCGCAAATGACGCTGCTGGCGCCAGCGCTGGCGATAATTTTCCGCCAAATCAGCCGGTTTCGGCCGCGCCGGGCTGGATTTCGCCCGCGCCCTGCCCTCGTATGCCGCCAACCCAGCGATGATGGGGGCCGCAAGCCCAGCAAAAACACAACCGATTCGGCTCAACGAGGGGTATGTTTGACCGGTCTGGTGAATAAACGGTGGAAAAGATTAAGGCCGCTTCGCCACAATCTGACCCGTTGCAGATATGTCACGCCACATTTTTTTCTGATTCGTTGCTTTTTTGCAACAGGCTGGCATGATTACAACCCACAAAATATGAAAAAACAGTGATTTAGGCGTCTTTTTTCAATTCAACCTTAAGTATAACGTTGACCGACCCCTATCAGCTTGCTACTTACAGTCGTGTCGAAACGGCAATCCCCAGTGAGGCCTTTGGTCCCCTAACTTTTGGTTTCACTCGCCGCACCTTCGATTCTTTGTTCATTTGAAATCCCCCACTCGGGTGCTGCTTTTGCAGCACCCTTTTTTTTGGCCGGCGCGGTGGCGCCTGTCCGCTTGGATGCAAGCGCGATGGCAACGATTTCCTCAAGTTCTGCTTTGCGCTGTGCTGCCGCCTTGGCTAGACACGATGGACAGAAATCACGCCTCAGGGAGACACCGGACATGAGCCAAGTAGAACAACGCCTTGCAGACATGGGCATCACCATCGGCGATGCGCCCGCAGCAGCAGCAAAATACCTGCCCTTCGTCATTAGTGGTAATTTGATCTTCGTTTCTGGCCAACTGCCCATGCAAGACGGCGCTATCAAATGCCAAGGCAAGCTGGGCGCGGATGTCTCGCTAGAGGCTGGCGAAGAAGCTGCCAAGATCTGCGCCATCAACATTATTTCCCAACTCAAAGCAGCCGTTGGCGACTTGGACCGCATCACCCGCATTGTCAAGCTGGGCGGCTTCGTCAATTCGACAGCTGACTTCAGCCAACAACCGGCTGTCATAAACGGCGCGTCGAACCTCATGTTCGATGCTTTTGGAGAGACCGTCGGTGCGCACGCCCGCGCTGCCGTCTCTGCCCCTGCGCTGCCGTTTGACGTGGCCGTCGAGATCGATGCCGTCGCTGAGTTCAAATAGGCCGACTTGATCGAACGCCATGACCAGCCCTGAGCAACAGCTGACTGATTTCCGCGCACGCTATCCGGCGGCGTGCACGCTGGACGCCGTGTTGGCCGACATGAACCATGTCTATCGCGGTAAGCGCCTGGACCTGGCCGAGCTGCCAAAGATCTTGCGCCAAGGGCTGGCCATGCCGGGGCCCATCATCACGGTCGATCAGTTGGGCCATTCCAATGACCCAGGCGGGCTTGGCGTCTCTGACGGCGACCCAGACTTGCCGCTTTATGCTGTGCCCGACAGCTTGGCGCCGATTCCCTGGGCCTCGACCGCCGCCGATGCGCAAATCCTGCTGTCTTTCGTCGATCCGAACGGCCAGGGCGGCTATCCGCACGACCCACGCTGGTTTTTGGTTCAGGCCATCCAGCGCCTCAACGCGCGTGGTCTGACCCCCGTCGTAGCCTTTGAGCTCGAATTCTATCTGTTGGGCGCTGAGCGCTTGGCAGGCGGTATTCAGCTGGGTGCCGTGGAGGAGAGCCAGGGCCCGGACGTCTACCGTATGGGCCTGCTTGATGCCTACGAGCCCCTGCTGACCCGCATTCGCGAGGCCTGCACTGCGCAAGGCATTGCCTCTGGGGCGCTCACCAAGGAATTTGCGCCAGGCCAGTTCGAGATCAACTTGGACCACCAGGTCGACGCCCTGCGCGCGGCCGATCAGTGCGGGCTTTTCCGGCGCCTGGTCAAGGGCTGCGCCCGCGATGCCGGTTTGCGCGCGACTTTCATGTCCAAACCCTTCTTGCAGCAATCGGGCTCGGGCATGCACATTCACATTTCCCTGCTGGACCAAGACGGTCGCAACGTCTTTGATGACGGCAGCGAGGCGGGATCGGACGCGCTTCGCCAAGCCATTGCGGGCGCGCTCGCCACCCTGCCCGAGGCCATGGCGGCCTATGCCTGGACACCCCATGCCTACCGCCGCTTCTTGGCCAACGAGTTCGTACCGGTCACGCCGTCCTGGGGCTATGAAAATCGGGCGGCGGCCATTCGGGTTCCCTTCGCGGGCGGTATGGCGCGGCGTTTTGAGTTTCGAGTGCCTGGCGCTGAGGCCAACCCTCACCTGGCTTTGGCCTGCTTGCTGGCCGGCATGGATTACGGCATGGAACGCCAGCTTACCGCCCCTGCGCCCGCAATAGGCAACGTTGGCACCGAAAAATCGCCCCTCTTGCCCTGGACATTGAGCCAAGCGCTGCACAGCATGCACAAAGCCACGATATTTCCGGACTACTTCGGGCCCGCCTCTTGGGACTTGCTGCGCGAAGCCAAGGCGCTGGAGCTGGCCAACTTTGAAAACGCCATTACCGCGCGCGAATATGATTGGTACTTGCACCATGACGCCTAACCCCACGAGCAATGATGCAGAGCCAGACTGGCAGCCCAGACCGCGCCAGCGGGTCATGACCGATGCTCAGGTGGAAGAGTTCTTTCGCGCCTTGGCTGCCATTGAGCCCGAGCCCAAGGGCGAACTAAATTTCACCAATCCCTATACCTTGTTGGTTGCGGTGGCTCTGTCTGCTCAGGCAACCGATATCGGGGTCAACAAGGCCACTGGCCCCTTATTTCAACGCATTGCCACCCCGCAAGATATGCTGGACCTTGGCGAAGCAGCGCTGATCGAGCACATCAAGTCCATCGGGCTTTATAAGACCAAGGCAAAGAACGTCATGGCCGCCGCGCAAATCTTGGTGGAGAAGTTCGGCGGAGACGTCCCCCAGGATCGTGAGGCCCTAGAGACCCTGCCGGGCGTCGGGCGCAAGACCGCCAACGTGGTGCTCAACATGGCGTTTGGGCAGACGACAATCGCGGTAGACACTCACTTGTTCCGGGTCGCCAATCGAACCGGCATGGCCGCAGGCAAGACCCCGCTGGCCGTCGAGCTCAAGTTGGAAAAACGGGTACCGCCGCAGTACGGCTTGCACGCGCACCACTGGCTGATCTTGCACGGCCGCTATATCTGCAAGGCCCGCAAACCGGAGTGCTGGCGTTGCCCCGTGGCGCACGTCTGCTTGTTCAAAGACAAGACCCAGCCTCAGGGCTGATAAGCTGGGATGCGGCGGCCACGTCGCGCTCCGCCGCGCTATTCTTCTTCGATTTCGTCAGCAGACCAGCTAAGCGACACGAACCAGGCCTTGGTCATCTGTTGACCGAATACGGCTAGGTCTGCGCGCCTGCCAACGGGCACCTTGGACGGCCTGATGGCGGGCAAGAACCGCTGCCATTTTGAGCGGTCTACGCTGCTTTCGACCACCTCGCCGTCTTCGTTCTCATATCGCCCCTCAGCAACAATGATCAGGCTATCCAGCGGTAGCACCCAAGGGGCGCGATTTTAAATTACAAGCTCCACCTTGCCAATCTTCGAAGCCGCACGCGATCTGCGCAGGCGGGCCGCTTTGACCCGCTTTTTTGGCTGCATTTTTGGCTGGTTTGAAGTGGTGCAATCTGCTGGTTGCTCTGCTGGCGCTCCTGCTCTAGTCTGCGCCGCTCAAAAGCCTCAACGATTGCCAATAGACTGCGCCCATCATGCCCTTGGATAAGTCCCTCGACTCTGCCTCTATCGAAGCCAAATTCCAGAAAGTCTGGGAAGACAACAAGCTGTTCGCTTGCGACCCCAGTTCTGACAAGACGCCCTATACCATCATGATGCCGCCGCCCAATGTCACGGGCACCTTGCACATTGGTCACGGCCTGACCATGACCTTGCAGGACGTTTTGATCCGCTATCACCGCATGCAAGGATTTGACGCGCTATGGCAGCCCGGCACCGACCATGCCTCTATTGCGGTCTCTAACATCATTGACCGCAAGCTGGACGATGAAGGCACCTCAAAGGACGAAGTGGGGCGCGAGGAATACCTGAAACGCGCCTGGGCCTGGAAGGAAGAGTCGGGTTCGACCATCACAAGCCAACTGCGCGCGCTTGGTAGCTCGACCGACTGGGATCGCGAGCGCTTTACCATGGACGAGGGTCTGTCCGATGCGGTGCTGGAAATCTTTGTGCGCATGTACAAGGACGGGCTGATCTATAAAGACAACCGCCTGGTCAATTGGGACGTGAAGCTCCAGACCTCGATTTCCGATCTGGAAGTGGAAGAAAAAGAGGTCAACGGCAAGCTTTGGTATTTCCGTTACCCGGTCAAAGACAGTGACGAATTCGTGGTCGTTGCCACGACCCGCCCCGAGACCATGTTGGGCGACAGCGGCGTTGCGGTGCATCCCGACGACGAGCGCTATAAACACCTGCACGGCAAATCTGTGGTGCTGCCGCTAGTCGGTCGCGAAATACCCATCATGCCCGACCCCTACCCAGACCCCGAAAAGGGCACAGGTGCGGTAAAAATCACGCCCGCGCACGACTTCAACGACTACGAGGTCGGCAAGCGCCAGGGTTGGGAAGCGATCAACATCTTCGATAAGACGGCTTGCATCAACGAGAATGCGCCCGAGAAATATCGCGGCCTGGAGCGCTTTGAAGCGCGCAAGCAGGTCGTAGCCGACATGGAAGCCTTGGGCCTGCTGGAGAAGATCGAGGACAATGTCCACATGGTCCCGCACGGTGACCGCTCCAAGTCGATCATCGAACCCTTCATGACCGAGCAGTGGTACGTGGACGCCAAGACCTTGGCCGCGCCTGCTATCGAGGCGGTGGAAAAGGGCTACACTACGGTCTTCCCAGCCAACGAAGAAAAAGTCTATTTCCACTGGATGCGCAACATTGAGCCCTGGTGTATCTCACGCCAGCTCTGGTGGGGCCACCAAATCCCGGCCTGGTATGGTCCAGACAACAAGGTCTTTGTCGCCAAGACCGAGGCACAAGCGCAGGCAGAAGCCGATGCGCACTATGGTCAGCCGACCGAGCTGCGCCAAGATCCCGACGTTCTGGACACTTGGTTTTCCTCTGGTCTTTGGCCCTTCTCGACCTTGGGCTGGCCCGAAGAGACCCCCGAGCTAGCGCGCTACTACCCTGGTGATGTCTTGGTAACAGGCCGCGATATCATCTTTTTCTGGGTGGCGCGCATGATGATGATGGGCATCTACCACGCCGACCCATCAAAGCCGTTGGCCGAGCGCGTGCCTTTCAAAAAGCTCTACGTTCACACCTTGGTGCGTGACGAGCACGGACAGAAAATGTCCAAATCGTTGGGCAACGTCATCAACCCGCTGGACATCATCCAGCAATATTCTTGTGACGCCTTGCGCTTCACCATGGCCTCACTGGCCGCGCCGGGCAAAGACATCAAGTTGGCCGAAAAGACCGTCGAGACCAACCGCAACTTTACCACCAAATTGTGGAACTCGACCCGCTTTGCTGAGATGAACCAAGCCAGCGCACCGACTGATTTCGACCCCAGCAGCCCTGCTAACGCCTTGAACAAGTGGATGGTAGAAAAGATGGCCACCGCGACCCAAGCCGTGGCGGCGGGTATCGAGAGCTTCCGGTTTCACGATGCCGCCTCGGCGCTGTATCACTTCATCTACGACGAGTTTTGCGACTGGTACATCGAGCTGTCCAAGCCGATCTTCTATGGCGAGGATCAAGCGCTTATCGCGGAAACCAGAGCCACCATGGCCTGGACCTTGAAGCAGATCGTCCACCTGGCCCACCCCATGATGCCCTTTGTCACCGAGGAGCTGTGGGAACAGTTCGTTGGCCCCGCGAACGGCGCCGACGTTACGGGCGGACAGGGCCGCCTGATTACTGGTGCTTGGCCCAAGATCGACATGGCGGCCTCAGAGGCCAGCGCTGAAATTGATTGGTTGATCGCGCTCATTACCGAAGTGCGCTCCGCGCGCGCTGAATTGAACGTGCCCGCGGGCGCGCAGGTGCGGTTGCTGGTCGCTGATGCCAGCGCCGAAACGCATGCCCGCATTCAACGCCAATTGCCTCTGCTCAGCCGCCTAGCGCGCGTTGAAGCTTTGGAGACCCTAACAGGCGAAGCGCCGACCCTGGCCGCCAACGTCGTTTTGGGTGAAGCCACCTACTACATGCCGCTGGAAGGCGTGATCGACATCGACGCCGAGCGCGCGCGTTTGGACAAGGACATCGCCAAAGCCGACAAGCAAGCCGCGGGCCTGCGCGGGCGTCTGTCCAACGATGCCTTCCTGGCCAAGGCCCCTGCCGATGTTGTGGCAAAGGGTCAAAGCGAGCTGGCAGAGCTGGACGAGCGCTTAGTGGGTCTGCGCTCTGCACGCGAGCGATTGGGCTAAGATGCGACTGCCACCGCCAATTTGGGCTTTGTTGGCCCTTGGATTGATCTTGGCAACCGACCATTGGTTGCCCGCCACCAGTCTGCCTTGGGCGCCGCTTGCGATCCAAGCGGGTCTGGGCGGCGGTCTGGTCGCTCTGGGCCTAGGGCTCGATCTTTTGGCCATCGCCCGATTTGTGCAGGTCGGCACGACCATCACGCCTTGGTCGATACATCGCACCAGCGCTCTGGTGACGACGGGTCTCAACAGCCTGTCCCGCAATCCTATGTATCTGGGTATGGCGCTGTGGCTAACGGGCGTTGGGCTTTGGCTCGGCAGCCTGGTGACGCCACTGGCGGTCGCGGCCTTCGTTGCGATCCTCACGAACACGCAAATCGCTGCCGAAGAGCGAATGCTGGAAGAAAAATTCGGTCAAGCTTATCGCGATTACAAAGCGCGCGTCCGGCGCTGGATCTAGGCCTCTTGGCCCAGAACCTTGGCTTCAACTCGATTGTCGGTAGGTAAATTCCATGACGATTAGGGCTGTCATTTTCGATTGGGCGGGCACCTTGATTGACCAAGGGTCCTGCGCGCCCACGGCCGCCTTCCAGCGCTGCTTTGCGACCTTTGGCGTTGATATCTCGCTGACCGAAGCGCGCGGCCCCATGGGTCTGCCTAAACGCGCCCACATCGAGGCTTTGCTGGCCAATGCCGACATTGCCGCGCGCTGGCGGTCCCAGCAGGGCAAGCCCGCCGTTGCCAGCGATATTGATGCGCTATACGCCGCCTTCCTGCCCATCAACGAGGCCATCGCCGCCGACTATGCCGACTTGATCGACGGCGCGAGCCAGACCTTGGCTTGGCTCACCGCCCAGGGCATCAAGATTGGCACAACAACCGGCTATACACGCTCTATCATGGAACGGGTCTTGCCGCGGGTGGCCGCACAGGGTTTTGAACCCGCCAGCCTTGTTTGCTCAGATGACCTGATCGAAACCCGCCCCAGCCCCCTAGCCATGTACCAGAGTTTCGTAAACTTGGCGGTCTATCCCCCCGAAACGGTGGTCAAGGTGGATGACACCGCCCCTGGGCTTGCAGAAGGCAGAGCCGCTGGCTGCGTGTGTGTCGCCGTTACCTTGAGCGGTAATGCTGCCGCTTTGGACCCCCAAGCCCTGGCAGCCCTAAACGAAGACCAGCGCGAAGACCTGCACCAAAGCCTCGCACCGGCGCTTTTGGCGGCGGGTGCAGACTATGCTTTGCAGTCGGTGGCCGAGCTGCCAGACTTGCTCGCTGAATTGTAAATATAAACAACACACCAAAACCCTTGCTTTCCGGTTGGTAGAACGCTTTACTTGGGCTATGAAGCGCCTCCTCCCTTATCTGCTCGCCCGGGCTGCCGAAACCGTCAGCGAAGATCTTGCCCTTATCTATGGCGAGACCTTTGGGCTAACGCGCCCCGAATGGCGCATTCTGGTCGCCTTGAACCGGGCGGGCCCGGCGCTTAGCCGCGACCTCGCTCCATTAACGGCGCTCGACAAGGTTCAAATTTCCCGTGGCGTGGCCAGGCTGAGCGAAAAACAGCTCATTGAAAAACAACTCGTGCCGACCGACGGCAGAGCGCGCTTGCTCAACCCGACGCCCAAGGGCCAAGACCTGTACCAACAGGTCATGCCGCAGGTCGAGGCGCGCGTGGCAACTCTGTTCGGTGATTTGACATCCGATCAGCAAGAAGAACTGCGCGAGACCTTGCAACGCCTGACCGATCGCGCCAGCCAAGCGACGCAAACATAGCTGGAGCCCGCATTTGCGCGGCCTAGGGCCCGTATTGCGTGTGCGAATCCCGCGGGATTTTCCCGCTCAGGCAGAGGCTAAAGCGCAACGAGGCTCGGGATAACCCCCGCAAAATGGGGTGTTTGGTCGTGGTTTAGCACCAAAACTGCCACAGTCTGGTCCAAAAGGCCACGAATGCGGCGGTTAGTCGTGCCTAAGTCGCCTCCTGGCGCTTTCGCGGTGTTGCCCATGGCGATTTGCTGGACTATAGGGAGCGCTACTCGCGCTTAGCGCGGACCAGCAATGCCCAGCGCCGCAAGGCCCAGCAAACAAGCGTTGTCCCGCTCAAGCACCGAAATAGATGGAGTGCCTCTCGACGGCCCTTCGAACCGAAACCGGGAGCCTAGCTCCTACTCTTTTTGGAGATGACCCTTGACCAAAGACGAAATGACATCCCAGGTTGCTGAAGCTGCTGGTTTGACTTCTTCTCAAGCGGATGCTGCTATCAAAGCTGTCTTTGCCGCGATTTCAAACGAACTGCAGTCTGGCGGCGAAGCAAAGCTGGCTGGCTTTGGCTCGTTTTCTGTTGGTGAGCGCGCGGCCCGCCAAGGCCGCAACCCTCAGACCGGCGAGACCATCGAAATTGCTGCTAGCAAAGCGGTCAAGTTCAAGCCTGCTAAGGCTCTGAAGGATGCTGTCAACGGCTAAGGCTGTTGCTCCTGGCGCGCGTTTGTGCGCGCCTTTGCCTAGCGTCGAAAGGCTCCCAGCTGTGGCTGCGGAGCCTTTTTATTTGGCCAGCTTACCGGCTCTGGTTGGCATCGCCCTCGCCAGTGGGTGCCAATTGGCTTGCAAGCAGCGCGGCCGAAACAGAAAGTTAACAAGTAAAATGCCTTTGCTTTCTATAGAATGCTTGTAGTCTTCAAGGCCGGGCCGTTGAAACGAACGACGGACCCGACCCACACGCCAAACTTGCCCAAAACAGGAGGTCATGACCTTGAACATTCTCTTCATTATGTATGACCAGCTTCGCTTTGATTATCTCAGCTGCGCCGGGCACCCCCACTTGCAAACCCCGAACTTTGATCGCGTAGCCGCCATGGGCCTGCGCTTCACCAATGCCTATGTGCAATCGCCGATCTGTGGTGCCAGCCGCATGAGCTATTACACCGGCCGCTATGCGTCCAGCCATGGCGCACAGTGGAATGGCTTTCCCTTGCGTGTGGGCGAGCAAACCATGGGCGACCATCTGCGCAAGTTGGGGATGGACTGCTGGCTTCTGGGCAAGACCCACATGAAGGCGGATGCCGAGGGCATGGCGCGCCTGGGGCTGAGCCCTGACAGCCAGATCGGCGCCCGCCAGACCGAATGTGGCTTTGATGCCTGGGTACGCGATGACGGGCTTTGGGCTTATGGGCCCGACGGCTATTATGATGAAAAGCGCTCGCCCTATAACGAATATCTGAAGTCCAAAGGCTATGAGAGCCAGAACCCTTGGGCCGACTTCGCCAACGCAGGCGTTGATGGCGACAAAATCGCCAGCGGCTGGATCTTTCGCAACGCAGACAAACCCGCCAACATCCGCGAAGAAGACAGCGAGACGCCCTGGCTGACCAGCCAGACCATAGACTTCATCGAAAAGAACCCCGACGGGCCCTGGTGCGCGCACGTGTCTTTCATCAAACCACACTGGCCGTACATCGTGCCCGCGCCCTACCACAACATGTACGGACACAACCACGTGCCTGCCGCGCGTCGCCACGAGGCCGAGCTGGACGATCCGCACCCGGTCTATGGCGCCTATACGCAAAACAAGATCGCTGAGGCCTTCCAAAAAGACGAAGTGCGCCAGAAGGTCATTCCAGCCTATATGGGGCTGGTAAAGCAATGCGACGACCAGTTGGGCCGCCTACTCGACTACCTAGAGACCAACGATCGCCTGAAAGATACGATGATCGTGCTAACCTCTGACCATGGTGACTATCTGGGCGATCACTGGCTGGGCGAAAAAGACCTGTTTCACGAACAGTCCGTCAAAGTGCCGCTTATCATTTATGATCCGCGCGCGCAGGCCGACGCCACCCGCGGCACCAGCTGTGACGCGCTGGTGGAGAGCCTGGACCTCTGCGCGACCTTTATCGAAGCAGCGGGCGGCGAAGTGCCCGATCACATTGTCGAAGGTCGCTCCTTGCAGCCCTGGTTGCACGGCCAAGCGCCCAAATGGCGAGAATTTGCCATTTCTGAATACGATTATTCGGCGACTCCCCAGTGCGCCAAGCTGGGGCTAGAGCCCAAAGACGCGCGTTTGTTCATGGTCTTCGACGGTCGCTTTAAGATGATGCACGCCGAAGGCGGCTTTCGGCCCATGCTGTTTGACTTGCAAGAAGATCCTGACGAATTCAATGATCTGGGCAAAGGGCAGGCCCATCAGGCCGAAATTGACCGCCTTTATGGCTATTTGGCCCAGTGGGGACGGCGCTGCTCTCAAAGGGTGACGCGCTCGGATGCCGACATCAAGGCCATGCGGGGCCGTTCGCTTCGCAAAGGCGTGTTGATCTTCTTGGCAGACGGCAGCGAGGTACCGGAGGAGTTGTTGGAAAACTACAACGGGACCGTCAAGCAAAGCTTTGTGCCGTCGCAAGATTGACCGCAAAGATCGGCAGTGCAGCGCCCAGCCGTCTGTCACCTGGCGTGCGCCCGCCCCCCCCCCGCTCGGCTAAGATGACGGGCTCAGCAGCGATTGGCGCTAACGCTATCCGGCAACAATTCGCCGCACCTTCTCGTTGCCTGGGCAATCCTGCGATTAGCAGCCTGCGCCTTCCACTTATAAGGGGCCCGCGTTGTGA
>JAUIHE010000102.1 GCA_030432195.1 Alphaproteobacteria bacterium
AGAATGCGGCTATCAATGTTGTCTTTGATGTGACCGACGATCTCGTCGGCATTGGTCGTATGCAACCTAACGCTTGAACGTTCTGTTACGTTCAAAAATGTACTTATTCAACGGGCTGATAAACCAAGCGCAGGCGCCCACGCTCATAGCCGGGCCGCTCGTCGCTGGGGTACAAGAAGATCCCGCCGCGGCTCAAAATGCGGTGGGTCTCGGCCACCAAAGAAGCCACCCAGCGCATATTGAAATCTTTATCGCGCGGCCCGCTGCGGCCCGCTAGGCAGTCGTCGATATAGGCGCGCACCGGACGCGGCCAGTGTCGGTAATTTGAGGCATTGATGGCAAATTCGCTGGATGAGGCGGGAACGGTCAACCGCTCCTTGACCAGCACAAATCGCTGGCTGTCCGGGTCCAGGCTATAGAGCTGGGTCCCGTCGCCAAAGGTCACCACCAAACAGCACTGGGGTCCAAAAATGACGTAGCCGCCAGAAAGCTGTTCGTTGGCGGGGCGCAAGAAACTCGCTTCGGCGCTGTCGGCTGCTTCAAAGATGGAAAAGATGGTGCCGATCGACACATTGACATCAATGTTCGAAGATCCGTCCAGCGGGTCTAAGGCCACAGCAAAGCGCCCCTGGGTGTTCAGCTCAACGACATGATCTTGCTCTTCCGAGGCGTAAAACCGGGTCTCGGTCTGGCGCAAGGCGGCCTCGTAGGCTTGGTCGGCAATAATGTCGAGCGCCTTTTGGCCGTCCCCGCCTAGGTTGTGACCGACTTCGCGCCCCAGGCCCCGCCCGTCGTTTGCGTCAAGCTCAGCGCGCGCGATAGAACGCGACAGCGTGACCGCGACTTTCGCCAAAGCGGCCATGACGGGGGCCAAGTTTTCCGGCATGCTGGTGGTGTCAATGGCAGCGGCTTCCTTGGCGGTTGGTAGCGCCGCTTCAAGGCTCATAGCGCCGCCTGCCAGAGGGGCCAGGGCAGGCTTGGTCTCGCTGGCAAAGTCGTTGGAAAAGGGGCCGGGGGCTTCCATAGCTGTCACCGCGATTGGGTTGCGTTAGACATATTGCTATGTTGGAATATGACTTATAAAAATCCAAAAAAACTAACTCATGAGTAAATTTAATTTTATGCCGCGGCTAGAATCTATCACTTTCAAACAGTTACGTGCTTTGGCCGCTGTGGTAGAACGCGGCACAATATCGCTGGCAGCCGACCAGTTGGGCCTAACCGCACCCGCCGTTCATACGCAATTACGCAGCCTTGAAGACAACTTGGGATGCGCTCTGCTGGATCGCAGCGATCCGCGCAGCCCCGGCTTGACCGCCGAGGGCAAGCTGTTGTTTGAGGCCTACCAGAGCATGCAAGCCACGCTGGCAACCAGCCTAGAGCGGATTGCCTCGTTGAACGATGGCTATAAGGGCAGCGTCATCCTTGGGGTGGCCAGCACCGGAAAATACTTCGCGCCCAAGCTTGTCGCTGAGCTGCGCCGCGCGCTGCCCGACGTCGATATTCAACTTAAGGTCGGCAATCGCGACATGCTTCTTGAGGCTCTCAGCCAACGCACGATCGAGCTGTTAATCATGGGGCGGCCGTCGCGCGAGCCAGCCGTAATTGCGCGCGAGCTGGGCGATCATCCGCATATCTTCATTGCCGCGCCCGAGCACCATTTGGCGCGCCTGGAGAGGGTGGCGGTCACAGACTTGATGGAAGAAACCTTCCTTTGCCGGGAGCAAGGTTCGGGCTCGCGGATCCTGATGGAGCGCTATTTGGATCGCATCGGCGATGGCCAGCCCTACAAGACCAGCACCATGGGCTCCAACGAGACCATCAAGCAGGCGGTGATGGCCGGGCTCGGCATTGCCATGATCTCTCAGCACACCGTTACGGACGAGCTGGCCTCTGGGCGCTTGGTACAGCTTCGAACCGAGATCCCGGCGGTTGTGCGCCAGTGGTACCTTATGTACGCCAAGGATTTGGCGCTGACACCGACCCTAAGGGCCGTGCACGATTACATCCTGGCTCAGAAAGGCGCCTTCTTGCCCCGCCTCAAGGGGGCGCCGGAGTCTCGGCAAGAGCGCGCGGCCTAGATCAAGCTGGCGCCCCATAAACGAGCGGTAAACGCTACAAATCGACTATATGGATCGTCCTAGTCGTTCGAGTGCTTGCTATTGCTGTTGTCAGAGCGCACATAGATACAAGGATTTCTAGCTTCGCTTGGGTTTATGCATCGCAAACTCTTCTCTCTGGCTTGGCCCTACATTTTTTTGGCGATCTTGGCCTCCTTGTTCGTCAATCTGCTGTTCCTGACCTCGCCGATCTATCTGACCCAAATCTATTCGCGGGTCTTGGGAAGCCAGTCGCAAAACACCTTGTTTGCGCTGAGCCTTATCATGGTTCTGGCGTTTGCCTCCCTCAGCCTGTTTGAGCGCCTGCGGTCGTGGGTCTTTGGGCGCTTGGCGACGCGGGTTGATTTGAAAATTGCGCCCTTCTTGTTGCAACAGCAGCTCGCCCAGGCGCAGCGCGGGACCGCCCGCCAAAGCGACCTGCGCCAAGTCACCACCGATCTGGATCAAGTGCGCCGCTTTATGACGGGCCCCGCGCCGTCGGCCCTCATCGACCTGCCGCTGCTCACGCTCTACATCACCGTCCTGTTTGCCATTCATCCCTGGCTGGGCCTTTACGCGCTGGCGAGCGCTGGGCTGGTGCTGGTGCTGGCGATCGTGGGCTTTTGGCGTCAGTCGGGCCAGTCGCAGCGCCATTCGTCGGCAAAGCTGACTTCCTACCGCGCCATCGACAAAGCAGACCAGGGCAAAGATTTGATCCGCGCCCAGGGCCTGGCTCCCTTGGTGGCCTCGGTCTTGAGCACGCGCCGCCTGGCCTTGAGCCGCGAAGAAGCGCGCAGCACGGCCGAGCAGCAAAGCTGGTCAGCAATCAGCAAAGGTCTGCGGATGATTTTGCAGTCTGGTATCCTGGGATTGGCCGCCCTACTGGTCCTGCGCGAACTCATGCCGCCCGCCTTAATCTTTGCCTCGATGATTTTGCTGGGTCGGGTCATGGCGCCCATTGATGTTTTGTCCAACGCTTGGAATTCCTTGCTGAGCACCCAAAATGCGTGGAAGCGCTTGGGCACGGTCGCAATGCAAGACGAAGAGCAGGTTCCAGGCCTGCCGCTTGAATATCCGCAAGGCCATCTCAGCCTTCAGCGTGTGAACCTGCGCGTACCGCAAGCCCGCGGTCAAGACCTGTGTATTTTGGACGATATCAGCGCCGACCTGCCTCAGGGTAGCATGCTGGCGCTTATTGGTCCCAGCGGCGCGGGCAAGACAAGCTTGTTGCGCTGCTTGGCGGGCATCAGCCCAGTTAGCGACGGCCAGGTCTTGTATGACGGCGTGGACATTCAGCGCCTGGCGGATTGGCAGCGCGCGGAGCTGCTGGCCTGGACGCCGCAGAGCCCACAGTTCTTGCCCGGCGCCATCGCCGAAAACTTGAGCGGGTTCCGGTCGGACGTGACCGCAGAGGCTTTGATCGCGGCCGCCAACATGGCGCAGATCCACGACCGCATTACCCAGCTTCCGATGGGCTACCAGACCCCGATTGAGATCGCAGAGCGCATCTTTTCTGGCGGTGAAAAAGCGCGGCTGTCTCTAGCGCGTGCGATGTACGGGCCGCCCAAGGTCTTGCTGCTGGATGAACCCACCGCTGCGCTGGAAGTCAACCTGCGTCAACAGTTGGTCGGCCGCCTGCAGGCGCTGGCGCAACAAGGGCACACCTTGGTCATCGCCACGCATGACCCTTGGCTGATCCATCAGTCCAGCCACATCATGCGCTTGGATGGCGGGCGCGTCGCCGCCTTTGGCCTTGCCTCAGAGATTCTAGGGGGGCTAGAGACGGCACCCCGCGCAGCATCAGCGCCCCGACCGGGGCTGCAATTGGTGTCCGACGGGCGTCGTGCGGGCCTGCAACCCAGGGACGGACAGGCCAATATGTCGGGTGCAGCGGCGCCTTTCCCTGGCGATGCAGGGCTTCAAGACACACGGCCTGATCCGTCACAACAAAGCGCCCGCCCGCCCGCCTTTCCAACAGGCCCAACCGCGCCGCTCAAAAAGCGTCCCTAGCGATGAAGCGGAACGACACGAGCGCCGGACGACCGGCCTCGCAGCGCGCGAGTGCAAAGACGCTTGAACAGGATCTGGACCGCCTGTCCAACCTGCGGCGCCCCTTCGTCGTGGTGCTGGCGGCTATGCTGGCGCTGGGCGGTGTCGCGGTCGCAGCCAGCTTGTTTGTGCGCATAGCGGGCGCGGTAGTGGCGCCCGGTGAGCTGCGCGTGACGACCCAGAAGACGCTGATCCAACACCCGGTCGGGGGCCGCATCGCTGAGCTGGTCATCACCAACGGTAGCCAGGTCGAGGCGGGCGATGTTGTTCTTCGCCTGGACGCGGGCCAAACCCGCCTTTCCCGCCAAAAGCTGTTGACGCGGATCGACAGCTTGGAACGCCAGAGCGCGCGCCTACGCGCGGTTTTGGAAGGCGACCTGAGCCAGGCCAGCGACGCGGTTAGCAGCCAACTCAGCGCTTCAGAGCTGGATGGGCGCGAGGGCGCCAGCATTCGCGCGACGGTCTCTCGCATTCGCACCTTCAACCAGGCCGATCAGGCTGATATTGCGGCGCTCAAGCGCGTCATGGAGCTGCAGCAGAACCAAATCGACCTGCTCGAGCGCCAGCTCGGCGAGCTGCAAGATACGGTGGCCAAGACGGAGTCGCTGGTGAAACAGGGCCTTGAGACCCAGATCAAGCTCAAGGAGCAGCGCAACGCTCTGCGCGCTCAGCAAATCGAGCTGGTCGATGCGCGCAAGGGGGCGGCGCAATCGCGCCGGGAAGTGGCCGCCTTGGAGGCCCAGATCTCAAAGCGCATTTTTGAGTTTCAGCAGACATCGCTGGAGGCGCTCATCAAGAGTGAGGACGAACTCGAACGTCTGTTGGCCGAACGCGATCAGATCGATGCAGAGCTGGCCCGCTTGGATGTGCGTGCTGGCCTGGCGGGGCGTATTGCCAATATGGCAGAGCTGAACGTCGGGGCGGTTCTGCGCGCGGGCGATGTGGTGGCTGAGATTATTCCCGCCGATCAAGACGTGTTGGCCGAGGTCATGGTGCCGCCCAGCCAGATCGACTTGTTGGAACAGGGCGCGTCCGCGCAGTTGGAGGTCGCGACCCTAAAGAACGCTTCCGAACGCCGCCTAAAAGCGCGGGTGGAGACCATTGCAGCGGATCTGAAAATCTTGGACAACGGTCAAGCGGCCTTTCCGGTCACGTTGCGCCTATTGGACCGCAGCGCACTGTTGGACGGCCTAGCGCGCAATGGTGTACCGGTGACGGGCTACATTCCCACCGCCGAGCGCAGCCTTGCCGCCTACCTGATTTCGCCCGTGATCCTCTGGTCGCGCAAGACCTTTACGGAATTCTAGGCGATGCCCGCCAACGGCTAGAGCAAGCCGCGAATGAGTGGCACTACGAATGAGCATGGACTTGCGTTAGAAATCAGTCAGCTAGAGCGGAAGGGCCGTTGCAAGGTCAGCGCCCGACGCTCTAGTCTGGGTCTTCTACAGCGAGAGGCCTGCCACCAATTCCGCAATGTCGGCGACCAGGCCGCTGTGCCCGCGCGGCCGCCAGCCCAGGGCCGACAGCTTGTCGCAGTCCAGCACGGGCCCGTGCATGGGCTCCAAGGCGGGGCGACCCTGGTTCGACGGCAGGTCTTGGCTCAACTGGTGGGCGATCAGGTCGGCCAAGACCTGTTGCGACGTTACCAAGTCGGAGACATTGAACACTTGACCTGCGATGGCCTCGACCGGAGCTTCCAGCAGACAGGTGACGGCCTGGGCCAAATCGGACCCGTGGACCTCGCTGGCTTGACGATTACCGTTCGGCCATTGCCCCGACGCGATTTGCTGAACCAGCCCGGCCCACTTGCTGGCCGCTGGATCCAGGCGCGTGCCATAGACCCCGGTCGGCCGCAAGCAGGCCACCGCGAAGCGCTGAGGCTCACTAGAATAAAGCCGTGCGAGGCCTTCAAGCGTCAATTTCTGTAGGCCATAGTGGGTGTCGGGCAGGCAGGTCGCCGCCTCGTCCAGGTGGCCAATTTGGTGCGGCCCAAAGACCGCCCTGGAAGAAAACAGCACGACACGGCGCAGACCTGCGGCGCGGGCTTGTTCTAAAAGCGCGATGCTGGCGCCCAAATTGAGCTCCCAAAAGCCGCGCGCATCATCGCCTTCGCCGCCGCGATAGCGTCCGGGCGCGTGGGCAAAAGCAGCATGAACCAGGGCATCGCAACCCTCTAGCAGCGGCGCGAAATCGCGGTCTGCGAGGCTGCCTTGGCAGACTTCCAAGTCCGGGGCTGGCAAGGCATCGACGGCGGTCGGTCGTTTGCCGTTCCGGGTCATGAGCCTTAGCCGCCACCCTTGCGCCAGGCCCTCGCGCAGGCAAAATTCGCCGATATTGCCGCTGGCTCCTGTCAGGGCAAGATGCATGGCCTCAGGTTCCCGCCGCTTGCGTGTGCGGTCCCTCGGCCAGCAACGTGCCGGTCCGGTCCATGCGTTGCCAAAGATCAATCAAAGGCTGGAGTTGGGCGCGCTTGGGATGGTTGGCCTGCCAGGGCTTTTCATACTGGAAATGCAGCAATTTGAGTTCGGGCCAATTCCACAGCTCGGGCAGTTGAAAATAGACGTATTGCAAGGTGTTGTAGGTGTAAGGCAGACCGTGCCAGTCGGGGTAAAAGTCTTGCAAAAACGTCTGGTCGGTGCGCCGCCAGAAAGCTGCAGGCGCGTCGAGCCGTGACAGCATGTCGGCGTAGGTCTGCGCGCTGGGCGCGGCGACAAACACACCCGAGTTCATGCGGTTGAAATCGGCCAGCTCGGCATAGACATTGGGCGCCGCGCAAAAAGCGGGGTAGTCGAACAGCCGATCACAGGGGCGCAGCATCATGGTGTCGGCGTCCAAAAAGACGATCTTTTCAAACTCGGTCAGCCGCCACAATTCCAGCTTGGCGAAATTGTCTAAAGGATTGTGAAAGGCGGGCTTGTTGCCTTTGGTAAAGGGGGCCTTGCCGTGCACCTGATCGCGCGCGTGGCGTTGTTTGAAGCCTTCAGAGACCGCGGGCGGGCTCACCAACCGCACATCACAGCCCAGATCGCGCAAGGGCTGTAAGGTGTCAGCCTCAAAGGTGGTCAGCACCACCAAAGGATAGCGGCAGCCCGCCGCCTTGATCGATTTGGCCAAGACCCGCGCACCGGTGACGAAATCGTCGTTGGTCACAAGCGTAACGTAAGCGCAAGATCGCGAAGAAGAAGACGGGCTGCCAGGCATGCTAGGAGACGGCCTTCAGGTCGGCTTTCACTGGATCGTGGACGATCTGAGAGGCCCGCTCGCGGTTCCAGCCAGAAACGGCCGGGATGCGGGAGCGATCGACGCGGTAGGCGTACTTCTGAGCGATCTCGATTACTTCGTTCATCAGACCGTCAGACAGGGTGATCAAATCCAGGCCCAGTCCGCGGAACTTCTCGTTGGCCACGATCAAATCGTTCTCGTCGGCCTCTTGGCGCGGGTTCGGTAGGTACTTGATGTCAACGCCCGTGCGATCGGCCACCATTTGGGCCAGGTCGCGGACACGGTGGCATTCGGTCATTTGGTTGAAGATCTCGACACGCTCGCCAGCCTTGGGCGGGTTGGTGATGGCCGCTTCAACGCACTTGACCGTATCTTGGATATGTATGAAGGCACGGGTCTGGCCGCCGGTGCCGTGGACCGTCAGCGGATAGCCGATCGCGCCCTGGATCAAGAAACGGTTCAAAACCGTGCCGTAATCGCCGTCATAGTCAAAACGGTTGATAAGCTGCTCGTGCAGGCGCGTCTGCTCGGTCTGGGTGCCCCAAACGATGCCTTGGTGCAGGTCGGTAATGCGCAGGCGGTCGTTCTGTGCGTAGAACTGGAACATGATCTGATCCAGGCTCTTGGTCATGTGATAGATCGAGCCCGGGCGCGTGGGATAGAGGATCGATTGATCGACCATGCTGCCGTCTTCTTTTTGGATCTTCACGTCCAAATAGCCCTCGGGGATGGTCGCACCAACGGTCGAATAGCCGTAGACACCCATGGTGCCCAGGTGGACCAGGTGCGCATCCAACTGGGTCTCGACCAGCGCATTCAACACGTTGTGGGTGGCGCTGATGTTGTTGTTGACCGTGTAGGTCTTGTGGACGTCCGACTTCATGGAGTAGGGCGCGGCGCGCTGTTCAGCAAAATGAACGATGGCATCGGGGCGCCAGTCTAGCAGCCACTTTTTGAAGCGCTCATAGTCGCGCGCCAAATCGAGCAAATAAAATTCGATGTCGTTGCCGGTGACTTGCTTCCAAACGCGTCGGCGCTCTTGAATCGAGTCCATGGGCGTCAGCGACTGGACGCCAAGTTCGGTGTCGATCCAACGGCGGCTCAGATTGTCAACGATAGCGACTTCGTGACCTTGTGCGGATAGATGCAAGGATGTGGGCCAGCCGCAAAAGCCGTCTCCGCCCAATACTGCGATTTTCATTCGCGAAACTCCTCTGGTGCTGCGGTGGCCGCAGGATGGTGTTTTGTCAGCCATGCGTGAGGCCCAACTTGTGATGAGCGCCCGGCTGGTCCGGTTTTCTAGATCGGCAATGTAACGGAAATTGTGATAGTTGAGACCCGCCTAATGTCGCAGTCTGCAGCGGGGCTTGGGCTTGGCCTGCGCACTAGGTCTGCTGCGTCAGCCCTTCGCGGGCGCGAATAAAGGCCGCTCGGGTTTCTTCGATGATCTGGGGGCTGGTGGCCCAAGAACAAACGCTGACCCGAACGACGGGCCGCTGGAACCAAGTGCCGCCGCCGACCCAAATCCGGCCGTCGGCCTGCAAGGCAGCGATGAGCGCCGGGATGTCATCGTCGTTCGCCAGCCCGACCAACACCTGATTGAAGGCAACCTGATTGCAGATCTCAAAGCCCGCGGCCCTTAGACCTTGTTCCAGTTGAAGCGCGCGTTGGTGCAGGCCCGTCACCAGATCATCCAGCCCCGAGCGGCCCAAAAACTTGAGCGCGGCCCACAGCTCGACCGCGCGGGCCCTGCGCGACATTTCGGGTGTGAACGCCATACCGTCGCGCTCTTGGCTGTAAAGAATATAGGAGCCGCTGGCCGCGAACGCCGCGCGCAGGGCGTTCGCATCGCTGCACAGGACGATGCCGTTGTCATAGGGCGTGTTCAGGGTCTTGTGGCCATCTAGGGAAAAAGACTGCGCCTGCTCGATCCCGTCGCAGAGCGCCCGCAGGGAGCTGCTGGCCTTGGCCCAGAGCCCGAAAGCCCCGTCGATATGGACCCAAGCGCCTGCCGCCCGGGCCTTGGGCATGATGGTGGCAAAGTCATCAAAGGCGCCGGAATTGACGTTGCCCGCTTGCAGCATGAGCAGGCAGGTGGCGTCTAGCTTTGGCAGCTGGTCGGCGCGTATGCGGCCTTGCTCATCGACGGGAACCCACTCGATGTTGTCAGTGCCCAACCCCAGCAATGCGACGGCCTTCAGCACGGTAGCGTGGGCGTGCTGTCCGGCGATGAGCCTAAGGCGCGGCGCCCCCGCCAGGCCCTGACGGTTGATGTCCCAACCCAGACGTTCGAGCAGTCGGTAGCGGCCCGCCGCCAACCCGCAAAGTATGGCGGTCGATGAGCCGCTGACAAAGCCCGCGACGCTGCCTTGGGGCAGCTCCATGAGCTGACAGAGCCAGTCTTGACAGAGCTGCTCCAGTTTGCTGGCGATGGGTGACGACAGGTAGAGAGCGGCATTCTGATCCCAGGCATCGGCGAGCCAACGCGCGGCCAAGGCCACCGGCAAGACGCCGCCATTGACCAGCCCGAAATAGCGCCCACTTGTGGCTTGAGCGATGGTGGCCGGGCTACCAATTGCGTGCAACTGGTCGATCAATGCCTCTGCGGGGGCTGGGCCGCTGGGCATGGGCTCGTCGAACTGGCTCAAAGCCTCTAGCGCTGCTGCATCCGGCGAGACCCGGCGGCTGGTCTGTTCATCAAGGTAGGCATAGGCAGCCTTGCGCGCCTGTTCGAACAGCGCTTTGTCCGCTAGCTGCTGGTGCAACAAGGCCCGCCAGGGCGCGAAAGCGTCTTGATGAACCAGGTCTTTGGACCCGGCTTCACCGGTCAAATTGTGTTGTTTGATGTCCTGCTGCGTCATGGCCTGCTGTTTCATGGCGGCTCCCTTGCGACGCCAGCATAGGTCAACAGGGCGCCAGCGTCTAACCCTTCGACGGCGCCTGAAAGGCAAAATGCAAGAAAACACATTTGGCCCAGAAAACGTCGCTGCGAATAAAAACGTCGCTGCAAACAAAAAAGGCCGCTGCGCAGCGGGCAACGGCCTTTTCCAATTCATGCGAAACGCGAGACGCTTAGCCTTCCAGGCTGGCGACATCGACCTTAATACCAGGGCCCATAGATGAGCTGATGCTGATACGTTTGATGTAGGTGCCTTTGGCGCCCGACGGCTTGGCTTTGGTGATGGCGTCGATGAAAGCCTTGGCGTTTTCTTCCAATTTGGCTTGATCGAACGACATCTTGCCGATGCCTGCGTGAACGATACCGGCTTTTTCAGCGCGGAACTGAACCTGACCGGCCTTTGCGTCTTCGATGGCCTTGGTCACGTTGGGCGTAACGGTACCCAGCTTGGGGTTGGGCATCAAGCCGCGCGGACCTAGGACCTTACCCAAACGGCCAACGATCGGCATCATGTCGGGGGTTGCGATCACCAGATCAAACGGCATGTCGCCGCCCTGAACCTGTTGCATCAGATCTTCAGCACCAACGATATCAGCGCCAGCTGCGGTGGCTTCTTCAGCCTTAGCATCGCGCGCGAAAACAGCAACGCGAACGGTTTTGCCGGTGCCGTTTGGCAGCGAGACCATGCCGCGCACGTTCTGATCAGCGTGACGGGGGTCAACACCCAGGTTCATCGAGATCTCAAGGGTCTCGTCGAATTTCACGGCAGAGCGCTCTTTGACCATGCTGAGAGCGTCAGACAGGCTATAGACCGCGTTGCGATCAACGCCTTCGTAGGCGTTACGGATACGTTTACCAGCCATTGTGCCTTATCCCTTCACTTCCAAGCCCATTGAGCGGGCGGAACCAGCGATGATCTTAGCCGCGCCGTCAACGTCGATGGCGTTCAGATCGACCATCTTGGCTTCGGCGATCTCACGGACCTGATCCATGGTGACAGAGCCTGCAACCTGCTTGCCCGGTGCGTTTGAACCAGACTTCAGCTTGGCGGCTTTTTTCAGGAAGTAGGACGCGGGCGGAGTCTTGGTCTCGAAGGTGAAAGACTTGTCGCTGTAAACAGTGATGACAACAGGAATAGGAGAACCCGGCTCCATTTGCTGTGTGGCCGCGTTGAAAGCCTTACAGAATTCCATGATGTTGACGCCGCGCTGGCCCAGTGCAGGACCAACAGGCGGTGAGGGGTTGGCTTGGCCAGCCGCGATTTGCAGCTTGATATAGCCGCTGATCTTTTTTGCCATGGTATGAACCCTTAACAAAGTGATGCGCTCTTATCCCAGGGCGCATAGGGTCTTGCGGT
>JAUIHE010000103.1 GCA_030432195.1 Alphaproteobacteria bacterium
TGGGGTTCAATGCGCATGTTCACATCTGAATCGCTGGAGCCTGCCACGTCAAGGAAAACGCGGATCCCTCAGGACTCGGAGTATAGCGAGATCGCTAAGCCGCTTCGAACACCATGTCCATTTGCTCCGCCCACGGCCGGTCGGCGACCGCGACAAGGTTGTTCAGCGATAGCGCCGTTGGCACGCGCCTGATGCCGAGGTGTTCGAGCCCCCACCCCGGCGGCAGGCAGGCAGGCAGGAAGGAAGGAAGTCAGGCGAGCCTCATCCTTCGGCTCACGAACCCGTCAGAGACCTTCGCGGCCGCAGCGATATCCTGAATGGTGGAAACGGCACCCGTTTCCAGCTACCGCCGCCAGCTCTACGCGCGGGCGATGGCGCCCAGCACATGCGGATCGTCATTGGAAGGACCACGCGAATGGTATCCGCCGGGCGGTCGTGAGCAGGCCTCCATCTGGCGGGGGCCCATCAAGTCACGCAGGACCGAGTCCAGCCCGTCGACCAGCTTGGCACCAGGACGCGAGCGACCGCCCTTGAACTATGCGCAAGACATGCCCTGCCTACCAAGTGCCAAAGCCTATCAATTGCAGCTTTGAGGCACCAGTTGGTCAACTTCTTGGGCAGACCACCACGAATTTGTCTTGCCCCTCTCAAAAGATATATTATATCTTTTCCTCGCTTGCCGATGGCAGCATTTTCATATCAAAAATTGGAAACAACCATGACCAAAGCCTTCGCCTTGACGCTCGCTCTGGGCTTTTCCCTTGCCACCTTTGCGCGGTCGGAGGACGCCATGCGCCAAGAAGATGCGCACGAACATGGAGCAGGCCATGCAGAGATCGTCGTTCAAGATGGCCAGCTGTTGGCCGAATTTCACCTAACGGGCGCGGATGTGCTTGGCTTTGGCCGACCAACAACGCCAGAACAGGAAGAACAAGCCGATGCGGCCAAGACCCTGCTTATGCAACCTGGTTCGGTCCTGATCTTGCCGGAAGCAGCTAACTGCAATGTTGCGACGGCAAGCGTTGACCTGGAAAGCGAAGATGACAGCAATCACTCTGAATTCCACGTGGTGATTGAAGCGCCATGTGGGGCTCCTGACGCTCTGACGCACCTGGACTTTTCCCTGTTCAAAACCCTGCAAGCCTTGCATGATCTTGATGTCGATTACGTCATTGGCGACGACGCCAGTGAGGCTAAGTTGAGCCCCGAGCAAACAAGATTGAAATTACGCTAACACCCCATGATCGAGCCAGCCTCAGCCGAAAACATCACTACCGATTCTTTGGCCCCTTCAGACGGTGGGCAAGACGGCGCGCCAGGCGATAGCAGTCGCGCGCCGCTGCTTGAACTCACTGGCCTCAAATTCAGTTACGGTGCTGGCTCAGCCTTCCAGCTTACCGTTGACCACTTCGCTGTTGAAGCAGGCCAAACGGTCTTGTTGCTGGGAGAATCTGGGACCGGAAAATCAACATTGCTTAATCTGATTACGGGCGTTGCCAGACAGCAAGCGGGCGAGATCAAAATCGTTGGCCAGAAGATGCGCGCGGACAAGCCTGCCCAAGCCGATCGCTTACGTGGCCAGCACATAGGCTTGATCTACCAATCGCTGAACCTGCTGCCCTACACCAGTGTCAAGCAAGCGGTGGTCATGGCGCTGGCCTTTTCTTCACTTCGCCGCAAGCGTATCCGAGGCCCGGTTGATCAAGAGGTTAAGCGTTTGCTCAACTTGCTAAATCTAGATGCGACTGCGCTGTTTGATCGCCCGGTGGTGGCGCTTTCTGCTGGCCAGCAACAAAGGGTGGCTGCGGCCCGCGCGCTGATTGGCCGCCCTGAGCTGATCGTAGCTGACGAACCGACCTCAGCCCTGGACTCCAAGAACCAAGCGCGCTTTTTGGACCTGGTCTTGGGGTCGCTTGATCGTTCATCACAAAGCCTGCTTATGGTCTCACATGATGAGCGCATAGCCCCCTTATTTGACCGCGTCGTCCGAATTGAGGAACTTACCGCATGAGGCTTTGGGCCCTAATCTGGCAATCGCTGTTCAGCCGTCGCTTGAGCGTTGTTCTCACGCTCGTCACTCTGGCCCTGTCGGTCGCGCTGTTTCTTTCCGTCACCCGGCTGCAAAATGCCGCGCGCAACAGCTTTGAGCGCAGTATCGCGGGAGTGGACCTTATTGTTTCAGCCCGTGCGTCCGACTTGCAAGTGCTGCTGTATTCGGTTTTTCGTTTAGGCGATCCCATCAACAACCTGTCTTGGGAGAGCTTTGAGCAATGGAGCGCTGATCCTAGAATCGCATGGAGTGTGCCCATTTCCTTGGGTGACAGCCATAGAGGCTTTCGGGTCATGGGGACCACAAATGCCTATTTTGACCACGTGCTTTACGGCAACAATCAAAGCCTCGCCTTTGCATCAGGTAAAGGTCTGGATGACCTGTTTGATGTGGTCTTAGGTGCTGGTGTCGCACAAAAGCTGGGCTACGGCTTGAATGATCGGCTGGTGGTCTCGCACGGCACAGTCTCGACCGGTAATAGCGAACACGACGACCTACCCTTTCGTGTCTCTGGAATCTTAGAACCAACCGGGACCAGCATCGACCAGACCTTACTAGTCAGTCTGGAAGCAATCGAAGCGATTCATCTTGGCTGGCAAACCGGCCGAAAACTAGCCAGCGGCAATGCGGACCAGCTTCGCCAAGCTGAACTGCAACCGACGCAAATCACGGCTGCCTTTGTTGGGTTGAACAATCGACTGCGCATTTTTCACGTTCAGCGAGCTGTCAATTCCTACGACGAAGAGGCCTTGACTGCCGTGGTCCCAGGCGTCGCCTTTGCCCGTCTTTGGTCGATCGTGGGCGTAGCTGAACAAGCTTTTCGCGCCATTGCAGTTTTGATCGTTGTCTTGTCAATCCTAGCCATGATCACCATGATTTTAACCACCTTATCAGAGCGCAGACGGGAAATGGCTATCTATCGATCACTGGGCGCGACGCCCCTGGTGATTGCCATGATGTTGCTGTCCGAAGCCTTAGTAATCGCCTTTGGTGGCTGCCTAACCGGCTGGCTGTTCGTGCAAGCCACTAGCCGCATCGGCGCTTCGATGTTGCAGGAGCGGCTAGGATTATTGCTTCCCCAGCACTGGCTGACGTGGGGTGAGCTTTGGGTCTTGCTTGCCATCCTGGCATCGGCAGGGGCTGCCGCGATCATTCCAGCAGCGCTCGTTTATCGTTCAACCCTGGCCGACGGCCTGACCGTAAGAAGTTAACCCATGTTACGCCTTATCTTAGGCATCGCCTTCGTGCTGTTTCTCGTCATTGGCGGCAGCCTTCTGGTTCCGATGATCAAGCCAAAACTCCTCGAACAGAGCGAGTTGGTGGCCTGGCAAAGCCTTGTCCCTGACCAAGATCTAGACGGAACCTCAGTTGTTGCCGACTTGGATCAAAAGCAGCTTAGTCTTGTAGGTTTTATGGTGCCTCTGGACTATAGCGGCGGTACCGCGACCCAGTTTTTGCTGGTTCCCAACGCAGGCCAATGTGTGCACGTGCCCGCGCCACCGCCAAACCAGACAATACTTGTCTCAGCCCCGGATGGCGTCAAAATTCGCAACCTCTACCAACCCATCAAGGTTGGCGGCGGCTTGTCGATCCGCGAATTGCAGACGGCCTATGCGTCTACAAGCTATAGCCTTTTAGCCACACAAGTAGAGGATTATGAGGTTCAGCCCTAGGCCAGGCTTATTCGCAGGCACCAGGCTCATTCTCAGGCACCAGGCTCATTCTCAGGCACCGGGCTTATCCTCAGGCAAGAGCCAAGTTCTGCCCAATGGAGGTCTTAGGCTGCTGGACTTTGTTTCGCGACTAGGAGCCCCGCAATGCGACGAACACCTCTGTTTGCCGGACTAGGCCTTTTGGCAATTGGCGCCATCGCAAGCTTTGCTTGGTCAGCGATTTACGGGCTCGCGCGTCAACCAACCATCCCGCCAACCATCCCGCCAACCATCCCGCAAGCCGTGAACTCTTGGGAAGAACTGATACCCAAACACGCCTTCGACTGGGTGCCCGAAACTCTGAACGACGAGATGCTGGCCGATCCTGAGTTCTTGACCAAAGTCGCAGCCAGCGACCGCCTAACGCGCCAAGATGTGAACAATAGAGTATTCCGACTGCCTGGCTATATGGTGCCTCTGGACTTTCAAGGTGAAATGGTGAAGCAATTCTTGCTTGTTCCCAACGTCGGCCAATGCATCCACGTTCCCCCGCACCGATCAACCAAACGGTTTTGGTTAATTTGGATGAACGGGTATCCATGCGCGATATGTTTTCTGCCATTGAGGTCAGCGGAATAATGGAGACGACGGAAACAAGCACCGATATTGCCAGCAGCGGCTATACTTTACAGGCCTTTCATGTTGGCGATTTTCGCCGGCCGCCTGAAGAGGTCTACGCGGGATACTCACCATTGAGCGCAACAGACCTGCAAGCCGTGGCACCGGTAGAAACGGTCAAGCCTGGATTGAACGCCTTGAGCGAACTTGACGGCAAGGCAGACCCACTAGCCCCCATAACGCCAAGTGAGGGCTTGTTGGGCACTTCTGGCAGCGCCCCGGTTGGCGCATTGCCGCTGCCGATTACAGTTGGCGATTAGGGGCATCACAATGGGTGGCTGGGGCGCTCCTTAAACGCTTGGCGCCGTCAGTGGCGCAACAGCGCCGTCTAAATGCAAGGTCGCCCCCGTGACGGCTTGCAGGGCCTCAAGCGACAGGGCCTGCAGCTTTTCGCGCAAGACGAAGCGACCGCCCTCAATGTCAACCACGCACAAGGAAGTATAGACACGGGTGACACAACCCACGCCAGTCAGCGGCAAGGTGCAGGTCTCCAGCAATTTGGGTTCGCCCTTTTTGGTCACGTGGTCGGTAATGATCGCTACCCGTTTAGCGCCGTGCACCAAATCCATGGCTCCGCCGACCGCAGGCACACCGCCTTTGCCGGTCGACCAATTGGCCAGGTCGCCATTTTGCGCCACCTGATAGGCTCCCAGGATGGCCACATCCAAATGGCCGCCGCGCACCATGGCGAAGCTGTCGGCGTGATGAAAAAAGCTAGCCCCTGGCATTAAGGTAATAGCCTTTTTGCCCGCGTTGATCAGATCCCAGTCTTCCTCGCCCGCGGCTGGCGCCTCGCCAAAGCCCAAGACACCGTTTTCCGTGTGGAAGATAGCTTCGCGACCGTCGGGTTGGAACTTGGCCACCATCTCTGGAAAGCCAATACCCAGATTGACATAGGCTCCATCTTCGATGTCTTGGGCCGCGCGCCAGGCAATCTGTGCATTGCTCAACTTAATATCTGTCAGATCGTGGCTCATGGGTAGGCGGCCTCCTGCCGGTTCAAGTCTTCTTCTTGCTGCGGGTCGGCCACCTCGACCAAGCGATCAATGAAAATGCCGGGCGTGATCACGACCTCGGGGTCCAGATCGCCGAGCGCCGCCGCGCGACTGACCTGGGCGATACTGGTCTTGGCCGCCATGGCCATGATAGGATTGAAGTTGCGCGCCGCCATGCGGTAGGTAAGGTTGCCCAGCGGATCGCCAGCTTCGGCCTTTATCAATGCGTAGTCTGCTTTTAGCCAACGCTCCTGAACATATGATTTCCCGTCAAATTCGCCGACCGGCTTGCCTTTGGCGAGCTCCGTTCCATAAGTCGCAGGCGTATAGAAGGCCGGAATGCCCGCGCCCCCAGCGCGGATGCGTTCTGCCAAGGTGCCCTGAGGCACAAGCTCCAATTCGATCCCACCCGCTAGATAGAGCTCTGTAAAGACGCGAGGATCGGCCGAGCGCGGGAAAGAACAAATCAACTTGTCTACCCGGCCCTGCTCGATCAGACCAGCAAGGCCAACGTGCCCATTACCCGCGTTGTTGTTGATAACGCTAAGGTGGCGCGGGCCAGCGTCGATCAGCGCGTGGATCAGCTCGATTGGCACGCCCGAACCGCCGAAACCGCCGATCATCACGCTGGCTCCATCCGGGATATCAGCAACTGCATCGGCCAGGGATGCCATTCGTTTGTCCATGGAGCTACCTTCCTATTTTGGGGTTATGTTTAGTTTTCAGGGTTATGTTGAGTTTTCAGGGCTAAGCAGGTTTTGGGGCCTTGAGCATCAGCGCACCCACGTCGCTATCCCCGCCTGCTTTGTCCGTGCTCAATCCACCCGATGCAAGCTCGTTTGGTCATATATTGACCTTTGTTCAACTATCGCTCAAAGCTGTTCGCATGGTGAACAAATCTGACATGGTGGGCTCGCTCGCCAAGGGCCTCAGCGTTTTGGAGTGTTTTCGCGCCGAGCGGGCGCGTCTTAGCATCGCTGAGGTTGCCGCCTTGACCCAGCTCGATCGTGCCAGCGCGCGGCGCTGTTTATTGACGCTGCATGCCCTGGGCTATGCAGACTATGACGGCAAGTATTTTAGTTTGACGCCCAAGGTGCTGCGCCTTGGCATGAGCGCGCTGGCGGCGCTCCCCTTGGCGCAGATCGTCCAACCTTGGCTGGATCAGCTCTCAGAGCAAATCGGTCAGTCCTGCTCGGTCGCCATTTTGGATGAGACCGAGATTGTCTACCTAGCCAGAGCCGCACAAAAGCGGGTCATGTCGATTGGCCTCATGCCAGGCTCGCGTTTGCCCGCGCACTGCACCTCCATGGGTCGCGTGCTGTTGGCCGCCCTGCCTGAAGCAGAGGCCTTGGCGGTGCTCGAGGCCTCCGACCTGTCACCGCGCACCGCCTTTTCCCTCACCGCCCCCACCGACATCATGGCCGAGGTTGCCCGCGTACGACAGCAAGGCTATGCCTCTATTGATCAGGAGGTCGAGCTGGGGCTGCGCTCGCTGGCCGTGCCCCTGTTCAATGGGCAGCATGAGGTGGTCGCTGCCCTGAACACCGGCATGCCTGCGTTGAAAGCCGAAGCTGCACAAGTGCTGGCAAGCTACCTGCCCGCGCTGCGAAAAGCGCAAGAGGGGCTGCGGCGTCTCTTGGCTTAGCCTTGCCCAATCCAGTTCGGCGGGCTAGTCGGTTGGACGCCTACTTTTATCCCTTAACGTGCCCCACTATGGACTTTTTTTGGCCGGCATTCAGGAGCCGCCTTGGCCATTGTTGTTGGCGTTCTGGTCGAGTTTCCCGTCATGTTGTCTTTGGTCGCGATCGCCAATCGGACCCGCAAAAGCTTCCCCTAAATCCGCAGCTTTGGGCCGCCGACAGCTGGCTCTAGCGGCCCGCGCTATGAAAATGCGTGCCTCGTTACGGAGCCCGCTGCATCCGTGTCGGGCTGTTACATGACATGACCCAGAACAGCGCAGCTGCCTGCGCTGACGATAGCCGTTCCATGCAGAAGACGCGGCGAATTTAGCCCGGCTTTACGACAGCCTGCTTCGGTGCGACACTGATCGCAGCCAAACAGGCTAATAAATCAGGCCATGTTGAAATGGGAGGTTAAAGCGCATGGGAAAGCAATTTGAGACCTGCGAAGGCGGATGTACCTGCGGGACACTACGCTACAGGGTGCGAATTGAGCCACTGATCGTCCACGCCTGCCATTGCCGTTGGTGCCAAAGGCAGACCGGCGGCCCGCACGTATTGAACGCGCTCTATGAAGCTGAAAACGTCGAACTGACCCAAGGGGAAGTTGAGACGATCACGGTGCCGTCCCCCAGCGGCAAGGGCCAAATCATTGCCAGATGCCCAGAATGCAAAATAGCGATTTGGAGTAACTACGACTTCGGCGGCATGCGCGAACGGGTGCGCTTCCTTCGGGTCGGGACACTGGACAACCCGGACCTTATGCCTCCCGATGTCCATATCTATACCTCGACCAAAATGCCGTGGTATGTGATTCCAGATGGACACTATGCGGTCGACGAATTCTATGACCCCAAAACGACGTGGTCCAAAGAAAGCCAAGAACGGTACATGGCTTGGAAAGAGGCCACGGACTGAAAGACCAGGCCGAATTTCAGCGCAAGCTAGACACTCGGCGCTACTCGCTGGGGCCTGCTGTTTTGACGCTTGACTATGACGTCGTGGCACAAATGGAGATCCGTGATATTGCGCGCCCCTACATGCAAGATTTGGCCGAGTACGCCGATGCATCGATCTACCTGGGGGCGCCGAACGGGACCGAGTTCATCAATGTTGATGCATCTATGTCGATGCATGCCGAACGCCGGGCTCGATGGCCGTTCTTCTTGGCGTCGGCTCACGTATTCCCATGCACTGCGCAGGTTTGGGACGCGGCTACCTGGCCGCACTTGCTGAAGACGAGCGAGAAGCGCTGATCGAGCGGATTGCGCGCGAGCACCCGGAAGACTGGCCGTCGGCTGAGAAAAAATGCGCGCTGAAGTTTCGCGGGCGCAAGAGCGCGGCTACGCTCCAAGCTGAGGCGACTGGCTGTCAGAGGCCAATTCTGCGCGTGTTGTCGTCCGCCGCTCCGACGGGCATCCGGCCTATGCCCTGAACGTCGGCGTAGGGAAGATCGGAAGCCGTAAAGACCCGCTCTGAAGTCAGCATTGCCAGAGACTTTACTTGATCGGAATTCCCGGTCAAGAACGAGTTATGCGCAATGAACATGTTCACGGAACCATCAAGCATCGCCTTGAAGGTAGGCGCTGAGCCCTTGTAAGGGATGAAGGTGAATTCGGCGCCTGGCGCTGCGGTCAGACCAAGACCGGCAACGTGCGGAATAGAGCCAACCACTAGCGTGCGCACGACACGAGCGGTTCTGCCCTACATGAGGCGCTCTGGATACGGGCGGATCATCAATATGGGCAGCAAGGCTGGCCGCTTTGGCAGTCCGTTCGACGGTGCGAACTATACCGCCGCCAAGGGTGCAATTCAGGCCTTTCCCCCTGCAGATCGCGCAAGAGTTCGGGCCCGAACGGATCACCTGCGATACCCTGTGCCCCGGTGCTGTGCTGACCGAGCGCGCCCGAGGACTGCTGGAGAAACGCCAGATGCCCGAGGCGCTCGCCCGACTTTGGACCTAGACCGCGAGCACCAGCGCCGCGACACTGGCCGTTAGGAAAGTCACCGCGACCCATCTGAAAATTCGCTCGTCAAACAGGGGGGCGACCAGCAGGCCGGTCAGCGTTCCCAAAGCGGTCGGCAAAGCAAGGGGTAGGCCCACCGTCCAAAGCTCTTCGGACAACTCAGAAAAGCCCCACTGAAAGCCCAAAGCCACCGGATAGGCGAGCAAAAATGTCACCAACGTCGTCGCCCGGATCGTTTGCATATCGGCCTTGATGGCGGTCGCATAGGCCGCAACCGGCGGTCCCGGCATGGCAAGTGTGGCGTTCAAAGCACCGCATAAGACACCGACAACGACCCGCCTCAAGCGCGTGTCGCGCTCAAATAGCGGATGCTTGGTCAACCAACCGGTTGCGATGATGGTCATCGCACCCACAACAATCGCCGCCAAGATCTTGAGTGCGCTCAAATTAAGAGAAATATAGAGCAGAGCACCGACCGGCGTTCCCAAAGCGACGCCTAGCAGCAGCGGTAGAATCAGGCCGCGGTTTACCCGGGGCAGCGTCGCAGGCGACAGCAAAGCGGCAATCAAAAAGCTCAAGACGATCGAAACTTGAATTGCGGACGCCGAGCCCATTGATACCAATAACACCGGCCCAGCGATCACGCCAAAGCCCATACCGGTAATGGCTTGCATGCACGAAGCAAGAAAAACGACCGCCAACAAAACAAGTGAGATGTCGGCGGTCGAGAGTGAGGCAAGAATGTCCTGCATGATCAGCGTGTCATTCTCGTTCTAGGAGAAGACCACCTGAATATCGGTGTATTCGGCCAAGCCTTCTTCACCGAATTCAACGCCCAAGCCCGACTGCTTGACGCCGCCAAAAGGCGCGTTGGGTTGGATCATACCGTGTTTGTTGATCCAAACCGAGCCACACTCCATTTTGGAGGCAATGCGGCGTGCTTCGGTGATGTCACGGCTCCAAACCGAGCCGCCCAGCCCGTTGGGATTGTCATTGGCTTTTTCGATGGCGTCTTCAATATCTCGGTAGCGAATGATCGGCAGCACCGGGCCAAATTGCTCCTCATCGACCAAGCGGTCGCCGTTCTCAAGATCGGCAATGATAGTCAGAGGGAAGAAATAGCCCTTCTTCTTGCCCTCGCGGTTTGGCACGTCCCCGCCCAGCAAGACGCGGCCGCGCGGCTTGGCATCGCTCACCAGGTCGCTGACAATTTCAAATTGGCGTAGGTTTTGCACAGGTCCGACCAAAACGCTCTCGTCTGTGCCAGGGCCAACCGGCATTTTGCGCGCAAACTTGACCAGCTCTTCGCTGACGTCCTCATAGACATCTTCGTGGACATACAAACGCTTGAGCGCCGCACAGGTCTGCCCGCCGTTTATAAAGGCACCCCAGAACAAGCCTTCCGCAATTTGCTTAGGATCGACATCGGGCAACACGATGCCCGCATCGTTTCCGCCCAGCTCCAAAGTCATGCGCTTCATGGTCTCCGCCGCATTGGCGTAGATCTTCTTGCCGGTGGCCGAAGAGCCCGTGAAGACGATTTTACCAATGTCTTGGTGACCGGTCATCAGCGGCCCCAAATCATCATCGCCAACGATGCAGTTAACGACGCCGCGCGGCAGCACTTCGTTCATCAACTCGACCAATCGCAGCGTGGTCAACGGCGTGTAGGGGGACGGCTTAATCACCACGGTATTGCCCGCCAAAATCGCGGGAATAATGTGCCAAATGGCGATCAAGACCGGGAAGTTCCAAGGCGTGATCGACCCCACAACGCCAATCGGCTTGCGATACAACTCAACACGCGCCTCGTTGTTATCTTGCAGGACTTTCATCGGCATGGACAAGCTCGCCGTGTACTGGGTCCAAGCGATGGCGCCGCCGATTTCCCAACGCGATCCCAGCCCGCCCAGGGGCTTGCCTTGTTCTGTTGTCAACAATTGCGCCAACTCCTCGGCGTGCGCTTCGATGCGCTCGGCGATCTTTCGGCACGCGGTCTGGCGTTTGCGCTCGGTCTCATCTTTCCAAGTGCGGTGCGCAACCTTGGCCGCGCGAATGGCGTCTTCCAAATGCGACGCCTCGGCCAAGGGCGCTAAGCCAGCGGGCTTTTCAGTCGCCGGATTTAGCACCTCAAAGCACTGCTTTGTCGGGACTTTTTTGCCATAAATGATAAGGCGGAACGGTTCCATGTGTCTCTCCCCTAGCCGCGTGTTTTCGGCATCTGATTGCCGTACCAGTCGCGGAAATGATTTTTGTGGCTCTCGGAATAGGCGCCCGGCTTCATGTTTTGGTCATAGAAATCCAGGTCGAGATGATGCGATTGTGCGAACAGCGACATCTGAATGGGGTCTTGCGTGGCCGGGAACTTCCCGTAGGTGTCGTAGATGTAAGAACAAATGTCCTTCACACACTCCACACCCTCAGGGCTGGCCTGCACCGTCGCCGAGGCTCCGGGGGTCAGCGTCGGCATCGGGGTGCGCTGCCCGTCGAACACGAGCATCTGCCCATCCTCGCTCAGCCAGTGGTACGCGAGGTTGTCGGCGGCGTCGGAGGAC